>NZ_JAMYKT010000006.1:0-308805 GCF_040317515.1 Mesorhizobium sp. M1428
TGGCTCCTTTGCTCGGGTTGCCTGACAGCAAACCCACTGTGGCACTCAGATGCCGGGAGCGGGAGCCATCCACCTCATCTGCTTTCAGGACGCGGCGAGCTGATCCTATGACCGAAATGCGGCGCGAAGCGGCTATTCGGGGCTCGCCACCTGGAGGTCGGGTCACCTTGCATCGTCCCCATTTGCCTTCAATGCCTGAGAAGGGGCTGATCGTTAAGAGTTTGACCCCTCAAAGCCACTCCAGGCGCCGGCCGTCCAGCCTGAGCAGGCGGTCCTGCGGCACTTCCATGCTGACCGCATCTTGTTCGGGCATTCCCAGCACGAAACGGAACAGCGCGCGCATGACGCCACCATGGGTCACGCAGACCGTCTGGCGATCAAGCGCGTCGAACCACGGCTTCACCCGTTCGAGCAGCATCTGATAGCTTTCGGCGCCCTCGCCGGGCGGCTGGAAATTCCATTTATCGAGGCGGCGTTGCCTGGTCGAACCGGGATTGTTCGCCTCGAGTTCGGCAAAGGTGAAACCCTGCCAGTCGCCAAAGCTCAATTCTACGAGCAGCGGCTCGGTACGATAGGTGTGCGGATCGAGCTTCATCGCCGCGCGCAGGCGCTCCATCGTCTCGCGCGTGCGCCGCATCGGGCTGGCGACAAAGTCGAAATCTTCGGGCTTGTCGATGAGTTCGGCCAGCCTACGCCCGTTGCGGCTAGCCTGCTCGCGGCCAAGCTCGTTGAGGTCGGTATCGGCCTGCCCCTGCAGCCGGGCCTCGGCGTTCCACGCCGTCTGGCCGTGGCGCACGATATAGACGAGCGGGTACATCAGGTCTTCCGGAAGAGATCAGGCGGTGGTGTCAGTCCTTGACCGTCGAAATATCCGGCGCGTCGACCGCCTTCATGCCGACAACATGATAGCCGGAATCGACATGATGGATCTCGCCGGTGACGCCGCGCGAAAGGTCGGACAGGAAATAGACGCCGGAATCGCCGACCTCCTCCTGCGTGACCGTCTGCTTCAACGGCGAATTGTATTCGTTCCACTTCAGGATGTAGCGGAAATCGCCGATGCCGGATGCGGCAAGCGTCTTGATCGGGCCGGCGGAGATGGCGTTGACGCGGATCTTCTTGGCGCCGAGGTCGACGGCCAGATAGCGCACGCTGGCTTCGAGCGCCGCCTTGGCGACACCCATGACGTTGTAGTGCGGCATTACCTTTTCCGCGCCGTAATAGGTCAGCGTCAGCAGCGAGCCGCCGTCGGTCATCAGCGCCTCGGCGCGTTTGGCGATGGTGGTGAAGGAATAGACCGAAATATCCATTGTGCGTAGGAAGTTGTCGCGCGTCGTCTCGACATAGCGGCCGGTCAGCTCGTCCTTGTCGGAGAAGGCAATGGCGTGGACGAGGAAATCGAGCTTGCCCCAATGGCTGGCGATATCGGCGAACACCGCATCGAGGCTGGCCGGGTCGGTCACATCACAATGGCCGGCGACATGCGCGCCCAGTTCCGCCGCGAGCGGCTCGACGCGTTTCTTGAACGCCTCGCCCTGATAGGTCAGCGCGATCTCGGCGCCATGGTCTACACAGGCCTTGGCGATGCCATAAGCGATCGAGCGATTGTTGGCGATGCCAAGGATAAGGCCGCGCTTGCCGGCCATAAGGCCCCGTCCACCCGCCATGTCAGCGCTCTCCGCAAGGTTCTCTACGTTGTGGAGTGCCTATCGCACAGCCACAGTGCCCCTTCAAGCGTTCAAAGCGGACAGTTCGGGGGACAAAGCCGTTGGTCTACAGAGCCGCGCATCCTTTGGACGCGCAAAGAATGCTGTAGCACGTTGACCTTGCAGTCGTGGGCCAGTGGAAAGATCGGACACTTAGTATCTGTGTGGCACGGCGGAAGATGACCCTTTGGGGGAAGTTCGTTAGCCAGCCGAAGTCACGCCATGACCCAAGACAACGTCCATGGTTTGAGCCGTGGACGACCGCTTTGCGCCCCGTCTCGGGCATTCAAGCTAGCTCGGCCATTGCCTTAAACCGGACATTATAGGCGACCGCGCTGTAGGCCGGCATTCGAAACCCTTCACAATATCCGTCATTCCGGAAGCTTCCCAGAAGCGGCCACTTAAGATTAGGCGTCGCGTATTGCAGTTCGATGCGCCCCGTAGCCGACGAAAACGCGGATAAGAAGCTAAACCGCGCTGGAGATCACATCGAAGCAGTCTCCGCCTGGACAACGGTTCCTGATAAACAGTCCACGCACCGCCGGTATCCCGGCAGCACCTGGGAAAATTTTAGCCACTGCTCGGTCAGAAAGATGCAGGTGTTCCGTCAGCACGCCCTTTATGATCGATCGTACGTCCGTCGTAGCAGCCAAGTCTGTTCCGCCATGAAGCAGGTCTCGAGCAAGACCGGGCCAGCGATTGCCTACTCGCCCGCCGGCAACGGCGCCACCCATTAACAATGTGACGCTCGCGACGCCGTGATCAGTGCCGCCGTCGGTGTTGGGCACCACGGAACGGCCGAACTCCGTGACCACCAGCACCGCCGTCCTGTTCCAGGCAGGCCCGGACGCTTGGGCAAATGCAATGAGGCCCCGCGCCAGCCCATTCAAACTCCGCGCCAGCCTTCCGAAGTCCGCTCCCTGCGCCACATGCGTGTCGAAGCCGGCCACCTCGAGCATCGCGATCCGCGGTCCGCCCGTAGCTGACAGGGCAAGCGCCGCGCTCCTGGCCGCGTCGCCGAAGCGAGCCGCGTCGCATGCGGCATGTTGTTCCAGAAGGCTTTCGCTGGTCTTTGCGCCGGACGGCCAAGTGCCCTCGGCGCAGAGGCGGACGAAGTCGAGCCGAGGATTGGCCAGCGCAAGATCGGCCAGCATGTCCATCGATCGATCGGCCGGTCTGGCCCGCCACACCGCCTTCTGCCGGCGCGACAGTACAGACGAAGCGCGGTCGAGCCATCCGGCGCTGCCGCCGTCGATATCGCCGTCGAACAGCGCCGCCTGGGCGGCCGCGTGGGACCGGCCCGCATCCGGAATTGCGGTCGCGGGCACGATGAGCAACTCGCCGCACGAGTAGTAGGGCAGAAGGGGCCCGAGCGCCGGATGAAGCGCGAAGAGCCCGTCGAGCTTGAGCATCTCGGCGACGCCGGAGTTCGGGAAAGGCACGAGGGGCCCGCGCGCCGAGGCAAAATGCGGATCGCCGTAGGGCGGCACGGCAGCTAATGCATCGAGTCCGCCACGCACGTGGACGAGCAGAAGGCGAGGATCTTCGTCCACAAGCGAGGCACCAGCCAGACGCACGCTACCGAACGCGGACGCCAAGGCCAAACCTTGCAGCGCTGCCCTTCGGGTCAGTTGCATTTAGGCTCGTCCGAACTTGGGTTCACCGGCGTACCCGCGGTCATATACCCTAGCAGATCCGTATTCGGAATAAGACTTCCCGTTGTCAGAGCCTTGTTCGTCGGCTGCGCATTGCGAACCAAAAGGCCGGCAAGTGCCGGGGCTGCGAAAGATGTGCCCGAACAGATGTTCCTCCGGAGCTTGCCGCTCTTTCGGCTCTTCCACAGTGACAGGACATTGACGCCCGGTTCAGCATAGGACGCGCCGAATGCCCCCCTGCGCCATAGCGTGTCGCACCAGGCGTTGCTGATGCCTTGGCATTTCCCAGGAGTTGCCACCTGAATATATTCGCTGTTGGAAGCCGACGCGCTGTATATCGCTCCCACCTTGTTTCCTGTCGTCACAGGCGAAAAATAAGTCGCTGCATTGGCCGGGAAATAAGACTGTACCCAAGGACCCTCTTCGTCTTCCCGGGGGTTGCCCGCAGCTATCACAACGCGCACCTGACGGTCGGCGATCTGATAAAGAAGGGCGTCGAGAAATTTAAGATCTTGCAACGTGCTTCCGCGTCTGGTGCTCTCCAGATATAATGCACCCCAACTCACGTTCAGAATATCCCCGGCAACCGCGTTGTCCCGAACATAGCGAAGCGCGAGAAGAGGCGGGCCGAAAATTTCGGTCTTCAGCTTACTGAAGGCCTTTACGATCTTGAGCGGGGCGTCGGGGCTGACACCAACCAGACCTATATACTGGTCGCCCTGCTTGACGCGCTTTCCGCCGATAACTGCTGCCACCATCGTCCCGTGCCCTACCGTGTCGTCGAGGCTCGACACGGTCTGGCATGGGCTGCTCGTGCAATCGATGGCTTCCTGAACCTTGAGGAGCCCGGCGGTGACAACGTTCCAATCCACTCCGCTGTCGATGATCCATACGGTGGGCGATCCTGAAGCCACCGGCTGTGGTGACCCGACGACCCTGCAGACGCTGGGAGGGACAACGTCCGCAGTCGGCGAGGTGCCCAGGAGTTCCGGCCCCTCGCAGCTGGCACCATCGAACAGGTTCACCACGAAAGGATCCGGCTCCTCATATCCCCTGGAGCGCAGCTCTTCGATCTCGCTCTCGGAAAAGGTCCCCGTCACGATGCTGATACCGATATCCGGCATATCCACCGCTTCCAGCTTGCCCTTGCCTGCGATGAACTTGTTCAGCGCGCCGATATCCTTGCGTAACTCCGCCGCCCTGGCGATGTCGACGATGAAAGTCTTTTCGATGTCACCGCTGTCGGTGAGGCCCTCCTCGCTTGACGCTTCCGGTCTCACTGTTCCGACAACGGCGAGGAGACAGCCGAGCAACAGCACACGAAGTTGAGCAAGTATCATTCGTACACCCTCCGGCTGTCGTTACTGATACCGCGAGGATCAGAATGCTCCCAATACGGCTTTCTGTCCATGAAAACATCGAGTCGATGCGAGCATGCCGCCTGCGCATTGCTTGCGACAGATGCAAAATGCGTTTAGGCTATTTGCATTGACCTCGGAGGGGAGCCTCGGCGATGCCCAGGGCAGAATTGAAGCCAGGTCGGCAAGTCCAAGAGATCGGCGCAGCGATCGTAGGGGCCTGGCTCAAGCTTTTGCCGGCCTCATCACGTATCTTGTCCATGGATTCAACAGATCCCCTAACAATTACCATTGATCGGCAGATTTTCGCCGTCGGTGATACTATCAGGCTTCGGCCGGAAGCAGGCCGTGCCATCGGCAACATCAGGGTCCGGACCGCCGCCGCCGGAACAGCGCCACATTCGCAGACACTGACGATAGAAGATCTAAATGGGCAGCCCATAAAATACGAGGATGACCCTCTCGACGGGGGCGACGCGATCCCGGATGCTGTCGCCTATGCGGACCTGAAGCGTGATCTCAAGATCGTGCTGGAAGACATCGTGGAAACGGGAGTGTCTGTCGAAGTTCACGTAGACGAACCGAACTTGATCAATGTGGTGGTGCCCCAGGTGCCGAGGGGGGTCCTGACCCGCGGCGATCTGATCGATTATCTCCACGACTATCACAAATATGCCCAGGGCAGGCACTACCATGACGAGCTAGCCACGGCCGTGCTCTTCGGCTGCAGATAGTCGCCAGCCCCTACTCGGGCAATCCCGCTTCCCGCATGCCGTTGAGCAGCGTGTTGCGGTCTCCGTCCAGCTTGTAAGGTTCCTTGGTGGCGAACCGCCGCCCGGAGAACTCCGGTGCACCACGCAGAACCAGCAACGTGTAGCTCTTCGCCTCTTGGCTTCGGCCAAGCAGGGCGTTCGCTGCAGCCAGATAGACCTTGACCCAGGTCGGCATGGTGGACGAGCGGCCCAGATCGACAACTGCCTTGTCCGGACGGTGGGCAATGAAATGGGCAAGACCGCGGAATGGCCAATACCATGAAGGCTCGTACAGGGGATCGAGCACTCGCGCCCGTTCGAACCAGTCCAAGGCACTTTGGGGCTCGCCGGCAAATGTTTGATAAGTCCCTTGATAGGAGACCTGCTCGGGATCGTGCGGATTGAGTTCGAGCGCGCGTGTGTATAGCTGAGATGCGACGTCGAAATCACGACGGTGGAGGAGCACCCAGCCCAGTATGTTCAGGCAGACTGGATCATTGGGGGAAAGCGCCACCGCTTTTTTGGCGATGTCATAAGCCTCGGCAAGCACCGCATCCGACGGCCCCATGTCGCGAAACCATTCAAGCTGTTTATAGTGGGCGAGCTTGGCGTACGCGCGCCCGTAGGATGGATCGAGCTCGATCGCTCGCTGATACCACTGTCGAGCCTCCATTTCGGCCGCGATGTCGCCCAGGGGCAGGGCATTGCCCCGGAGCACGCACTCATAGGCCGCGAGATTGGCAGGTGGTTTACGCCGCGCCTTCTCGGCGCCTGCGGCCGTAAGACGGCCGATAACGGTCCCGACGATCTTCCCGATCAGTTCGTCCTGGACATCGAAGATGTCCTGCTCGTCCCCGTCGTAGCGCTCGGCCCACAAGCACTCACCCGAGGTTGCGTCGACCAGCTCGCATGTAATGCGCATTCGCCGGCCCATGCGGCGGATCCCGCCTTCGATGACGAAATCCACGCCGTTATCCGCGACCAGGTCCACATCCTTGAGCCGCGTCGACGTATAATGGGACGCAACCGTAAGCTGAGTAAAGCGCGTCAGTTCCGTGACGATGTCTTCGGTGAAGCCGCCACTGAAATAGGGTTGGACGTCGCCCGCGCTCTTGAACGGGCGAACGAGGATGGAGGGCTTGCTCGGACCAGCCACCTGCGCAGTCGATGCAGGCGGCAGCCCTTTGGGCTTTTGGAACAACGAGTATACGGAAATCGGGCGTGGAATGTTCTTGAGATGCTGTTCGCCGCAATATTCAAACGGAAGATGAATTTTGTCGCGAACTTCGTCGTGCACCTTTCCGGAAAGGCAGATACCGCCCGGGCTGGCGAACTGTTCCAGGCGCGCGGCTATGTTGACGGTATCTCCAAACACATCGCCATCGGTATCGACAATGATATCACCGAAGTTGATCCCAATCCGGAGGAAAATTTCCTGGCTGGCCTTCCCCGAAGACTGGCCGACAAGCAGTTCCTGGACTTCCACTGCTGACTGCACGGCTCCGAAAGCGCTCGGAAACTCGGCGAGCATCCCGTCTCCGGTCGTTCTCACAACCCGTCCCCGGTGCTGCGTGATCCTAGGCTCTATTTCGTCCTGCATGAGATGTTTGACGAGCGCGAAGGTGCGCTCTTCGTCGCGGGCCATCAGCGACGAGTAACCGACCATGTCAGCAGCCAGGATAGCCGTCAGACGTCGCTGAAGATTGCTGTCGCCCGCGTTCATTCTCTCCCTCGGCGGGTTATATTATGTTCAACGTCGGCTTGACGATATCGAAGCGCCTCGCAGGAGTTTGCATCATACTCCAGTGCGTGTCAGCGTGCGAATGAGCATTTGGTGTAGAGGATTGAACAGTGAGGGCCGTGCTTGGGTGAAGGGTCCATAATGCCGGAGCGGCAGGCGTCCGAGGCAGGGGCCGGCGGGTCAAGCCTGGTTTACGGCCCCATCGTGATCACCGATCCCACGCTCGGATGCCCGATCACGGTCGCGGTCGGTCCCGTACGAGGGGCCAGACCTTCTCGTTTTGTGTCAGGGTGGGGCAACACCACCCAGGAGGCGGCAACCGCCTGCGGGTATGAGGCCGATGAAACCTATTTCGCCCAGATGATCCCTCATGAGCGACTCTCACGCGCCCGCGCCGGCGAATTGCGCGGGCGCGTGATCGAGCCGCCTGCACTCACACTTTTCAGTGATGCGCAGTATTGCGAGCGGCTGCATTGGAACAAAAACGTCGATGATAGCCGCGCGGTCCCGATCCGCTGGCACAGGTCGCAGCCGCTGGACTGGATCCGGAGTGATCCGCGCTTCAGCACGAGCCAGGCCTGGGTGCCTGCGGGATTGTGCTTTCTTGGGTATCCCAACGATGAGTCATCAGGTCTGCCCCCGGCTGACTCCAATGGTCTTGCGAGGGGATCGAGCATAGAGGACGCGGTCGTGCGCGGCTTCTGCGAAGTCGTGGAGCGCGATGCAACAGCCATATGGTGGTACAATCGGCTGGTTCTGCCTCGGATAGACCTGACTTCGCTGTCGGATGGACTGGCGTCCCAATACGCTGATTGGCTGCTGACGCAGAACCGCGAATTGCGGCTTCTGCTCCTGACGCTTGACCTGCCCATCCCCATTGTCGCTGCAATTTCTCATCACGTCGGGGGTGGCGCGATGGCGTTCGGATTCGCGGCCGGACGATCCATGTCGGAGGCGGCCCGGCGCGCGGTGGGGGAACTTGCAGAATGTGAGGCGAACCTTGCCCTGCTCAAACGGAACGCCGACGTGTCCGGCACGGCGGCCTTTACCCCCGGCGCGCTGCACCTCTACCGGTGGCACATGGATGAGAACATTCACCGCCGTCCTCACCTGTCCGGCAATTCAGCAGTTCAGGCCTCGTCAGTCGAGCTGCGACTGGATTGGAACTATTGCCTCGACATCTGCCGCGAGCACGAACTTGAGATCTTTGCGGTTAACCTGACGCACAACGCTGAATCGCCTGTTGCACGAGTGTTTGTACCTGGACTTCGTCCTACCAAGCCCCGGTTGGGCGGCGGCAGGCTCTATGACGTTCCTGTGCGCCTAGGTTTGAGGCCATCAGTTTCCCAGGCCATCCACGAGGTTCCCTTTCCATTGTGATCGTATGGTCGCGGGCATGCCCACCGCGGAGGGCACGCTTTTCACACATGGTATCAAGCGCTGGCCTTTCGACCGTCATCCCTTTCGCCGGCGCATCAGCGCCTCGAGCTCGGCATCGCCGCCTTCCGGCAGCATCAGCCGCACATGCGCGTAGAGATCAGCGTGACCGCCGGCCTTTTCCGGCAGGCCCCTGCCCTTCAGCCGCAGAACCTTGTCCGAGCTCGACCAAGGAGGGACGTTGACCGCAATCCTGCCCGTCGGGGTTTCGACCGCTACTTTGGCGCCAAGCACCGCATCGGCCAACCCCACCGGCAGGTCGACATGCAGGTCGCGGCCCTCGACGCGGTAGCGAGGGTGCCGGCGAAAGCGGATCTTGACCAGTGCATCGCCCGGCTGCCCCGGCCCTTGCTCACCCTGGCCTTTCAACCGGATGGTCTGACCGTCCTCGACATAGGCCGGCAACTTGACCGCCATCTTGCGGCCGTCGGGGAACATCGCCGTCACCTTCTCCGCGGTTGCGGCCTCCTCGATGGTGACGTCCAGCGTCACGTTGAGGTCGGCTGCGGTCGGCATCCGGCGGCCGGCGCCCGTGCCGGCACCGCGCTGCTGGCTGAAAGCATCGCCGAAGATCTGGCTGAAGATGTCGCTGTTGCCGTCGAACGGATCACCGCCGGGACGGCCGGTGCGGAATTCAAAATGCGCGCCGCCCGGCCCTTGCTGCCGGCGGAAACCGGCGAAAGGATCGGCGCCGCCGGCCGCACTCTCAAACCCCTGGAACCGCGGTTTGCCTTCGGCGTCGATCTCGCCGCGATCGAAAGCCGCCCGGTTCTTCTCGTCGCCGACGATCTCGTAAGCCTGGTTGGCGGCGGCAAAACGCTCCTTTGCCTTGGGATCCGGATTCTGGTCCGGGTGATACTTCTTGGCGAGCTTCCGGTACGCCGATTTTAT
Source organism: Mesorhizobium sp. M1428 (assembly GCF_040317515.1). Classification (NCBI taxonomy): domain Bacteria; kingdom Pseudomonadati; phylum Pseudomonadota; class Alphaproteobacteria; order Hyphomicrobiales; family Phyllobacteriaceae; genus Mesorhizobium; species Mesorhizobium sp. M1428. The sequence continues at coordinate 9,541 of NZ_JAMYKT010000006.1, forward strand.
GTCCTTGGCCGATGCGTTCTTGGCAACGCCCAGCACCTCATAGGGGTCGCGCATGCTTACTGCCCTGGAGAAGGAGTGGTTCCATGATCGCCTCCTATATGCGCTCGCATAGGAAGAAATTCCAGTGGCTTACCACTATATCACCGGCGGAAAATCAGAGCGCCTTGAAATCCTGCATTCGCCATGCGCTGCCGCCAGCCAGGCATACTTCGCCTTTGAACAGCGCGACGCCGTCGAAGCTTTCGCGTGACGCAGTGAAGCGGCGGCATGTCTCGCCGTTAACCCTGAATTCCGCGAGCTCGGTGATGGAGCCGCGCGAGCCGGTGTCGGCATTCGCCCAGGGAACGGCCTGCCCGGCCAGTTGTTCGACGTCGGCGGAGGACACGGCATTGCGGATCGTAGCCTGGTCGGAAGCACGATCCTGATCGAGCGGCGTGACTGAGGCCGGCGTGCTCGAGGTCAGTATCGAGCGGTCCACCTCCGCCTGCTCCAGGCTGAAGCCGCCCCCGCCACAGGCGGCAAGCGGAAGAATGATTGTCACGATCATGGCTTTGACGCTGGCCGAAGCGATAACGCCCCATTGCCCACTGTCAAAAGCTTGCGCGATACGCGACAATCGGCAATCTCCCCAGCCGGCGACAAATTTGGGAAAACTATGAGCGAAACCGGGTTAACAAGCGGTGACTTTACCGAGGCGGCGGAGCCGTTCCGGCTTTTTGCGTCGTGGCTCGACGACGCTACGAAGAGCGAGATCAACGACCCCAACGGAATGGCGCTGGCGACGGTCGACGCCGAGGGCATGCCGAACGTGCGCATGGTGCTGCTCAAGGGCTTCGACGAGGGCGGCTTTGTCTTCTACACGAATCTCGAGAGCGCCAAGGGCCGCGAGATTCTTGGAAGCATGAAAGCGGCGATTTGCTTCCACTGGAAATCGTTGCGCCGGCAGGTGCGGGCGCGCGGCCCGGTGGAGATCGTCACCGATGCCGAAGCCGATGCCTATTACGCGACCCGCCCGCGCGGCAGCCGCATCGGCGCCTGGGCCTCCAAACAGTCGCGGCCGCTGGAAAGCCGCTTCGCGCTGGAAAAGGCGGTTGCCGAATATACGGCGCGCCACGCGATCGGCGACATCCCGCGGCCAAAACACTGGTCGGGCTTCCGCATCGTGCCGCAAACCATCGAGTTCTGGCACGACCGTCCGTTCCGGCTGCACGACCGTGTCGTCTTTTCACGCAACGCCGAGGGTGGCTGGGACAAGGTGAGGCTTTATCCGTAGAAAACGATGCGGCACAATGTGCTGCTTCGATCTCAGGAGTGATCCATGAGCTTGTTTCTGGCGTTCCTTGGCGTCTCGTTTGTCGTGCTCGCAACACCCGGGCCGGATACCGCCATCACCATTCGAAACACGCTGCTTGGCGGACGCGCAGGCGGCGTGTTCACGGCGATCGGCATCTCCAGCGGCCAGACGATCTGGGCACTGGCCACCAGCGCCGGCATCGTCGCCCTGCTTGTCGCTTCGGAGCCACTGTTTCTTGCCGTCAAATATGCCGGTGCTGCCTATCTCGTCTATCTTGGCGTCAAGGCACTGCAGGATGCGTTACGGCCGCCCCAACAGCACGAGGCGGCTTTCACCACACCAGCACGGCGGCTGACGGCAGCAAACGCCTTTCGCCAAGGCCTGATCAGCGATCTCGGCAATCCGAAGATGGCCGTGTTCTTCGCCAGCCTTCTGCCTCAATTCGTGCCCCCCGGTGGAGCGACCTTCACTGCGCTGCTCGGCCTGGGGGCAGTCTTCGCCGTCATGACCTTTGCCTGGCTGACGCTTTACGCAACGGTCGTCGCCAAGGCAGGCGATTTCCTGCGCCGGCCGTCGATCCGCCGCGTCATCGAGGGCGTGACCGGAATGGTGCTGATCGGGCTCGGCATCCGGATCGCGACCGAGCACCGGTGACGGTTGAATGGTTCCTGACGAACCATGCATAGTGAACCAAGGGAATGTGCACGCCGCCCAGCGGTGCCCCAGGCCTTGTGAGTCGCTTGGCACCCAGGTCAGGCCATGGCGCCTGCGCCGAACAACCCAGAACTCCCCGGGCTACAGAGACCTTGTGCTTCCAATTCCCACTATCACGATCTCGTGTGCGTGAAACGTTCCAGCTTGCCGGAACGAACCAGGGAAGGGCTCAACGCGCCGCTGGCGCAAATTCAGGAGGAAGCAATGCATTCACTCAGGTTGGTCACGATGGCCGGTCTTGCCTGCCTTTTCGCTTCGCAAGGCTTTGCGGAGGACGCGATGGGGACAATGACAGTGATGAAGGGTGGGGAGGTCATGGCGATCATGCCCGATGGACATATGGGCACCATGATGCCCGACGCGAAGATGAGCGCCGAAATGATGAAAATGGCGAAACCGATCAAGCATTGCATGATGTTGATGACCGACGCCAAAGGCAAGACATTCATGATCGACACGTCTTCGGCAAAGGCCCAGGCCGAATGTAAAAAAATGGCGATGTGATAAAGAGATCATGGCAAGAAACCCGCCGGTTGCTGCCGGCGGGTTCACGATGCCAGACAAGGCCAGATGGTCTAGGCCTTTTTCCTGGTCATGAAGGCCGTCAAGGCCGCGCGGGCCTCGTCGGATTTGAGCCGCTCGCGGAAATGCTGGCTTTCCTGGCCGATGCGCTCGACAACGTCTTCGCGCGAGCCGCGCATCAGGTCGCGCGCGATCCTCAGCGCTTGCGGCGGTTTGGCAGCGATCTGGCCCGCCGCCGCCAATACCGATGCCTCGAGTTCTTCCTCCTCGACCACCTCGTAGATCAGCCCGGCGGCCTTCGCCCGCTCGGCCGAAAAGCCCTCGCCGAGGCCAAGCAGCGCGAAGGCGCCTTGCCGGCCGAGGATCTGCGGTGCGAGCAGGCTCGAACCGGCCTCCGGCACAAGGCCGAGGTCGACGAAGGGCGTCCGGAATATTGTGCGCGGCGTGGCGAAGGTCAGGTCGCAATGCAGGTTGAGCGTGGTGCCGATACCGACCGCAATGCCGTCGACGCCGGAAACCATCGGCTTTTCCACCTTGGCCAGCGCCATCAGGAAATCCCAGACCTCGGTACCGCCTTCGCCGCCCGAGGCGACGACCATGAAATCGGCAAGGTCGTTGCCGGACGAGAAGGCGCCGGGCGCGCCGAGAAAGACATGGACGCGGATCGCCGGATCGGCGTCGCCGCCGGCAAGAGCCGCCGACATCGTCGCGTACATGGCGCGGGTCAGGGCGTTCTTCTTGTCCGGACGGTTGATGCGGATGATCTGGATGGCGCCCTGGCGTTCGACGAGGATGTGGTCTGTCACGGATTGGTCCTTTGTGAATTTCGGGCCTTTGTGAATTTCGGGCGTTGCGAACCTCAGGCTGAAATCAGCGCCTTGCCGGCAGCGGCAAGGCTGTCGGCGCCGCCGATGACGCGCTCCTTGAGCGCGCCCACCTCGCCAAGCAGGTTTTCGGCGAAGAAGCGGCACAGCCCGATGCGGTTTTGGTCGGCAAGCGCGCCGCGCGCCAGATAGGCGCCACCAGCGGTAAGCGAGATCAGCCTGAGATAGGGTGTGGCGCCGGCCAGCGCCTCGTCCGAACGGCCTTCGGCTTGCAGGTCTTGCAGGAAACGGCTCGCCTGTGACAGGTCGTCGAGCGCCTGGTCGAGGCGATCGGCGGTGCGGCCGAAGCCTTCGAGGTTCGACGCTCGCACCGCATCGGCGACGGTCTTAAGTTCGGCGATGTAGCCATGCACATGCCGGCCGCCGGCGAGCGGCAGCTTGCGCGTCACCAGATCGATCGCCTGGATGCCATTGGTGCCTTCGTAAATGGGCGCGATGCGCGCGTCGCGATAAAGTGCTGCGGCCCCCGTCTCCTCGATGAACCCCATGCCGCCATGCACCTGCAGCCCGAGCGAGGCGACCTCGACACCGACATCGGTGGAAAATGCCTTGGCCAGCGGCGTCAAAAGATTGGCGCGCTCCTGCCAGTGCTTTGCATCCTCGCTCTGCGACGCGAGATCGATGGCGTGGGCGCAGGAATAGCAGATGGCGCGGGCAATCTGGGTCAGCGCCTTCATGGTCAGAAGACTGCGCTGGATGTCGGGATGATGCACGATCGGCGCCATGCCGGCACCGCGATAGCTCGCCGCCTTGCCTTGTCGGCGGTCGTTTGCATAGGCGAGCGCCTTCTGCGTCGCCGCCTCGGCGACCGCCACGCCCTGCATGCCGACGGCAAGGCGCGCATTGTTCATCATGGTGAACATGCAGGCGAGGCCCTTGTTCTCCTCGCCGACCAGCCAGCCGATCGCGCCGGGCCTGCTGCCTTCGAAGCCATCGCCATAGATCATGGTGCAGGTCGGCGAAGCGTGGATGCCCAATTTGTGCTCCAGCCCGGAGCAGAAGACGTCGTTGCGTGCGCCCGGCGCGCCATCGTCGCCAACCAGGAATTTCGGCACCAGGAACAGCGACAGGCCGCGCGTGCCGGGCGGCGCGTCCGGCAGCCGCGCCAGCACCAGATGGATGATGTTGTCGGTGAAATCGTGCTCGCCATAGGTGATGAATATCTTTTGCCCGAAGATGCGGTAGGTGCCGTCGCCGGCCGGTTCGGCGCGGGTTCGCAAGGCATTCAGATCCGAGCCTGCCTGCGGCTCGGTCAGGTTCATGGTGCCCATCCATTCGCCGGAGACCAGTTTTTCCAGATATCTGGCCTTGAGTGCCTGCGAGCCATGCTTGTCGAGTGCTTCGACCGCGGCCATGGTCAGCGTCGGGGCGATGCCGAACGCCATCGAGGCGGAGTTCCACATTTCGAGCGCGGCGACGCCGAGCATGGTCGGCAGCGCCTGGCCGCCATACGCTTCCGGCGCGGACAGCGCATTCCAGCCGCCGCCGATCCAGCGGCGATAAAGTTCTTTCCAGCCGAGCGGGGTAGTGACGGCAGCGCCGTTGAGCACCGCGCCGTGCCGGTCGCCGACCGCATAGAGCGGCGCCACCTCCTCGCTAGCGAAGCGGCCGGCCTCTGCCAGAATGGCGTCGACGAGGTCCTCGCCGAGTTCGCCAAAGATGGCGGCATCGAGCGCCGGCTTCAGGCCGGCGACATGTTTCAGGGTGAAGGCGATTTCCTCGACCGGTGCCCGATACATGGCCTTCGCTCCTCCTCAGCCCAGCGGGTCAACTTAAGACCCGCGCCGACGCAAAACCATCTGCTTTTGGAATTGTCAGCCCATCTTCTTTTTACGTAAACGTCAACTTTTGTCACGCGGATTTTGCAGTTGCTGCCTCGCCTCAAAATTACAAGTCGGACCATGCACTTGATCTGTACGGCTAATTCCCGTACAAGTCGTCCATCAGGGGTGAAGATAGTGCCAAACCAACAAACGCGTACCGCTCGTCTCGAAGCTCGTATTTCGCCGGATATTCTGGACGTGGTGAAACGCGCCGCCGAAATCCAGGGCCGCAGCGTCAGCGACTTCGTGGTCGCTGCCGCTCAAGAGGCGGCTCAGCGTACCATCGAGAGCACCACCATCATGCGTATTTCCGTCGAGGATCAGCGCGCCATGATGGAGGCAATTCTCAATCCGCCCGAGCCCAATGAAGCACTTCGCAAAGCTGCCGACGCCCACAAGCGCCTTGTCATCGAATCCCGGTGAATTTCGCCGTCATCATCGAACCGCTCGGCGGATCGCATGATCGCAAGGCTTTCAGTTGTGGGGTGTCGGCGCTCGACCGTTATATCCGGGAGCAAGCCAGCCAAGATGTCAAACGCCGAGTCGGCAATTGCTTCGTTGCCGTGGATCGCGATGGCGGCGCGATCGCCGGATACTACACTTTGGCGGCGTCGAGCATACCAATCGCGTCCTTGCCTGACGAACAGACAAGACATCTGCCACGCTACCCGGTCCTGCCTGCGATATTGGTCGGCAGGCTGGCCGTCGATGCCCGATACCAGGGGCGGCGGATCGGGTCGGCGCTGATCGTGGATGCGCTACGACGCAGCGTTGGCGCTGCCCCGGCAGCCTTCGCGTTGATTGTCGATGCAAAGGATGACCAGGCGGTCGCGTTTTATCGCAAACATGGCTTCACCTCATTTCAGAGCCGCCCGCTATCACTGTTCCTGCCCATAGCAACAGCGTTGAAACTATTTGGCTGACAATCGCAACCATCGCTTTCCTCTAGAGGAGCACCAAGGGTCCCTTCGCCTGCGCTCCAACTCGCCCCCTCGGCACCCGAAGCATTTCCTTAACCATGGCGGCTCAGGATTGGGCTTTGGCCAGCAAGGACCTGCTGTTTGAAAACGCCGGCGCACCCTCTTATCCGCTCAGCGCTTCTCCTTGTCGCCGCGATGACCCTGGCGCTGACGCCGGCAAAGGCCTCGGATTTCTCCGAACCGTGGAAGGATGCGGACCGGGCGCTGGTCGTCGACGCCTACGAATACAACTCCATCGACTGGACCCGGCTAGCCGCCGACAAGCGTCTTGTCGGCTTCATCAACAAGGCATCCGACGGAATGCCGCCACCCTATTTCTGTTTCGGCGACGAGACCGAGATGCGGCTGTGCAAGACGCTTTGGAAGCGCCATGCGATGGCACAGGAACTGTTCCAGACGCGCAAGGTGGTGGCCAAGGCGCTGGGCCTGAAATGGGGTGCCTATCATCTCGCCCGGCCCGGCAACCCCGTGGGACAGGCCAATAATTTCATCAATTTCGTGAAACCCGGGCCGGATGACCTGCTTGCCCTCGATATCGAGGACGATGATCCGACGCAGTGGATGTCGCTCGAGGATGCCGAGGAATTCGTGCGCCATGTGCATCGTCGGGTTGGCCGCTTTCCGGTGCTCTACACCAACGGCACGACGGCCAGGCATATCGCCGGCAACAAGTATAAATACCCGCTCCTGTCCCGGCTGCCGCTGTGGTATGCGCGCTACAAGCCAGACATCGATGTGCATTTTCCGATGGGCAACTGGCAGGGCTATGCGCTCTGGCAGTTTTCGGCGCGAGCCAATTGCGGCCGGTTCCGCTGTCCTTACCGGGTCGCGGGCACACCCAACGATATCGACGTCAGCGTCGCGCCGATGAACGCGACGGAATTGCGCGCGCAGTGGCCGTTCGGCGGCCTGATCGACGTGCAGCCGGATTACCTCGCCTCGATACCGGTGCCGCTCTCACGCGAGGCCGGGCTCGCCGGCACTGCCATGACCTACGCCACTGTGGCAGCACCCCCGAGCCTCGAGCAACTGGTCGCGGTATTCAGAAGGCGCCTGGCCAAATTCAGCAGCGGCTTTCAAACGCCTACGGCCAAGACCGCGCCGAGCCTTCCGCGCGGGATTGCCGAATATGTTGCCTGGACGCGAAACGAAGAGCGCCTGGCATCGGTGTCTGCAATTGCCCCCGCCGCCGATGCGGTCAGCAGCGTCTCGACCGGATTCGATCGGGGCCTGCGTTGAGCTCGAGGCCCGCCTTAAGCGTCAGTTCGACTGCTCGCGCGCCACTGCCAGCCAGCCAATGTCGCGGCGGCAAAAGCCTTGCGGCCAGTCGATCCGGTCGAGCGCGGCGTAGGCCTTCTTCTGCGCCTCTCCGACGGTACGGCCGGTCGCCGTGATGTTGAGCACGCGACCGCCATTGGCGACGAGTGCGCCGCCGTTTATGGCGGTGCCGGCATGAAATATCTCGACGCTCTCACCTGCCGCCGCCTCGACGCCGCGAATGACCGAGCCCTTTTCCGGCGTGCCGGGATAACCCCTGGCTGCCATCACCACGGTGAGCGCCGCCTCGTCGCGCCAGCGCACCGAGGTGTGCGCCAGCTGGCCGTCGGCGGCGGCGTTGAGCAGGACGAGCAGATCGTCCTTCAGCCGCATCATCAGCACCTGGCATTCCGGGTCGCCGAAACGGGTGTTGTATTCGATCAGCTTCGGCCCCTTGTCAGTGATCATCAGCCCGGCGAACAGCACGCCGGAAAACGGCGCGCCTGTTTCAGCCATGCCGCGCATGGTCGGCTCGACGATCTCGCGCATGGTGCGGTCGATCATCTCCGGCGTCATCACCGGGGCCGGCGAATAGGCGCCCATGCCGCCGGTGTTCGGGCCGGTGTCGCCGTCACTGAGGCGCTTATGGTCCTGCGCGGTACCGAAGGGCAGCGCGGTGGTGCCGTCGCATAGGCAGAAGAAACTTGCTTCTTCGCCGACGAGAAACTCCTCGACCACCACTTCCGCGCCGGCCTGGCCGAAGGAGCCGTCGAAACAGGCGTCGAGCGCGGCCCGCGCCTCGTCAAGCGTCATGGCGACGGTGACGCCCTTGCCGGCAGCGAGGCCGTCGGCCTTGATGACGATCGGCGCGCCCGTCTTCTCGACATAGGCCTTAGCCGAAGCCAGATCGCCGAACCGGCCATAGGCGGCGGTCGGGATGCCGTATTTGGCGCAGAGGTCTTTGGTAAAGCCCTTCGAGCCTTCCAGCCGCGCCGCTGCCTTTGACGGGCCGAAGACGCGGATGCCCTCGGCGCGCAGGTCGTCGGCTATGCCGGCGACCAGCGGCCCTTCCGGTCCGACCACGACGAGGTCTATTTCATTCCCGCGGCAAAACCGGACCACCGCTGCGTGATCCGCAATATCGAGCTTCACCAGCTCGGCTTCGCGGCCGATGCCCGGATTGCCGGGCGCCGCGTAGAGTTTGGTCAGCAGCGGCGACGCCGCGATCTTCCAGCCAAGCGCATGTTCTCGTCCGCCGGAGCCGATCAACAAAACACGCATGTCCAGATTCCTCGTCATTCCAAGACCAGGACTGCGCTATTGCGCCGCGCGCGACGGGTCAAGACATTTGGCTGGCGAAGCGCCGATTGCGCGTGGCGAGCGTGCGGGGCCTGCTTGACGCTTGACGGCATTCGCCTCTGCTGCCACTCCAGCAAAATGGAAACCGTCCAGTCGAAAGCGGCCCAGGGCCGCGTCGCCGATGCGCCGAGCGGCCACTGGGTCTATCGCGCGCTGCCGAGGGGGTTGTGGCCCTATGCGCAGCTTGCCCGGTGGGACCGGCCGATCGGCTGGCAATTGCTGCTGTGGCCATGCTGGTGGTCGGCTGCCCTTGCCGCGAGCGCCTATCCACGTCCGTCGGATCCGCTGCTCTCGCTGTTGCCGTCGCCCTGGTATCTCCTATTGTTTTTTCTTGGCGCGTTCGCCATGCGTGGCGCCGGCTGCACCTACAATGATTTGGTCGACGAGGACATCGACAACCAGGTGGAACGCACGCGCTCGCGGCCGCTGCCGGCCGGCAAGGTCACGCGCCGGCAGGCCTGGATGTTTGTTGTCGTGCAGGCACTGGTCGGCCTTGCCGTGCTTTTGCAGTTCAACAGCTTCGCCATCTCGCTCGGCATCGGCTCGCTGGTCATCGTCGCCGTCTACCCATTCATGAAGCGGTACACCAATTGGCCGCAACTCATTCTCGGCCTTGCCTTTTCCTGGGGAGCGCTGATGGGATGGGCGGTCGAGTTCGGCGATCTCGATGGGCCGGCAATCATGCTCTACATCGGCTCGATCCTGTGGGTGATCGGCTACGACACGATCTATGCGCATCAGGACAAGGAAGACGACGCCATCGTCGGCGTGCGCTCGACGGCGCGCCTGTTCGGCGACAATACCAAGGCCTGGCTGGCCGGGCTTTATGGCGGAGCGCTGGTCTGCTTCGCCATTGCCTTTGCCTCGGCGCAGGCACCCGTGCCGGCGCTGGCCGGGCTGATCGCCGCCGGCGCGCATATGGCACGGCAGACCGCCGTGCTCGACATCGACGATCCGGACCAGTGCCTAAGACTGTTCAGATCGAACAACCAGGTCGGCTGGCTGATCTTCCTCGGCCTGATCGGCGGCGCGGCTTGGGTGGCGCTGAAGCGGCTGGTTTAGGCGCCTTTTCCCTTCTCCCCCTGTGGGAGAAGGTGGATTGGCGCGTAGCGTCAAGACGGTTGAGGGGTGTTAGAAGAAATGAGGCGTTGGCCTTCCCTGGAACACCCCTCATCCGACCGAGCTCCGCTCGGCCACCTTCTCCCACAGGGGGAGAAGGAAGAGGCGCTCAGGCCTACTCCCGCGAAATAAGCTCCTCGCCGCCGATGACCAGCCTGAGGCCGAGGTCGCCGGCGCGGCGGCGGGCGAGGAAGCGCGGGCGGCGCATGGTCGAGACGCGGCCCTTGCGGCGGTCCTGCGCCGGCAGCGCCTGGATGGCGGCGCCGAGCGATTCTTCCAGCGTGCGGGCAATGCCGTCGGCCTCGATCAGCAGCATCGGCAGGCGGTAGGCGTCGGCCCAGGCGCGCCAGTCGGCGGCGACGTCGTCGAGATCGTCGGCGACCAGCAGCGGCACCGACAGCATCGGGTCGTTGTGCAGAAGCTCAAGCGTCACTGTGACATTGCCATCCGGATCCTCCATGGCGCGGGCGGCGACGCCGCGAAACGCGTTGGCGGGCAGAGCGATGATCGCCGGCACGCCGCTCATCTCCAGCGTGCGGCGGATAACCGCGCCGCGCTGGTCGATGGTGAAGGTGACGTCGCCATAGTCGTCGCGCGTGGCGTAGCTCACCACCTGCGGCAGGCGGAATGGGTCGAGACGCATATTGCGGCCGGCCCAGACTGGCTTCAGTCCAGTGTTCATATCGTGCCTTTCCTGTTTCTCCTGAGAGCCGGTGTTTCCGGTTCTCCGGGCCGGTTTTCCCAGCCTCGTTGTGGAGAAACATTAGCGCGAGCTTCTTATCCTCGCGCTTAAGAAAGTCGGTTAAATTTTGCTGATCCGGGGCGGATGGTTATCGGAATGCCAACCGGCACTGACCGGCGAAAGGATCAGATAACCTTACCCGGATTCATGATGCCGGCCGGGTCGAACGCGGCCTTCACCCTGCGCATCAGCTCGATCGCCATCGGCGGTGCCGTCGCGATCAATTCGTCCCGCTTCAACTGGCCGATGCCGTGCTCGGCCGAGATCGAGCCGTGAAACGAGCGCACGACGTCGTGCACGGCCTTGTTCATGACGTGATAAAGGCCGAGAAACACCTCGTCGTCACCGTCGACCGGCCGGGAGATGTTGTAGTGCAGGTTGCCGTCGCCCATGTGACCGAAGCAGACGACGCGCGCGCCGGGACTGACCGATTGCACGGCGCCGGCGGCCTTTTCGATGAAGGGCGGGATCGACGCCACCGGCACCGAGATGTCGTGCTTGATCGAGGCACCTTCCGGTTTCTGCGCCTCGGGCAGCACCTCGCGGAAATTCCAGAACGCATCGCCCTGAGCCATGCTTGCCGCGATCACGGCATCGCCGACGATCCCTTGCTCGAGGCCTGCCTCCAGCACCTCCTCGATCAGCGCCCGTGCATCCTCGGCCGAGCGGCCCGACGAGATCTGCATCAGCACATACCACGGCCAATCGCCGGCCAGCGGCCGCGCCACGCCTTGTGCGTGGGCAAGCGTGAAGTCGTAGGGCCTCTGGCCGATCAGTTCGAAGGCGGTGAGCGCTGCCCCGGCACGGTCCATCGCCAGGCTGAACAGCGACAGTGCCGCCTCCGGCGATGACAGGCCGGCAAACGCCACCTCGCGCCCCTTGGGCTTGGGGAAAAGCTTGAGCACGGCAGCGGTGATGATGCCGAGCGTGCCTTCCGCGCCGACGAACAGGTTCTTCAAATCGTAGCCGGTATTGTCCTTTTTCAGCTTGCGCAAATCGTCGAACACTTCGCCGGTCGGCAGCACCACTTCGACGCCGAGGCAGAGCTCGCGCGCATTGCCGTAGGCAAGCACGCCGGTGCCGCCGGCGTTGGAGGATAGATTGCCGCCGATCTGGCAGGAGCCCTGCGCGGCAAGCGACAGCGGAAACAGCCGGTCGGCGGCATCGGCCGCTTCCTGCAGCGTCTGCAGGATGACGCCGCTTTCGACCGTCACCGTGTTGGACAGTGTATCGATCTCGCGGATGCGGTTCAGCCGCGACAGCGACAGCACGATCTCGCGGCCGGATGCGTCCGGCACCTGGGCGCCGACCAGCCCGGTGTTGCCGCTTTGCGGCACGATTGGCGTGCCGGTTTCGCTCGCCAGCCGCATGATGCGGCCGACCTCCTCGACGCTGCCCGGCCTCAGCACCAGGGCCGTCCTGCCGTGCCAAAGTCCGCGCCGCTCGGCGAGGTAAGGCGCGATGTCCTGCTGGTCGCGCAGTGCATATTTATCGCCGACGATTGTCGCAAAGCGCGCGACGACGGCGGGGTCGAGGTCGGGGGAAATGTCGTTCATGGGTGGAAACTATGGTGCTCAATCCATCTTGTCACGCGGGGCGATCTTGTCACGCGGGGCGGCGGCGCGCGAAAGCCTGTCGTTGATCGCCTCGCCCAACCCGTCGAACGGGATCGGCTCGACGGCGATGGTTTTGGCGCCGCTGCGATCGAGATCCTGCAGATGAGCGAAGAGATTGCTTGCCGCCTCGCGCAGGTCGCCGGTCTCCGACAAATTGCGCAGTGCGGCTGCATCGCGCCAGCCTTCGGCACGGCGGCCACCGAAGGCCAGCAAGGCTTCGCCTGGGGCGACCTCCGCAGCATTGAGCCGCACCGCCGCACCTGGTGCATAGTGCGAGGCAAGCATGCCGGGCGCCTCGACGACCGAAGCGCCGCGCAGCAACTTTGTCCCGGCGACCGCTTCGATCTCTTCGGCGGCAATGCCGCCCGGCCGCAGCAGCCGCAGCTTTCCAGCTTCGACCTTGACGATGGTCGATTCCAGCCCGACCGGCGTCGCGCCGCCATCGACCACAAGCTTGATCCTGGGACCGAGGTCGGCGGCCACGGCTTCGGCCGTCGTGGCGCTGATCCTGCCCGAGGAATTGGCACTGGGCGCCGCAAGAGCGCGGCCGAACCTGGCGATCAGCTCGCCGCCAAAGCCTTTCGGCATGCGCAGCGCGATCGTGTCCAGCCCTGCGGTGACCAGCGGATGAATGCCGTTGCCGGGCCGTTGCGGCAACACCAGCGTCAGCGGTCCCGGCCAGAATGCCTGCGCCAATCTTTCCGACAGCGGATCGAACCGCGCGATGCGCTCGGCCATAGCCGGATCGGCTATATGGGCGATCAGCGGGTTGAAGCGAGGGCGGCCCTTGGCTTCGAAGATACGAGCCACGGCAACGCCATTGGTCGCGTCGCCGGCCAGCCCATAGACGGTCTCGGTCGGGATGGCGACGACATCGCCGCTCTCGAGCAGCGCCAACGCCCTTTCCATCGCCTCGCCGACGGCACGAATTTCAGCCACTGTCGTTACCTCACGGATGCGGCTGCCTAATACGGCGACGCCGGGCGAGCAAGCCCGGCGTTGGCGAATCGCAAATCGTTAAAATGCTATGTTTCCCCGCAAGCCGGTATCAATTGCCCTCGGCTAAAGGTGCTGTGTTGTTGGGCAAGGGGGATTGTTATGCGTTCGATGCGTATCGTTGGAGCGCTTGGTCTGGCGTTTATGGCCGGCACGGCACAGGCCTCGTCGCTGGTTTTTCTCGGGCAAACGACCGCGACGCCTTCTGTGGTAAGTGCCAGCGCGCTCGAGCGGGGGAAAACACCGTCGATCGTCGTGCTCGGCGAGAAGTTGCCCAACGTCAATGAAACCGTCACCGATGAAAAGGTCGCGGCCATCCCGAGCCAGCCGAGTCATGGCTTCACCGCAAGCCCGATGATCATTCGCGGCGGTATCGTCGGCGATGCCTTTGCAACGCCCGCACCCAAGGCCGTGCCGGCCACCGCTGCCGCGCCGGCCGCGGACAGCAAGGCCGATCCAAAGGTCGCCAGCAAAACTCCTGAACCGGCGGCACCGCAGCCGGCGCCGCTAGCAGCTCCCGACCAGCCAAAATAGGGCCTGAAGCGAAGATTTCTTCGCGGACGTCAGCCGGCTATCTTCGAGAAATCGGCGACCCGATCGGTCGCCGCGCGGATGCGGGCGAGCAACGCCAGGCGATTGGCGCGCACCGCCTGGTCCTCATCGTTTACGAGGACTTTCTCAAAGAATGAATCAACCGGCTCGCGCAACACGCTAAGCGCCAGCATGGCGGCGGAAAAGTCTTCGTTTTGAATTGCTTCGCCGGCTTGCCTCTCGGCCTGATTCACCGCCGCGAACAGCTTCTTTTCCGCATCTTCGCGGAAAAGCGCCGGCTCGACACGGTCGGCGATCAGCGTGTTCTTCTTCTCCTCGGCGGCGAGAATGTTGGCCGCACGCTTGGTGCCGGCAAGCAGGTTCTTGCCATCCTCGGTATCGAGGAAAGAGCCGAGCGCTTCGACGCGGCGGACGATTTGCAGCAGGTCGTCGTTTTGTAATTGGCCAATCTCCCCCCTTGTGGGGGAGATGCCCGGCAGGGCAGAGGGGGGCGCCTCGCGCCGAGAGGCCGGCGGGACAGCGCCCCCCTCTGTCGGCTGCGCCGACATCTCCCCCACGAGGGGGGAGATTGGGCGCGAACCTGCCGCCAGCACCGCGTCAATCAGGTCATGCCGCGCACCCTGGTCGCGGAGATAGACCTTCAGGCGATCGTGAAAGAAGGACAGGAGGTTGTTGATCTCTTGCTGCTGCCTTTCTTCGGAACGCTCAAAGGTATTGTTTGAGATCGCGGAATCGCGTTCGATGACGAGATCGGTAAGCGAATCTCCTCCGAGTTGCTGCTCTAGCTCCGCAGCAATTTCGAACTGTCGGTCGAGTTTGGGATCGCGTATGTGATCTGCAATATCTTCGGACGCGATATTGGCCACAGATTTCAGGGACAACCTAATCCCGTTCTCGATCAGTATCCTCGTTACCCCCAGCGCCGCCCTCCTCAGCGCATAGGGGTCCTTCGATCCCGTCGGCTTTTCATCAATCGCCCAGAACCCGACCAGTGTATCCAGCTTGTCGGCAAGCGCTACTGCGATCGAAACCGGATCGGTGGGAACACGATCTGACGGTCCCTGCGGCTTGTAGTGTTCCTCGATCGCCGCGGCGACGGAAGGATGCTCGCCCTGCAGCAGCGCGTATTTGCGGCCCATGGCGCCTTGCAGTTCCGGGAACTCGCCGACCACCTCCGTGGTGAGATCGGCCTTAGCCAGAACGGCAGCGCGGCGGGCGAGCGCGGTAATCTCCCCCCTCGAGGGGGAGATGTCGCCGAAGGCGACAGAGGGGGTCGTCCCGCGTGGAGCGCCGACTTCCTTTTGCTTCGAAAGGCCAGATCGCGTCGCGTCAGCCGAAGCGACCCCCCCTGGCCTGCCGGCCATCTCCCCCTCGAGGGGGGAGATCGACTGCGCCACGATTGGTGCCAGTTCTTCCGCCAACCTGGCAATCCGCTCCACCCGCTCGCCTTGCGTACCGAGCTTGGCATGAAACGTCACATTGAGATGGTCGAGGCGGGCCATGCGCTGGTCGAGCGGCTTTTTGAGATCAAGTCCGAACTTTTCCGCCGATGCCTGCAGCTGGTCGAGATCCGGCAGGTCACCCTGGTCGGTCTTCCAAAAATAGAGCGCGTCGGACAGGCGGGCGCGCACCACCTTGCCGTTGCCGTGGGCGATCTCCTTGCCGCCATCCTTGGCCTCGATATTGGCGGTCAGGATGAAACGATTGGAGAGTTCGTCGCCCGCGCCGTGCGGTCGTGTCACGAAGCACTTCTGGTTAGCGCGGATGGTGAGCCGGATCACCTCGGCCGGTATGGCCAGAAAATCCTGCTCGAATTCGCCCATCAGTACGACCGGCCATTCGACCAGGCCCGACACTTCCTCCAGCAGGCCCTCGTCCTCGACGAGGTCGAGCCCGCTGGCGAAGCCGAGATTCCTGGCATCGGCAAGAATGATCTCCTTGCGCCTGTCGGCATCGAGCACGACCTTGGCCGCCTCAAGCTTGGCGACATAATCGTCGAAGCGGCGCACCGTGATGGCGCCCGGCGCATGAAAACGATGGCCGTAGGTGACATTGCCGGAGCGGATGCCGTCGATCTCGAAATCGACCACCACCGGCTCCTCGGTTTCGGGGCCGAAGGTGCACAGGATCGATTGCAGCGGCCGCACCCAGCGCAGCGAGCCGGGCTTGGCCGAAGCCGGCCCCCAGCGCATCGCTTTCGGCCAGGGGAAGTTGCGGATGATGCCCGGCACCAGCTCGGCGATGATCTGCTCCGCCGGCCTGCCCAGCCTGGAAATATGGGCGACATAGAAGTCGCCCTTCTTCGGATCGGAATGAACATGCGCCTCGGCAATCGAGGCAAGGCCGGCCTTGCGCAGAAAACCTTGCACCGCCGGCTCGGGCGCCTTGGTCGAGGGGCCCTTGATCTCCTCACTGATGTCCTTCGAGCGGGCGGTCAGGCCGCGAATGTCGAGCGTCAGCCGGCGCGGCGTCCAATATTCGCGCGCAGCCTCATAGGTCAGCCCGGCTTCGACCAGACCGTCGGTCAGCAGCTTCCTGAGATCGCCGGCCGCCTTGCGCTGCATGCGCGCGGGGATTTCCTCGGAACGAAGTTCTAGAAGCAGGTCAGGCATTGAAAGAGCTCACGCGACAAAAAACAGCCGCCGCTTGGCGGCGTCCTCCCCCATCGAGGCGGAGGTAAGCGGGGCATAGCAACTCGGTCGGCTGCTGTCACCCTTCCCAGCAAGATCGGGCCAGCACGATCAGGGCGTCCAACGGCGATTTCCGAAAAAATTCAGCCGCCTGTCGGACACGCGCCGGTCCGCCCGTCCTTGGATCAAAGATTTCCATGAACCGAACGCAGCGCTGAAGCGACCAACGCTCAGGCAGAGAGCTATTGGCTGAACGACCATGAAAACGGCATCGACATTCCTGCAGATCCTCGCGCTCAGCGCCTGTTTTACAGCGCAGGTGCATGGCACGTTCTCGATGCCCGGCGTCAGGCAAGCGCTGCGGACAATAGCCGGTGCAAGCGGCCAAGGTGCGTTACAAATCAGCGCTCCTGCCGAAATCGCCTGGAGCTAAGCCGCCATTCCACCCGCCTGCGTCAGCAGAAATGCCTCGCCGCAGGCCTTGGCCAGATTGCGCACCCGCAAAATATAACTCTGGCGCTCAGTGACCGAAATCACGCCGCGGGCGTCGAGCAGGTTGAAGACGTGGCTGGCCTTGATGCATTGGTCGTAGGCAGGGAAGACCATGCGGTGCATCGCTAGATTGTCGTTCGACGCCGGCGCGCCGGCTTCGAGCAGCGCCTTGCACTCGGCTTCGGCGTCTTCGAAATGGCGCAGCAACATCGCGGTGTTGGCGAATTCAAAATTGTGGCGCGAATATTCCTGCTCGGCCTGCAGGAAGACGTCGCCATAGGTCACCTTGTCGGCGCCTTCGCGGCCGTTGAAGTTGAGGTCGTAGACGTTGTCGACGCCCTGCACATACATGGCCAGCCGTTCCAGCCCGTAAGTGAGCTCACCCGCCACCGGTGCGCATTCGATGCCGCAGACCTGCTGGAAATAGGTGAACTGCGAGACCTCCATGCCGTCGCACCAGCACTCCCAGCCCAGCCCCCAGGCGCCCAGCGTCGGGCTTTCCCAGTCGTCCTCGACGAAACGGATGTCATGCAGCAGCGGATCAATGCCGATCGCGGCCAGCGAGCCGAGGTAAAGCTCCTGCAGATTGGGCGGATTGGGCTTCAGGATCACCTGGTATTGGTAATAGTGCTGCAGCCGGTTCGGGTTCTCACCATAGCGGCCGTCCTTGGGGCGGCGCGAGGGCTGGACATAGGCGGCGTTCCAGCGTTTTGGGCCGAGCGCGCGCAACGTCGTTGCCGGATGGAATGTGCCGGCGCCGACTTCCATGTCGTAAGGCTGGAGGACCACGCAGCCATAGTCCGCCCAGTAATTATGCAAGGTCAGGATCAGCCCCTGGAACGAGCAGCTGGGATGCATGTGGGCAGGGATATCAACGGTCACGGCGGCCTCCGGCGGGATGCGGCACCTCGTAGAGTGCCGCTCCGCGACCGTCAAGGCGATGGGATCACCCCTTCGGCGCGGGCGCCGGCACGGGCTTTACGTTCGGGGTTTCCTGCGCCGTGTTGGATTCGATCGGCGGCAGGCCCTTCATCAGCTTTTGCTGCAAGGTGGCAAGCACGTCCGGGTCCGGCTTCAGGTCGCGGGCCTGGTTCCACTGGAAGGTGGCTTCCAGCTTGCGGCCAACGCGCCAGTAGGCGTCGCCGAGGTGATCGTTGAGCACGGGATCCTCTGGCTTCAACGAAACGGCGCGTTCCATTTCGCGCACCGCGTCGTCGAACTGGCCAAGGCGGTAATAGGCCCAGCCCAGCGAATCGACGATGTAGCCGTCGCTCGGCCTCAGGTCGACGGCCTTCTGGATCATCGCGAGGCCTTCCTTGAGGTTCATGTTCTTGTCGACCCAGGAATAGCCGAGATAGTTCAGGACCTGCGGCTGGTCGGGGTAGAGCTCCAGCGCCTTGCGGAAATTCGGCTCGGCCTTCGGCCATTCCTTCAGCCGCTCATAGGCGATGCCGCGCTGGTAGAAGATGTTCCAGTTGGCGGCGGTCGGCGTCTTCAGCACCTCGACCGCCTTGTCGTAAAGATTGGCGGCGGAGCGGAAATCCTCCTTCGAGGAATAGACGCCGCCGAGCGCCAGATAGGCGCGCATGTCGTCGGGATGCGCATCGACGATAGCCTTGAGGTGGGTGATCGCCTCGTCGTTGCGGTCGAGATCGGCAAGGTTGAGGCCAAGCTGCAGGTCCGAAAGCTCCTTAAGCGGCGAACCGGCGGGGATGCGGCGATAGAGCGCGATGGCGCCCTCGCCGTCCTTCAGCTGCTCGGCAACGGCGGCAAGCTGAACGAGCGCCGCGTCATTGTCGGGCCGCAGCGCCAGCGCATATTGCAGATAGAGCCGCACGAACGGCTCGCCGCCGCCGCGGTTGAGCGCGGTGGCGAGATCGAGCAGGATTTCCGAGGCGCCGTCGGACGGACCGGCAACGAAGGGCTCGATTTTTTCGCCCTTGTTGATCTTGTCGCGAAGGGCCGCAATCTCGACCTTCCCGGGCGCAAACGCCTCGGCCTTGTCGAGCACCGACAGCGCCTTAGCCTTGTCGCCTTTGCGTGCGAGGAAAGAGGCGTAGGCCTGCGCGTTGCGCATCCATGTTTCGGGGGCCGCACCGCCTGCCGCCGTGTCCTGCAGGGTGGCGGTGTAGAGCGCATCCGCCCTGTCGGGCAGGCCGGAGGCGTCGGCGATCAAGGCACGGTGGAAGGACTTGAACAGGCTGAACCAGTCGGGGCCTTGCAGCTTGTCGATGGAAGCCATGGCCTCGCCGGCGTCACCCGCACCTTGCTTGGCCCAGCCGGTCATGACGCCGGAGATCAGCCGGTCGAGATCGGATTCGAGCGACAGCTTGAGCCAGTATTCGGCCTTAGAGAAATCCTTCTTGTGGAAGGAATCGATGGCCAGCGCCAGGCGCGAGAAGCGCTCGACGTCGGGAACCGCCTTGAGCTTGTCGGCATAGACCAGGGACTCGTCGAAGCGCCCCTGCGCGATCAGCGACAGCATCAGGCTCTGCTGCAGTCCCGTATCGTTCGGATCGAACGCAAGCGCCTGCTTGTAATAGGAAATGGCGCTGTCGAGGTCGTTGTCGCCATCGGCAATCCGCGCGGCGAGATAGGCTCCCGAGAAGGATGTGATCCTGACCGGCTCGGCGGTCTGTTTGGCATGCGCCGGCAAAGCCGAGATCGCCATGCCCGTCGCGATTGCCAGCCCCGTCAGCCAGCGCGCATATCCTTGCCGCATCATATCCCTTTCAGCCAAACGCCATCTCCGCGTCAGCGGGATCGCCGTAGACTCGATCTTTCCAGGTAAAGCATGGCCTTTTTGGGGTCGTGCTTCAACCCGGCCCGAATTCACAATCGGGTCAAGCAATTAATAAACCATACCGAAAGAGGTCGCACGACCGCATTGCGACAATCCGGCAATGGGAGACCGGCGTCACGGCCCCGAACTCAGGACGTTTGCGAAAGCCTTGCGTCGAGCGCCTGCATGGCGACGGTGACAAGATCGTGCAGCCGCTTTTTCGGCACGCCGTCGCGTGCCTGCACCGAAAGGCCGTGCATCAGCGTGGCGTAATAGTCACCCAGCGCCTCGGCATCGGTGTCCGGCTTCAATTCGCCATCGCGCACCGCTTGCTTCAACCGCTCGACGATCGATGCGGTACGCGCCAACCGGTGCTCCGCCAGCCATTGCAGCACGGCGTCATTTTCGACGGCGCAATTGGTGGCGGCCGTCACCACCATGCAGCCCTGCGGCCGCCCCGGCCTGGTATAGATTTCGACGGCGTCGCGAAGCACGCGCTCGATGACGCGCCGGACGTTTGGTTCTTCCTCCAGCGCCCGCGTGGCGAATCCGCCCTCATTGGCCTCGTAAAGTGCCACCGCTTCGCGAAACAGGTCCTCCTTCGAGCCGAAGGCGGCATAAATGCGCGCCGATGCGAGACCAAGCGCCGATACGAGATCGGCCATCGAAGTGCCCTCGTAGCCGCGCCTCCAGAAAGCGTCGCGGGCTTTCTCCAAGGCATGGTCGCGATCGAACTCCCTTGGCCTGCCTGCCATGGCGGTCTCCAATTTTTGTCGATCAACAAATAATCCGCTTGACTTCGGATTGCAAATCTCAATTCTTTGTCGATCATTAAATAATTGTCGACAAGGAGTCCCACATGAGTTCACTCGATCAAGGCGCGCCGCTCGGGGCAATGGCAGCGCAAGGAGCAAGCAGGGCGAAACATGGCGCAACGCTGGCGCTCCTCGCCTTCGCGCAGCTCATCATCTCGCTCGACCTCAACATCGTCTTCGTGGCGCTGCCGGAGATCGGCGCCGGCCTCGGATTTTCAGGCCAGACCCTGCAGTGGGTGGTCAGCGCCTATACCGTCTTCACCGGCGGCTTCCTGCTGTTCGGCGGCCGGGCCGCCGACCTGATCGGCCAGCGCCGCGTCTTCATCTTCGCGCTCTGGCTCTACGCGCTCTCATCTCTGGTCGGCGGCCTCGCCTGGTCGCCGGAAATCATCATCGCGGCACGCGCCGTACAAGGCATCGGCGCCGCGTTCCTGTTTCCTGCGACGCTGTCGCTGATCAACCGTCTGTTCGCCGAGGGAGCGGAACGCAACCGGGCGCTCGCCGTCTGGGGCGGCGCGGGCGCCAGCGGCCTGACGCTCGGTTCGCTTGCCGGCGGGTTTCTGACCAGCGCCTTCGGCTGGCCGTCGGTCTTCTACGTCAACGTGCTGTTGGCCGGGATCGCCATCATCGCGGCTTTCGCCATCATCCCGCGCGATCGCAAGCGGCACGAGCAGCGCAGCTTCGATATTCCGGGCGCACTGACCGTCACCGCCGGCGCGACGCTGCTTGTCTTCACCCTGGTTCAGGGGCCCGAATATGGCTGGGGATCGACCGCAATCATCGCCAGCGCGGCACTGGCCGCATTCTTCCTGATCGCCTTCACCGTGATCGAGGCGACGAGCGCCGACCCGCTCATGCCGCTGCGCTTGTTCCACAACCGCAGCCTCGTCGCCGGCATGACGATCACCTTCCTCTACATGGCCACTTTCGGAGCGCTGCCCTACTTCCTCACCGTGCTGCTGCAGAACGTGCACGGCTTCACCGCCTTGCAGACGGGCCTCGCCTTTCTCGTGCCGTCGGTCGCCATCGCCACCGGCACGCAAGCCGGCGAGCGTCTGGCGACGCGCTTTTCGACACGCAGCACGCTGGTCGGCGGCATGATCGTCGGCGCGGTAGGCACAGCATTGATGGTATCAGGCGCGACCGCGGAGAGCAGCTATCTGTCCCTCGTACCCGGCCTGATCGTCTCCGGCGTCGGACAAGGCATCGTCTGGACCGCAATGTGGATTGCCGCCGCTTCCGGCGTTGCCCTTGACCAGCAAGGCGTCGCCTCGGGCATGGCTTCGACGACGCTCAATGTCGGCAACGCCATCGGCATGGCCGTGCTGATTGCGATTGCGAACAGCCAAATCGGCGAATTGTCCGGCGATGCCTTGAAAACCGCCGTCGCAGACGGCATCCAGGTCGCCTTCTGGCTCGCGGCGGCGGGCATCGTCGTCAGCCTGCTCGCGGCAATCGTTCTTCCGGCGAAGGCTCGATGAGAACAGGCGCGGGGCGCTGACGCCTCTCAGTTCACCCGGCTGATGCAGAAATCGATGACGTCGATCAGCGCCGATTTCTGCGGCGTCGCCTCGAGCGGTGCCAGCGCGTCGCGGGCGATTTCGCCGAAATGGCGGGCGCGCCCGATGGTGTCGGCAATCGCGCCGTGGCGGAGCATCAGGCCGATGGCCTTCTCCAGCCCGGCATCGTCGGCGGCATTGTCCTCGATGGCGCGTTTCCAGAAGCTGCGCTCGGCCTTGGTGCCGCGCCGATAGGCGAGGATCACCGGCAGCGTCACCTTGCCCTCGCGGAAATCGTCGCCGACATTCTTGCCGAGATCCTTGCTGGTGCCGCCATAATCCAGCGCGTCATCGATCAGCTGGAAGGCAAGGCCGAGATTCATGCCGTAGGAGCGGAGTGCTGCGCGATCGTTGCGCGTCGCCTGGGCGATGACCGGGCCGACCTCGGCGGCGGCTGAGAACAGCGCCGCGGTCTTGGCCTTGATCACCGCGAAATGCTCGTCCTCGGTGGTTTCGAGGTTTTTGGCGGCGGCAAGCTGCATCACCTCGCCTTCGGCGATCACCGAGGCCGCACTCGACAGGATGTCGAGCGCTTCCAGCGAGCCGACATCGACCATCATGCGGAAGGCCTGGCCGAGCAGGAAATCGCCGACCAGAACACTGGCCTGGTTGCCCCAGATCATGCGCGCCGTCTTCTTGCCGCGCCGCATGCCGCTTTCGTCGACAACGTCGTCGTGGAGAAGTGTCGCTGTATGCATGAATTCGACCGATGTGGCGAGCTTGACATGGCCGTCACCGGAATAGCCGAACATCTGGGCGGCGGCGAGCGTCAGCATCGGCCGCAGCCGTTTGCCGCCGGACGAGATCAAATGGTTGGCAATCTCCGGAATCATCTCGACATCGGAGCCGGCCTTCGACAGGATCAATTTGTTGACGCGCCCCATATCGGCGGCGGTCAGGTCGATGAGGTCCTTTATCGAGGCGGCTTCGCGCTTCCCGTTTTCAATGTTGAGAACGACACCCACGGCAAAACTCCCAACCTCGATATGCACGACGGCAACATGGTCCCTGGACAGACTCTAGGGTGTCACCCACCGGTGCGGCAAGAGGCGAATTGGCGCGCCGGCTCTGGTACATGATCACGCCTACGTTTACATCAACGCCGCAAACTGCGAGTTTCATCCGATGATAGAGCTCATCCGCACCAACGACGCCGTCATCATTTCGTTTGTCGAATCGCTGATGCGCGATGCCGGTATCGGCTGTTTCGTCGCCGACCAGGACATGAGCGTGCTCGACGGCTCGATCGGCATCCTGCCCCGCCGTGTCATGGTGGACGCCGACAAGGCCGATGCGGCACGGCGCATCCTGACGGATGCCGGCATCGCCAACGAGATCCGCCAAAAATAATGTCCGCGTCGCCCGCTGCCCTTGTCCCGGACATGCCGGCTCATACGGTCGATGCCTTCCATCGCGGTCGCTTCTGGCTGGTGCAGCCGAGAAAGGCAGGCCACCGCGCCGGCATGGATGCGATGATGCTGGCGGCTGCGGTGCCGTCCTCGTTCGCCGGGCGGCTTGCCGACTTTGGCGCGGGCGCGGGTGCCGCCGGCCTGGCGGTACTGTCGCGCTGCCCCGGTGCCGCGGCCGTGCTCGTCGAGCGTTCTCCGGAAATGGCGGCCTTCGCCACAACCACGCTTGCCCATCCCGGCAATGCGCATCTCAGCGACCGCGCTTCGGTGCTCGTCGCCGATGTCGCGCTTTCGGGCCGGGCGCGAACGGCCGCCGGCCTCGAGGACAACAGCTTCGATTTCGTTATCATGAACCCGCCGTTCAATGCCGCCGTGGATCGAGCGACGCCCGATCCGCTGAGAAAGGCCGCGCATGTCTCGGAGGACGGATTGTTCGACAGCTGGATCCGCAGCGCGGCCGCGGTGGTCAGGCCGGGCGGCGGGCTGGCCGTCATCGCCCGGCCGGAACAGCTCGGCGCCATCCTCGATGCCATTGCCGGCCGCTTCGGCGACGCCGAGATGCTGGCCGTCCATCCTCGCCCCGAAGCGGCGGCGATCCGCATCGTCGTCCGGGCAGCACTCGGCGCACGCGGCAAACTGTCGATCCAGCCGCCGCTGATGCTGCATGCCTACTCAGGCAATGGCCCTTCGGAGAGGGCAGAGTTGATCAATAACGGGCTGGCGTCGCTGTTCGGAGATTGATCCATTTTGATTGCCAGGGTGACGGCATTGCCGTTGGCCGGCGAATTCCTACATGCCTCAAGCAAATCGACCGGAGACCGCCCCCTCGTGAAACGCCTTTTCAACCGCCTGCTGCCGAAATCCTGGCGCTCCACCGTCGTCACCATTCCGGTCATCCGGCTGCACGGCACCATCATGCCCGGCGGCGGCCAGTTCCGGCCCAGCCTGTCGCTCGCTTCCACCGCCGGTCTTCTCGAAAAGCTGTTTTCATTCGACGCGCCGGCGGTCGCCATCTCGATCAATTCGCCAGGTGGCTCGCCGGTGCAGTCGCGGCTGATCTTCAGGCGCATCCGCGACCTGGCCAGCGAGAAGAACAAGAAGGTCCTGGTTTTCGTCGAGGACGTGGCGGCATCGGGCGGCTACATGATCGCGGTCGCCGGCGACGAGATATTTGCCGACCCGTCCTCCATCGTCGGTTCGATCGGCGTGGTGTCGGCCTCGTTCGGCTTTCCGGAGCTGTTGAAGAAGATCGGCGTCGAGCGCCGCGTCCACACCGCCGGCCAGAACAAGGCGGTGCTCGACCCGTTCAAGCCGGAAAAGAAGGAAGACGTCGAGCGCCTGAAGGCGCTGCAGCTCGAGGTCCACGAGACCTTCATCGATCTCGTCAAGGACAGGCGCGGCAGCAAGCTGAAGGACGATCCCGACCTGTTCACCGGCCTGTTCTGGACGGCCAAGAAGGGGCTCGAGCTCGGGCTGGTCGATGCGCTCGGCGACATGCGCAGCGTGCTGAAGAGCCGTTTCGGGCCGAAGACCCAGCTCAAGCTGATCACCGCGCCGCGCGGCCTGTTCGGCCGCTTCGGCCTGTTCGGCTCGAGCTTTTCGGCGCCCGATATCGCCGCCGCCGCGGCAAGCGGCGTCATCGATGCGGCGGAAGAGCGCGCGCTGTGGGCGCGCTTCGGGCTTTGAAAAGCCGGTGAAAACGTCTAGCATAAATCATCAACCGACCCGACCGGCCGCTCCGCCGGCCTTGCGAGGGAGGAGTTTGACATGCCGCAGATCATTTTCTTCGCCGTCGTCGGCATTGCCGCCTATTTCGGCTACCGCTCCTTCGTCAGGGAAGCCGAGCGGGTGACCGCCAAGGTACGTCGGGCCGAAAAGCAGACGGCCAACGGCACAATGGGAACACTGGTCAAGGATCCGAAGACCGGCGAATACCGTCTGGCCAAGGATTGACCGTCGTCCCCCTCGCAGCCGAGCCAATGAATTCCGGGGCCAGCATCCGGGTGTCGCATGCGCATGCCAAGATAAATCTCGCGCTGCACGTCACCGGCCGGCGCGCCGACGGTTATCACACGATCGAAAGCCTGGCCGTGTTCACGCGCTTTGGCGACCGCATCGAGACGGAACTTGCCGACAGCGATGGGTTTTCGGTGTCCGGCAAATACGCCTCCGCAGTACCAGCCGACGACGGCAATCTGGTCGTGAAAGCGCGCGACGCGGTACGGCGCGAGGCCGGTCTCCAGCAGGCGCCGGCTGTCGCCATCAGGCTCGAAAAGAACCTGCCGGTCGCGTCCGGCGTCGGCGGCGGATCGAGCGACGCGGCGGCGGTGCTGCGCGCCCTGGTCCAGACCTGGGGACTTGATGTCGGCGATGCCCAACTGGCGCGGATCGGCCTGTCGCTCGGCGCCGACGTGCCGATGTGCTTGGCAGCCAAGCCGCTGATAGCCCGCGGTATCGGCGACGAGCTGACGCTCGTGCCGGGTTTCCCGGCGCTGGGTCTGGTGCTCGTCAATCCCGGCACTGCCGTCTGGACGGCCGACGTGTTCGAGGCGCTTGGCCGCGGCGACAATGCGGGGCTGCCGCCGCTGCCGCGCAACCTAGACTTCCACAGCATCCGCAACTGGCTGGAGATCACCCGCAACGATCTCGAGCCTGCGGCGCGCGCAATCCAGCCCGCCATCGGCAAGGCGCTTTCCGTGCTGAACAAGGCCGGAGCCGGTTTTGCCCGGATGTCGGGTTCCGGCGCCACCTGCTTCGGCCTGTTCGAGACCGGCAATGTGGCCAAGCGCGCAGCCGTCGATATCCGCGGCCGCCATCCTGACTGGTTTGTCGCAGCGACGCGAAGCGTGACATCGGAGGCTGATGCCCATGGCCAGGATTGACGAGAGCCGCCCCTTCGTTCCCGTGCGCATCGCGGTACTGACCGTTTCCGATACGCGCAGCCTCGCCGATGACAAATCCGGGCAGACGCTGGCCGACCGCATTGCCGAGGCCGGCCATGTCCTGGCCGCCCGCGACATCGTCACCGACGATCGCGACAAGATCCGCGACAAGGTCCTGGGTTGGTCGAGGGACGAAGCGATCGATGTCGTCATCACCACCGGCGGCACCGGCTTCACCGGCCGCGACGTGACGCCGGAAGCGCTGGAGCCGATCTTCGAAAAGCGCATGGACGGCTTTTCCGAAGTGTTCCACCGCATCTCCTACGACAAGATCGGCACTTCGACGATCCAGAGCCGGGCAACTGGCGGCGTCGTCAATGCCACCTTCGTCTTCGTGCTGCCGGGCTCGCCCGGCGCCTGCAAGGACGCCTGGGACGGCATCTTGAAGCCGCAGCTCGACTATCGGCACATGCCCTGCAACTTCGTCGAGATCATGCCGCGCCTGGACGAGCATTTGCGCCGCGGCTGAGACGGAGCGAGGCGTCAGCCGGGCGATCCCGCCTCAGCGAATGACCGGCTCGCCGTGAAACCGGCGGCGCGACGGCGGTGACACGCCGAAGCCGACTTCCATCATCAGCCGCGGCGTGCGCGTCGGCACGGTGCCCATATGGAAGCCGAACGGGTCCTCGACAAAGCCGAGACCGGCCTGCCCGGTCAGCGTGACCGGGCTCTGCTCGCCATAGACGCCCAGCACCTCTTCCGCCGAATGGCCGACCAGAAGCGTCAGCTGGTGCTTCAGGATGCGGCGGTTGTGGGAGCCGCGGACATAGACATGCGGCCCGGTGTCGGCGTCGACCGGCACCAGGTAGAAAAAGAACTTCAGCATGCGCCAGTCGTCGAGGTCGAAATGGTATTTGCCGAGCGAGGCCATGTTCTTGTCGGCGTCGGAGACGCCACCGGTCGGAAAGCTCCACCAGATGCGGGTGGTGATCAGCTTGGCCTGGCTGCCGAGATAGTGCGCTGCGACATCGAGAAGCAGCGGATCGCGCTGCACGGCGACCGCAGCGTTGCAGTCGAGGACCCGCTCGAAATAGTGGCCGCTGAGCAGCGGGCGGCCGAAATGCTTTTCGGCATCTGCGTGTTTTTCCGGCAGGAATTCCAGCCGGCGGTCGAAATTGCCGAAGCATGGCGTGCGCTCGGCGAAGCGGGCAATCTCCTCATGGATGGCGGCTGGCAGCATCAGGCCCGAATAGAGCCCCTCCGTCCGCAGCGCGCCGACGACGGCATCGCGATCGACGCCGGCGAACATCGTTTCAGCGACATTACGCGCCGGCGGAACCGGCTTCGCACCGCGCCAGTGCAGGCGCCGCGCCGGCATGGTGCGGGCCAGCATGAACATCGGCAGCCATGCCGGATTCTCGCGAAGGTCGGACAGATAGGTCGGGATGCGGGCGGCGATGCGGCGCAGCGTGCCGCCGTTTCGTGCGATCGCCTCGAGGCTTGCAGCGCCGGACTTGTCAGGGCTTGAAAGGGTCATCGGCGTCCTCAAAATATCGAGGGAACAGCATCGACGACAGTCGTCGTCACCGCTCCGGCACACCCCAAACCCATTCGCCCGTATCGCTGGGAATGGTAACCCCCGGGCAGATTTTGTGCAATGCACAATAAACGACGACCCGCCAGAAAATTTGCTTGGGCGGGTACCCTGAACCGTCACGGTAAGCCGTCACTTCCGCGGAGCGACCCAGATCTCGGCCTGCAGCCTCCTGGTCGCCAGGCCGCGGGCGATCGCTTCGGCGCTGCGGGCGTTCTTCGACAGTGCCGCGGCCTGACGCTTGCTGATCACCAGGCCTTCTGCAAGAGCGCGATTTCCGGCAAAGACGCGCGACAGGAACGGCGCGCGGCTGCCGCGTGCCCGCGAGAACCGCGCCGCCATGGTTTGCCTCGCCGTATGGGCGACGACCTCATCGATCCAGCCCTCCCCCAGCCGCGCGCCCGGTTCCAGCAAAAGCAGCCAGTCGCCCTTGGCCTGCCTGATGCCGGCGGCGATGCCGCCGCTGACATAGTGGCAGCCGGCATGTTCGGCGACGCGGTGCGTCTGATCGGTCGAGCCGGTGTCGCAGACGAGAACGTCGCGCACCACGCCTTCGACGGCGCCGCCGATCAGCGAGGCGAGCGTGCGGGCAAGGCCCTCCTCGTCATTCAGGGTTTCGATCAGGACGCTGAGCATGTTTAGCCGAATAGCGGAAAGCAATGGGCAGCGCCAGTTTTTGCCGCGCTGCGCGAGAAAGTTCTTGCTTTGTTCTCATCGATACGATAGGAATACATTCATGAGCAGAGCGATTCGACAGCGGGCGGACAGTCCCTGGGAAAGGGCCAAGATGGAACAGATCGTGCGTGCCGACATTGCCGCCTTCGGCGCTGGCAGGGCCGAGATGGCGAATGCGATGATCGAGCAGAGCGGCATGCGCGTGCGTCCGGACCGCAATCGCGGCAGGTCGGCGGGCATCAATCCGTCCGGCCGTTTCGAGCCGGTCAGCCGGCATGTGTTCGACGATGGCTGGAATTCGCTGGAGGAGCTGCCGCCGTTCAAGACCGAGGTCCAGGTCGAGAAGCCGCGCACTATCATCACGCGCAACGAATCGCCCGACATCTCCTTCGACCGCTCGATCAATCCCTATCGCGGCTGCGAACATGGCTGCGTCTATTGTTTCGCGCGGCCGACGCACAGCTTCATGGGTCTGTCGCCGGGGCTGGATTTCGAATCGAAGCTGTTTGCCAAGCCGGATGCAGCGCGGCTGCTCGACAAGGAATTATCCAGGGATAATTACCAGCCGCGCACCATCGCCATCGGCACCAACACCGATCCCTATCAGCCGATCGAGAAACAATACCGGATCATGCGCGAGATCCTCGAAGTGCTGGAGGCGCGCGGACATCCGGTCGGCATCGTCACCAAATCGGCGCTGGTGACACGGGATATCGACATTCTGTCACGCATGGCCGAACGCGGGCTGGCCAAGGTGGCATTGTCGGTGACAACGCTCGACCGCATGCTGGCGCGCACCATGGAGCCACGCGCGTCGACGCCGACCAAGCGGCTGGAGGCGATCAGGCAGCTTTCGGACGCCGGCATTCCGGCCTCGGTGATGGTCGCGCCGATCATCCCCGGACTGACCGACCCGGAGATGGAGCGCATCCTCGATTCGGCGCAGGCTGCGGGTGCGCGCGAGGCCGGTTATGTGCTGCTGCGCCTGCCGCTGGAGGTCGCGCCGATCTTCAAGGACTGGCTTCTGCGCCATTATCCCGACCGCTATCGCCACGTCATGTCGCTGATCCGTTCGATGCGCGACGGCAAGGACTACGATTCGGAATGGGGCAAGCGCATGAAAGGCTCCGGCCCCTATGCCTGGCAGATCGGCCGGCGCTTCGAGATCGCCGCCAAACGGCTCGGCCTCAATGCCGAGCGGCGCTCGCTCAGGACCGACCAGTTCGTCCCCGCTGCCAAGGCAACCGAGCAGCTGATGCTGCTGTGACAAAGCGTCTCGCGCCAGCCGCTTGAAGCGGCCGGCAGCAGGCGAAAAAATCCCGTCCGGCCTGTCCTGTCCCCGGGCTTCCGACGGTAGCCCCTCCAGGTCCGGTGCCCCGCCCGACCTGGAGGGACTTGCGGAGAATCGGAGCCGATGCGAACCTCGCCGCACCATGGCTCGCCCGCGTTCCGATTCTCCGCTTCTCTTCGAAATCGTCGAGAGACCCGACTTCTCCTTCGAGACGAAGGCGATGGCCGAAGGCCTGTGGCCGGTGGCGGGAACGGACGAGGCCGGCCGCGGCCCGCTCGCCGGGCCGGTCGTGGCGGCAGCGGTCGTTCTCGATCCCGCCAACATCCCCGACGGCCTCGATGATTCCAAGCGGCTGACGCATTTGCAGCGCGAGGCGCTGTTCCTGAAAATCCTCGGCTCCGCACTCGCCGTATCGATGGCCTCGGTCAGCGCCGAAGGCATTGATGCCTCCAACATCCTCAAGGCCAGCCTGGAGGCGATGCGCCGTGCCGTGGCCGGCCTGTCGATCCGGCCGAAGCTGGCGCTGGCCGACGGCCGCGACGTGCCGCCCGGCCTGCCCTGCGAGGGCAAAGCCCTGATCAAGGGCGACCAGCGCTCGCAGTCGATAGCCGCAGCCTCGATCGTCGCCAAGGTGTTGCGCGACCGCATGATGTGCGGCTGCGGCAGCCATCATGCGCGTTACGGCTTCGAACTGCATATGGGCTACGCCACCGTCCGCCATCGGACGGCGATCGATCTGCACGGGCCAGTGGCACGGCTACACCGCGCCTCCTTCGCGCCGTTCCGGTTCGGCGGCACCGAGGTGCTGGAGGAAGAGGGTTTTTCGGACCTGGATTGAGATTGGCGAAAGCGGCTAGGCGCGTATCTCCCCCCTCGAGGGGGAGATTACGCTCCGTTCAGTTCAGCTTCGACTTCAAATCCTGCAGCGAGGCGTTGAACAGATCGGCGCCGGCCTTGGCGTCGATCTTGCCGGCCAGCAGCGCGCGCGCGGCTTCGACCGCGATGTCGACGGCGCTGGCGCGCACTTCGCCAATTGCTTCGCGCTCGGCCTGGCCGATCTTCTGCTCGGCCAAGGCGGTACGCCGGGCGACATAGTCCTCGGTCTTCTTGTGCGCCTCGGCGGCAAGCATGTCGGCTTCGCGCTTGGCGGCGGCGACGATGGCCGCGGCCTCCTGCTCGGCTTCCTTGCGCTTGCGCTGGTATTGGCCGAGCAGCTGCTGGGCCTCTTCGCGCAACCGGCGCGCTTCCTCGAGCTCGGAGCTGATCTTGTCGGCCCGCGCATCGAGCGCCTTGGCGATCATGCCCGGCACCTTGATGTAGATGGCAATGCCGAGGAAGATTACGAGGGCAACGGTTGCCCAAAGCGTCGCGAGAGATGTGGCGTCCATGATGCGCTCCTCACCCGGCCACGGATTTGACCGCGGCCGCGATTTCGGCCTTGCTGGCCTTGCCGCCGACAAGCGCCTCGACGATGGCCGAAGCGGTGTCCTCGGCGATGGTGCCGACTTCCTTCATGGCATTGGCCTTGATGGAAGATATGCGCGCCTCGGCCTCGCCAAGCTTCTGGTCAAGCGCTGCCTCGATCGTCTTGCGGGCAGCTTCGGCTTCCGCCTTAGCCGCATCGTTGGCCTGCTGGCCGATCGCATTGGCCTTGCCCTTGGCTTCCGCCAATTCCTGCTCATAGGCGGCAACGGCGGCATCGGCCTCGCTTTTCAGCCGGGCAGCATGATCGAGATCCTGCGTGATGCGGTCGTTGCGAACGTCGATGATGCCGCCGACGCGCGGCATCACTACCCGTTTCAAGAAGAGGTAGAACAGCCCGAAAGTGATTGCCAGCCACAGCAGCTGTGACGGGTACGTCGCCGGATTGAATGGCGGGAACGTGCCATGCGCCTCGGCAGGCACGCCGGTGGCGGCGTGCGTTTCGCCTTCCGTTGCGGCGGGCGCGGACTCTTGCGCAAAGGCAGATGTCACAAACATGGACTATCCCCGAAATTCAGACCCGCCGCAGGATCGCGGCCGGCCTGTTCAATTCTTCCCAATGTTCAGCCGAACAAGTATTCAGCCGAACAGGGCGAGAAGCGCGATGAGAAGCGAGAAAATACCAAGCGCTTCGGTCACGGCGAAGCCGAAAATCAGGCGGCCGAACTGGCCGTCGGCGGCCGACGGGTTGCGCAGCGCGCCCGCCAGATAGCTGCCGAAGATGTTGCCGAGGCCAATGCCCGCGCCGCCCATGCCGAGGCATGCGATGCCGGCGCCAATGTACTTTGCTGCTTCTGCGTCCATTTATTCAACTCCTTTGGATCTAAAATTCCGTTGCGATTCCATCCGGCGGCAATGCCGGAAACCTTGTCAGTGCCCGGGATGCAGGGCGTCGTTGAGATACATGCAGGTCAGCACGGCAAAGACGTAGGCCTGCAAGAACGCGACCAGCAGCTCCAGCGCAGTCAGCGCCACGGCCATCGCCAGCGGCAGAACCGAGCCCGCTACGCCGACCGCGCCGAGCGCGCTCAGGCTGACGACAAAGCCCGAGAACACTTTCAGCGTGATGTGACCGGCGAGCATGTTGGCGAACAGACGAACCGAGAGGCTGACCGGGCGCGAGACGAAGGAAATCACCTCGATAAGCACCACCAGCGGCAGCAGGTAGACCGGCACGCCATGCGGGACGAACAGCTTCAGGAAGCCAAGGCCGTGCTTGGTGAAGCCGTAGACGACAACCGTTCCGATCACCAGCGCGGCGAGGCCGAAGGTCACGATAATATGGCTGGTGACGGTGAAGAAATACGGGAACAGGCCAAGCAGGTTGGCGACAAGCACGAACATGAACAGCGAGAACACGAAGGGGAAGAACTTCATGCCCTGGGTGCCCGCAGCGTCCCTCAGCATATTGCCGACGAATTCATAGGCCATTTCCGAGACCGACTGTAGGCGGCCGGGAACGAGGCTGCGGCTCGATGTGCTGAGGTAGAGAAACGCCGCCGCCACAGCAACCGTCGCCAGCATGAACAGCGCCGAATTGGTGAAGGACAGGTCGTAACCGCCGATGTGAATCGGAATAAGCGGATGGATCTGGAA
Source organism: Mesorhizobium sp. M1428 (assembly GCF_040317515.1). NCBI lineage: Bacteria > Pseudomonadati > Pseudomonadota > Alphaproteobacteria > Hyphomicrobiales > Phyllobacteriaceae > Mesorhizobium > Mesorhizobium sp. M1428. Next base: position 42,606 of record NZ_JAMYKT010000006.1, read on the forward strand.
CTGGTGGATTGGATCGACCTTGTCAGCAGCCACTTTTAAATCCCCATCGAAGCCGCACGCGACTCTACTATCCGTTCATCGCGCCCAGTGAGTGCGCCTTAATTCATTCCTTCGGATCGCGCGATTTCTCGCTTCGTCCGAACTCTGCCATAAGCCCTGCTGAGCGCATGACATTGAGCACGCCGGCGCCAAAACCCAGCAGCAAAAAAACGATCAGACCCCATGGCGTTGTCCCCGCCACACGGTCAATGACCCAGCCGATGCCAGCCCCGACCACTATCCCGGCGATGAACTCGCTGGACAGCTTGAGCGCCTGGCCGTACCCGGCCACACTGCCCGCTTTCGCGTCGTCTTTCCCCTCGAGCCGATCCGGCCGCCTTGTCGCAAGCGATGCTTCAAGGTCGCGCCGGCGGCGCTCAAGATCGTCGTCGCGGATGTCGGCTTCATGCTGCTTGCCGCGACCGGTTTTGCCGGTTCCGTCTGGCCCATTCTTGTCGGCCACGCAACCCCCCTGCCCGGTCAGACCGTCACCGTCCGTCCGCTTCTTAAAGTCGCCGGCAACATAGTTAGAGGGTCCGCGCCCGTCAAGCCACGGGCCGACGTTCAAGCTCAAGTATTTTTCCGTTATAAATCAGCTACTTGCCCGGGTGCGACATCGTGCCCGACACAGTCTCTGGCGGGCCGCGGCCGAATCCCCGCGGCGATGGGTCTTCGATCGGCCGCTCTCCCGCGAAAGACGCAACGGCTGCCCGAGCACTCAGCTCCAGCCGCCGCCATAGGTACGGTAGAAGATGTGCAGGCCGATCCTGGTCATTTTCTGCATCGTCCTCGCCCAGCCCGGATGGACGTAGTTGGCGTAATAATGGGTCGACGAGCCGACTTCCGGAATGAAGATCTTGCCGGCTGTGACGGCCATGGCGACATCCTGTGCGGTCTGGTAGGCGGCGGGGTTGTCGATGCGCTTCTTCCTGCCGTCGCAGGCAAAGGAAAACTGGCAGCGATTGAACCAGTTGTCGTTCTGGTAGACGACGCCGCAGATCGAGTTCGGATAGGCCGGGTTGCGGACCCGGTTGAGGATGACCTGGGCGACGGCGGCCTGGCCACGCACGGATTCGCCGCGCGCCTCGAAATAGATGCCCTTGGCGAGGCAGGCCTGCTCCGGCTTGGAAAAGACGCTCGCCGGCAGCGGCGTCTGCATCCAAGAATGATCGCCCTTGCTCAGCGGCGGAATGAACCGGCCATCGTTCGGGTCCTCGTCCTGCAGCAAGGCCTCAAACGGCGATGCCTGCGCGTAATCGGGAGCGGACGATGCATAGGCGGTCGCCAGCACGTCGGGATGATCGTTGTTGACCAGCGCGGCAAGCATCGCCGGCACGCCGGGATCCGGCTTCTTGTCGACGCGCGCGTGGAAGGCGGCGGCGATCTGGATTTCCTTGCCTTTGATCTCGGGCTTGGCGAAGGCCATCCTCAGGCCGCTGTCCATGCTTGGGCGGAGCAGCGAAGAGGTGCGCTCGAAGATCGAGCCGGCGTTGAAGTTCTTCGGCGGCGAGACAGGCGAGACCTGAATGATGCGGCCCTTCTTGTCGGCGCGCATGATGCGGTCCTCGTCCGGCGTCGTGCCGGCGATGCTGCCCTTGCCGCGAAACGAAACGGCGCCGATGCCGGGCAGTTGGACACCGGAGCCGGAGAGCGAGCCGGTGCTGCTTGAATCGAGGAAGGGCATTTCGGCGGCGTGAACCGAGCCGGCGACGGATTTCTCGACATAGGCGTTCCAGCGGACGCTCGGCGCCTCCAGGCCGGAGACCAGGCTGGTCATGTCCTGATAGGCAACGACACTCGGGAAGCCGATCCAGATACCAAGGCCAATAACGAGCGGAGACAGAAAGGAACGCTTTTTCTCACCGGCGGCGGCGACAAGCCGCGTCAAAACACGTCGATGCACGGAACTCTCCAGAAACGCGACGGACCCCACTGGAGAGCTACAATGATGCATTAACCTTGATGGGGCGTTAACAGCTTAGAACGTTGTTTTCCCATCTCGTGTCGAAGTCAGGCGCTTTTGCGGCCATCGCTTGACGGAAGAAAGATCGGCCAGGCGACCAGCGCGCAAATAGCCGCACCCAGCCAGACGCCTGCCCATGAGCAGAGCACGAGAAGCCCCGGAATGGCGATCGGCACCAGGAAGAAGGCAATGAAAACCAGACTGTTGGCAAGGCCGAGCGCCGTTCCGGCCTGGCTCGCGCCGGCCAGCGTCGCAAGCTCGGTGTAGGCAACGCCGTGCCAGGAGGAGACGCAGATGCCGGCCACGACCAGCACCGCAACGATCGCCGGCGAAAGCATCGGCGCTTGGCCTGACAAGAATTGGGCCGAAAACAAGACGAGCGCCGCAAGCACGGTGAAGGCGGCCACGCTCAGCATGCTGCACAGACGCAGGAACGGCCGGCGGTTGCCATGACGGTCGGTGTAGCGGCCGCTCCAGACGCGCATGACCATGGCGCCGACCTGCACGGCAGCGAGGCTGGCGCTGATCACGGCTGTTCCCATGCCGGCGAAATCATGCAGGAAGACGGAAGCAAAGGTGAGCACCGCCACCTGCGGAAAGCACAGCAGGCCGATGGCTGTTGCGATGCGCCAGACGGCCGGGTTGCGCAGCGGCGCCGGGCCGGCCGGCGATGCCGTGCCGGCCGAATTGGCATCGTCATGCGCCGGCGGCTGATGCAGCCAGCGCCAGGCGAGCGAGGTCGAGACGGCGGATGCAGCCGCCAGAAGTCCGAAGACCGCCGTGAAGCCATGGGCTGAAGCGAGCGATGGCAGCACGAGCGCGCCAAGCCCGCCGCCAAGCGGCACCGCCGTCTGCCTGATGCTCATGGCAAAGCCGCGCTCGCCTTCGCCGAACCAGGCCATGATGGCGCGGCCGCTGGAGCCGTTGACGCTGCCGCCGAGCAATCCGGTGACCAGCAGGGCAGCGGCGAGAAGCGCGATGCCGGGAATGTGGGCCGGTGACGGCACGACCAGCGCGGCCATGACAAGCAGCCAAACCGCGGTTGCGCCGAGCCCTGTCAGCAGCACGCGGCGGTCGCCCCAGCGATCGGTCAGCAGTCCCCACGGCAATTCGCTCAGCGCCACGCCCAGGCCGAGAAGGCCAAGCGCCAGGCCGAGTTCGCCATTGGAGAGCTGATAGCCCGAGCGCAGGAACACCGCCGTCGCCGGAATGCCGGAGAAGGTCGCGGAAAAGCACGCATTGGCGGCGACGCCGATGCCCAGCACCTTCCAGCGATGGGTGGCTCGACGTGCCGCCGCTTCTGACGGGGCGGCAACGGCGGCCGGGCGAAACGGTTTGCAATCTGCTCGTGTGGCGATAGCGGACATGGTTCAGCTCCTGCATGGGTCGGCTGCATTCGGTCTTGACGCGCTGTCTCTACCGCCATAGCTTCGTACTGAATATCAGGAAGTTTTGGATGTAATGTCCCAAATATCAGGATTATTTCCATGCGACGCGTGACATTCGATCTCGACGTCCTGCGCAGCTTCGTCACCGGCATGGAGCTGGGCAGCTTCGCCAAGGCCGCCGACCGGCTCGGCCGCTCGACCTCGGCAATCAGTGCGCAATTGAAGAAGCTGGAGGAGCAGGCGACGACGCCGATCTTCCGCAAATCGGGGCGCGGCCTGGCGCTGACGGACGCGGGCGAGACCATGCTTGCCTACGCGCGGCGGCTGATCGAGCTCAATGACGAGGCCGCCTCCGCCATCCACGATGTCGAGCTGGAGGGTTGGGTGCGGCTTGGGCTACAGGAGGATTTCGGCGAGGCGGTGCTACCGGAGGTGCTCGGGCGCTTCGCCCGCGCCCATCCCAAGGTCAAGATCGAGGCCAGGATCGCACGCAGCCATGAGCTTGCCGAAAGGATCATGTCGGGCAGCCTCGATATCGCGCTTGCCTGGGACAATGGCGCGACGCTGCCCTACAGCCGGCATGTCGCCGACGTCCAGATGCGCTGGATCGGCCCGGCAAAACAGATCGAGACCAGCCTGGGCGATGGCGAGCCGTTGCCGCTGGTGGCGCTCGAAGCGCCGTGCCTGCTGCGTAGCGTGGCGACCGAAACGCTCGACCGCGCCGGCCTGGCATGGCGGATGGCCTTCTCCAGTCCGAGCCTTGGCGGTATCTGGGCAGCCGTTGCCGCCGGGCTCGGACTGACGATCCGCACCGATATCGGCCTGCCGGCCAGCGTCAGGGCGATGACGCCGGAGATCGCCGGGCTGCCCGCCTTGCCCAAGATGGCGCTGTTCCTGCATCGCAAGGAGGCCGAGCTCGACCCGGTAGCGGCGCGGCTTGGCGACATCCTGCTGCAGGCGGCGCTGGAAGCGTTGCCGGAGACGCAAACAGCGCCTGTTCTGCGCAACGTGGCGTAGAGGAGAAGTGGCGCTCAGCGGCGCTTCTTTGCCCTGCCGGCGAAAGGGTTGTCCGAGGTGCGCAAGGCGATACGGATCGGCACGCCTGGCATGTCGAAAGCCTCGCGCAGGCTGTTCGAGAGATAGCGGACGTAGGATTGCGGCATCGCATCCGGCCGTGAGCAGGAGACGACGAAGCCGGGCGGGCGCGTCTTGGCCTGCGTGACATATTTGATCTTCAGCCGGCGTCCGGCGACGGCGGGCGGCGGATGATGCGCCAGGATGCCTTCCAGCCAGCGGTTGAGCTTGCCGGTCGAGACACGGCTGTTCCAAACTCGATGCGTCCTGATGACAGCATCCATCAGCTTGTCGAGGCCACGCCCGGTCTCGGCCGAGACCGGCACCGCCTGCATGCCGCGCGCCTGCGGCAACAGCCGCTCGGTTTTTTCGCGCAGCTCGGCCAGCAACTCCTGGGGATGGTCGATAAGGTCCCATTTGTTGAAGGCGATCACCGGGGCACGGCCCTCGCGGATGATCAGGTCGGCAATCTGCAGATCCTGCTTCTCGAAGGGAATGGTGGCGTCGAGCACAATGATGACGATTTCGGCAAAGCGGATGGCGCGCAAGCCGTCCTGCACCGACATGACTTCGAGCTTTTCGTGGATCCTGGCCTTGCGGCGCATGCCGGCGGTGTCGAACAGCTTTAACCGGCGTCCATGCCAGTCCCAGTCGACCGAGATGGAATCGCGGGTGATGCCGGCCTCGGGGCCGGTCAACAGCCGCTCCTCGCCGATCAGCGCGTTGATCAGCGTCGACTTGCCGGCGTTGGGGCGGCCGACGACGGCGATGCGCATCGGCTTGGTGTCGTCATAGCTCGGCTCTGCGTCCGGGTCGGTGATGTCTTCGCCGATCAGCACCTCGCTGGCGGCGACCTCCTCCTCGCCGGCCTCTTCGTCCTCGCCGAAGGCGCGCGCCTCGCCCAGTGCCGCGATCACCGCGTCGCGCAAATCAGGCAGGCCCTGGCCGTGTTCGGCCGAGACCGGGATCGGCTCGCCAAGGCCGAGCTCCCAGGCCTCCAGCATGCCGCCCTGGGCGCCCCGCGCCTCGGCCTTGTTGGCGACGACGACAACTGGCTTGCCGGACTTGCGCACGATCTCGGCGAAGGTCTTGTCGTCGGGCATCAGCCCGGACTTGGCATCGATTGTGAAAAAGATCAGGTCGGCCTCGCGGATCGCGATCTCGGTCTGGGCGCGCATGCGGCCGGGCAGCGTCGAGGCGGCCGCATCCTCGAAGCCGGCGGTGTCGATGACGTCGAAATGCAGATCGTAGAGTTTTGCGGCATGGACGCGGCGATCGCGGGTGACGCCCGGCGTATCGTCGACAAGCGCCAGCTTCCTTCCCACCAGCCGATTGAAAAGGGTCGATTTGCCGACGTTAGGCCGGCCGATGATGGCGACTTTGAAGGTCATGGAATATCACGACACGCCGCCCGAGCCGCGGATCAGCTCGGACATCAAAGTCGCCCGCTCGCGCGTGTTGCGCGGGGCGCCGTCATCCGCGGCGATCTGGTCGAACAGCTTCAATGCATCCGCCGCCTTGCCTTCCTTCCAGGCGGCAAGGCCAAGCGCTTCGCGCGCCGTATGGCGCAGCGTGTTGGTGTCGGCGGTGAGCGCCTCGACGCGGCTGGAGACATCGGCGAAAGAGCCGTGATCGACCAGCAGCAGCGCGGCCCTGAGGCGCGCCATGTCGCGAATGCCGGAGGGGATCTTGGTGTCGGCGGCGACCTCGTCGAAATCCTTGACGGCGGCGTCGACGTCGCCCTTGTCCGCCTTGACGGTTGCCGCGCGCATACGGGCGAGCAGCGGATAGGCGCCGTAGCCGTCCTTCTCCAACGCCTCCAGAGCGGCAAGCGCCTCGTCGTTCTTGCCGTCATTGGCGAGCTTGAGCGCCTGCGAAAAAGCATCGCCCGAGCGGTTGGCGCGGGTCTCGTCCCAATAGCGGTAGCCGACGACGGCAGCAGTGCCGAGCACCACCAGCACGGCCAGCACGAGCAAGGCGGGACCGAAGCGGTCCCACAGCGCATGCGCCTGGTCGCGACGAATCTCTTCGTTGACTTCGCGGATAAAACTGTCGTCCGACATGGATCAAAACCATTCATGCCCCGGCCGGGGCGGTTGATGAGCCCGCGTTTTAGCGAAATTTTGCCGGCATGGAAGGGGTTCGGCAGGAAAATCGCCTATTCACGAGGCAGTCGCCGCCAAAGGCGGGCGCACAGGTCGATCGTATCCGTGCCATATTTCACCGGTAGGCGGTGCTTCTACATTCCTTGATCCGGTCAGATGCCTTTGCCCCGTTTGTCCCGCGTTATTGCGTTTTCGATTGCCGCGCTTGCTACCGGCGCGGCTTTTGCCGACCCGCCGGCGGCGCCGGCAAAGCCGAAACAGGTCGTCATCATCTCGTTCGACAGTGCCCGGGACATTTCGCAGTGGCAGCGCAGCCGGGCGCTGGCCCAGCGCACCGGTGCGCATTTCACCTATTTCGTCTCCTGCGTGTTCCTGCTGTCGCCGCAGACACGCAAGGAATACACCGCGCCAGGCAAGACAGAAGGCAAATCGAATATCGGCTTCGCCGCCTCCAAACAGGAAGTCGCCGACCGGCTCGAGCAGATCAACCTCGCTGCCTCGGAAGGCCACGATATCGGCAGCCATGGCTGCGGCCATTTCGACGGCAAGGACTGGAGCAAGGCCGACTGGCTGAGCGAGTTCGGCTCGTTCAAGCATATTCTCGAAAACGCCTATTCGATCAACGGCATTGCTCCTGAACCGAAGGGCTGGGGCGATTTCGCGCGCAAGTCGGTGGTCGGGTTCCGCGCGCCTTACCTGTCGGCAAACAAGGCGCTCTACGAGGCGCTGCCCGCGGCCGGTTTCCTGCTCGACGCAAGCGGCGTCTCGAGTGGGCCGGTCAAGCCGCCGACCGTCAACGGCCTCACACGCTTTTCGCTGCCGCAGATTCCGGAAGGGCCGAACTCAAGGCGGGTGATCGCCATGGATTACAATCTCTATGTCAGGCATTCCGGCGGCTTCGAGCGGCCGAGCATGGCGGAAGAGTTCACTGAGCGGACCTATGATGCCTTTCGCGCCGCCTTCGATGCGCAATACCAGAGCAAGCGCATTCCGCTTGAGCTCGGCTTCCACTTCACGCTGATGAACGACGGCGCCTACTGGAACGCGCTCGAACGCTTTGCCGGCGAGGTCTGCGTGATGAAACAAGTCGAGTGTATCAGCTTTCGCGATTATGTTTCGCGGCAAGGCGAACGGCAGGCGGCGGTGGGCGGCTGAGCCCAAGTGATCGCCGCCCGCCATCATCAGCTTACCGGCTGGTCCTCAGGGCGCAAGCCGGCTTGCTCACGTTCCAGATAGCGCTGGTCGATTTCAGGCAGCGGTTCCCCTTCCAGTGTCGCCTCGAAGGCGCGCAGGCGTTTGTGCACCGACTGCAATTCAACGATGGTCGACCAGGATGTGAGCAGGAACTGGAGCGATCCTGTTACTCGGCCGAACGCGTTGGAAATCTGACTAAACGCCCCGAAACTTATCTTATGAGCCACAAAGGACGGCCCCAGGATCAACATTGAGAAGATACCGTCGGCTTGCAGATAGGTGTAACGGACCACATTGAAATAGATATAGTGAAAATACAGTCTGAAGTAGTTGTGACGAACGTTGGCGAACAACTCCGAAGTGGTTGCCGGTTGGGCCCTGTCCGCATGATCCTCGCCGTAGACAAGTTCCTTGCGATAGGCAGCCTCGACACGTTGGTTGCGAAACTGCAACCCAGGCAGCTTCAGACCTGCAACCATGACCGAAATCGTTCCGAACAGGCACCAGGCAAGCGCGGCAAAGACCAATGGCTGCGGGATGGCACCGACGATCGGCAATTCGCTAATGTGGCTCTGCAGTTGAATCATCACCGGCAGGAATGCAATCAAGGTCATGATCGACTGGACAAAGCTGGAGCCCAGATCCTCCATGATCTGCGAGAACCGCATCGTATCTTCCTGGATACGCTGAGAGGCGCCTTCGATGTGGCGAAGCCTGCTCCAGTTCTCAATGAAGTAATTGTTCATCGCCGTTCGCCAGCGGAAAATCCAGTGACTGACAATGAAGGCGTTGACCACCTGCACGTTCATCCCGACCAGCGCAAGCCAAGCGAAGCTGCCTAGTCCGGCATAAAACTCTCCGGCGGTCGACTTGACAGTCCCCGACATAAGTCCCTGGATATAGTCATAAAAAGGGCCGTACCAGGCGTTGACCGCTACACTGACCTGCACATTGAAGTAGATGAGGAACAGGATGACCGCGCTGATCAATATCGACCAGTTTTGCCACGGATGCGGTGCATACCAGCTCCAGAATGCATAGAAGACGGCAACGCAAAAAGCGAAATAGAGATAGAACCACAGAAACGGGTTCGACCAGAGTACGGTGATACCGATAACGGGCGGTGCATCAGCCGCAGCCGGCGGCAAGCCGAACACAGCGCCCAGCTGCTCGCCACCGAAAAACCAGAACAGGATAGCGGCAAGGCTCCAGACGGCTACCGAAGAGAAGAAGAGCTTCGGCTGCGGAAAAAACGATACAAACACTGTGCGAAAATCCTCGGTCGATGCGCAAATCAGCGGGTTCAGCGCGCATAAAGTCACACATTAGTGGGAAAGAAAATGCCCGCTACCCGACGCCCGGTGCCGAGCAAGACCATAATCATGGCGATTTTGGCGCAGCCGACCAGGCGATCGCACCCGAGGCCAGCAGGACGGCGGCGGCCACGATCGAGGCAAGGAAAAAGTCTCCCGAGGCCTGCGCAAGCAGCCCGGCGACGATCGGGCCGATGATCTGGCCGAGGCCGAAGGCGGCCGTCATCACCGCCAGCATCCGGCGTCGCGCTTGCGGAGCGAGCTGCCTGCCGGCCTGCAGGCCAAGCGCGGTGATGGCGATGAAGGTGCCGCCGACAAGAAGGCCGCCGAGCAGCGGCCCGGTGCGCCCGCCCATGACGACACTGGCGCTGACGCCGACCACCTCGACCAGGCACCCCAGGGCATAGGTGGCATAGAGCCCGATCCTGGCCGCGAGCTTCTGCCACAGCCAGACCGACGGGAAACCGGCAAGGCCGGTGACCATCCAAACGACGGCCTCGAAGACGCGGCCGCCACCGCCCTGGCGGACGATGGCGACGAGGAACGTTGCCGTGACGATGTAGCCGAAGCCGAACAGGCCGTAGGCCACGATGATCTTCACCAGCGAGCGGTTTTTCGGCAGTGCCGGCTCGCTCCCGGTGGCGCTGTTCGCGGCCGAGGTGCCGCCGGCCAGCAGGGCGACGGCGGCAAAGCCGCCGGCCGAAATCACCGCCGACCACAGCCAGCCCGCCGCCCAGCCGGCATGTTCGGTGACGAGGATTGCCAACAGCGCCGAGGACGCCGCGATGCCGAGGCCGACGCCGCCGAAATACAGCGCCTGCAGGTCGCTTCGCCCGGCCGCGGCGAGATGACCGAAAACGATGCTGGTCATGAAGACCAGCACGAAGGCGCTGGCGAGGCCGGCAAGAAAGCGGATGAGGAGAAAGGCGGGCATGGTGCCGGTCAGGCCCATCAGCCCGGCGAGGGTCGCAGTGGCGGCAAGGCCGGCCAGCATCAGGTGGCGCTCGCGGCCTTGCGCCCAGCCGCCGGTGGCGGCAAGCGCGCCGACGAGGTAGCCGAGATAATTGGCCGATGCGATCCAGCCGGCATCGGCCGGCGACAGGCCGAGCTCTTCCATCATGCCGGGCAAGATCGGCGTATAGACGAAGCGGCCGATACCCATGGCGACGGCCAGGGCGATCATGCCGGCGATTGCCGGGCGCAAGGGTGAAGCGATGTTCATCGCGGTGCACCATAGGTGCGCCTGCCGGTGAGACAATCCGCCTTTTATTGTGCCAGAAGGGCTGCGCAGCCGCGTCGGCGGCCGGCTCACCTGAGGTGCCAAGCACGATCCTCGTTCAGGAACTCAGCAGGTCGAGGCCGTCTCGAAGCGGGTACGACGCGCGGTCAGCCTAAACGGCATGTCGGCGAGTTCGCGCTCCGACATGGTGTCGAGCACCGGATGCGACAGCGGATCGGTCACCCAGCTGGTGGCCTCGCTGTCATGCGGGTACGGCTGCGTTCCGATCGGGGAAAAGGCGCCGAGCCATGACAAAATCTTCATCAGATTGCCTCCTCACTCTGAGTAGCCCACTTAGAATCCGGCATCCCGCAGTGTCTGGCAATTGAGATTTCAGCCGTTCGAGTTTACAAAAACTGTATGGCTATGCTGAACCGCGTCCATCTCAACGGCTTGCGCGCCGTCGAAGCCGTCGCGCGCCTGGGCTCGCTCGCGGCGGCGGCCGGCGAACTCAACGTCTCGGTCAGCGCCGTCAGCCAGCAGATCAACCGGACCGAAAAGCAGCTCGGCCGGGCCCTGTTCGAACGAACGCCAGCTGGCCTGGTGGCGACCGAATTCGGCACCGTCTTTACCGCGCGGCTCAGCGCCGGGTTTCGCGAACTCGCACAGGCGATAGCGCTTGCCGACGAAAGCTCGGAGTGCACGCTGGTGGTTTCGGTGGCGCCGGCTTTCGCCTCGAAATGGCTGCTGCCGCGGCTGTCGCGGCATTTCGCCCGGCATCCGAATGTGCTCCTGCGCATCGACGCATCGGTGCGGCTTGCCGATCTCGACCGTTCGGACATCGACGTCGCCATCCGGCTCGGCGACGGCAAATGGCCGGGCGGGCGGGCCGAATTGCTGCTGGCGCAGGAGGTATTTCCGGTCTGTGCACCGGTGATCGCCAGCAAGCTGAAATCGATAGAGGACCTTGCTTTGACCTGTGCGATCACCGACGAAAGATCGATGATCAGTTGGGAGAGCTGGTTCGAAGCGGCCGGGGTGAAGCCGGTCACCTTCATGAAGGGCGCGCGCTTCACCGATCCGATGCTGTGCCTGGAATCGGCGATTGCTGGTCACGGCGTGATGCTCGGCTGGCAGTTGCTGGCCGCCGACGCGCTGGCCGACGGCCGGCTCGTCGCACCGTTCGGCGTGAGGGCGCAGAGCGGGCTCGGCTACTGGCTGGTGACCTCGGCCAGCAAGAGCGAAAGCCGCAAGGTCAGGGATTTCAAGATCTGGGTGCGCGAGGAGATCGAAGCGACGATGCCGCAGTTCAGGTCGCTCGAGAGCGCCAGCTGAGTCTGCAGCACATCACGGTGGAAAGGTCGGTAGCGCCGGTCTATGTAAGAAACAGTCCCCAATCACGGCAGGCAGGATCATGACCACACATTCGCGCGGCGTTTCCGCAACCATCGACCCGGTGAAGCTCGACAGGCTGGCGGAAGTCGCCGTCAAGGTCGGGCTGCAATTGCAACCGGGTCAGGATCTGGTGCTGACCTCGTCTATCGCAGCGCTGCCCTTGACGCGGCGGATCGTCGAGCACGCCTACAAGGCGGGCGCCGGCCTAGTGACGCCGATCTTCAACGATGACGAGATCACGCTGGCGCGCTTCCGCTACGGCGCCGACGCCGGTTTCGACCGCGCCGCCGGCTGGCTCTATGAAGGCATGGCCAAAGCCTTCGCCAACAATGCGGCGAGGCTTGCCGTGCGCGGCGAGGATCCGTCGCTGCTTTCGGCTCAGGACCCGGCAAAGGTGGCGCGTGCCAACAAGGCGAATTCGATGGCCTACCAGCCGGCGCTGGAGAAGATCACCGGCTTCGACATCAACTGGAACATCGTCGCTTATCCCGATCAGGCCTGGGCCAAACAGGTTTTCCCGGACGACGCCGAAGACGTCGCCGTGGCCAAGCTTGCCGACGCCATCTTTGCCGCCTCGCGGGTGGACGTCGAAGACCCGATCGGCAACTGGACGGCGCACAATGCGGCGCTGAAGAGCCGCACCGAATGGCTGAACGGCCACAATTTCCACGCGCTGCATTTCACCGGCCCCGGCACCGACCTGACCGTCGGGCTGGCTGACGGCCACGAATGGATGGGCGGCGCCTCGACCGCCAAGAACGGCATCACCTGCAACCCCAACATCCCGACCGAAGAGGTTTTCACCACGCCGCATGCAAGGCGCGTCGAAGGCCATGTCACCAGCACCAAACCGCTGTCCTACCAGGGCACGCTGATCGACGGCATTGCGGTGCGTTTCGAGGCGGGCCGTATCGTCGAGGCAAAGGCCTCGAAAGGTGAGGATGTACTGCACAAGGTGCTCGATACCGATGAAGGCTCGCGCCGTCTCGGCGAGGTGGCGCTGGTGCCGCACTCCTCGCCGATCGCGAAGAGCGGGCTCTTGTTCTTCAACACGCTATTCGACGAGAACGCCGCCAGCCACATCGCCCTCGGCCAGTGCTACTCGAAGTGCTTCGTCGACGGCGCCTCGCTCAGCCAGGACGAGATGGCGGCGCGCGGGGGCAACAAGAGCTTCATCCACATCGACTGGATGATCGGCTCGGACAAGATCGACATAGACGGCGTCCATAAGGACGGCAGCCGCGTACCGGTGATGCGCAAGGGCGAGTGGGTTTAGGCCCGGGATCGCTAAGCGAAGGCCAGCAAGCAACGGCGCCTGCTGGCCCATGCGGAGTTGGCAATGGAGCTCGCGGTAAAGCGCATCTATGAGCCGCCGGCGCCCGATGACGGGCAGCGGGTGCTCGTCGACCGCATATGGCCGCGCGGCGTCCGCAAAGAGGACGCGGCACTGACGCTATGGCTGAAGGACATCGCGCCAAGCAACGCGTTGCGCAAACGGTTCGGCCATGAGCCGGCGCGCTGGGCGGAGTTCCAGCGGCGATACCGCGATGAGCTCGACCTGAACGGCGAGGCCGTGGCGGAACTGCGCGCCTTGCTCCGTGAAGGCAAGGTGACGCTGCTCTACGGCGCCCATGACGAGGCCCACAATAATGCGGTCGCGTTGGCGAGCTATTTGCGGGGATCAATTAGTCACGCCGGCGGGACAGCGCCCCCCTCTGGCCTGCCGGCCATCTCCCCCACGAGGGTGAAGATCGGCAGCTTCGCCGAAAGCGCCCTTCTTTGGCGACTAGCGAAAGCCGAAGTGACGTCCAATCTCCCCACTTGAGGGGGAGATGTCCGGCAGGACAGAGGGGGCGCGACGGATCGCGGCGGGTCGGTTCTACTTCCTACCGATCGCCTGCTGATAAACATCAGGCTTGAAGCCAACCAGTATCCTGTCGCCCAGTTCCAGCACCGGTCGCTTTATCATCGTCGGTTTGGCCAGCATCAGCGCCTTGGCCTTCTTCTCGTCCAGGCCCAGTCTGTCCTCCTCCAACAGTTCCCGGAACGTCGTGCTCGCCTTGTTGAGCAGGATTTCCCAGCCGACCTTGCCTGACCAGCCGTTCAGCCGATCCGCGTCAAGCCCGTCTGCCCTGTAGTCGTGAAAGCGATAGGCAACATCGTGGCTTGCCAGCCAGACACGCGCCTTCTTGACCGTATCGCAATTGGTGATGCCGTACATGGTAATCGTCAAAACGCGTCCTCGGACCAGTCGAATCTGACGGCACCCTAAAACCGCGCCTCGCGGTTTTCCAGCGGCCTCGCCGGGCTCCGCGATTTTCGCGCTTGCCAATAGTAAGGAATTTCCCTAAGTGTTTTCTAAGCCAACTCTGGTCACGCGGAATGGCCGAGGCAAGGAAACGACCATGACGGGCCTGCAGACCGAAAGCCCCCAGCCGATCGACGGCATTTTCCGGGCGCTCGCCGATCCGACCCGGCGACGCGTGGTCGAGCGACTGAACCGAAGCCCCGCCTCGGTCAGCGAGCTTGCGCAGCCGTTCGAGATGGCCCTGCCATCCTTCATCGAGCATCTCAGGGTTCTGGAAGGCTGCGGGCTGGTGTGTTCGGAGAAGGCAGGCCGCGTCAGGACCTACCGGCTTGCGCCGGAGCCGCTGAAGCTCGCGGAAAACTGGCTGGCCGAGCAGCGTGCGCTGTGGGAGCGCCGTCTCGACCAGTTCGACGACTACGTGCTGAAACTCAAGGAGACAGACAGATGAATATGGCGCCGTTGTTCCAGCCCGATCCGAAGCTCGACCTCGTGCTCGAACGCACGATCGAGGCGCCACGGGAACTGCTGTGGATGGCCTTGACGAAGCCCGAGCATGTCCGACAATGGTTCACACCGAAGCCGTGGATCATCACCGATTGCGAGATCGACCTGCGGCCCGGCGGCCTGTTCCGCACCCGCATGCAGTCGCCCGACGGCACGGAGGTCAACGACAGGCGTTGCTGCTACCTCGAGATCGTCCCGAACGAGCGGCTGGTGTGGACCGATGCGCTGCTGCCAGGCTACCGGCCGTCAGGCGATCCATTCATTACAGCGGTCATATCGCTGCAATCGCATGGCGAGACGACGCGCTATACCGCCACCGCCATCCACCGCGACGAAGCCACGCGCAACAGCCACGAGGAGATGGGCTTCTACGACGGCTGGGGCACGGTGGCGGATCAGTTGGCCGGCTATCTCAAGACGATCTGAGGCGACCCTGCTTCGCACTCACATTGCGGCCACGGAATCGTCGTGGCCGTTCAAGCGAACGCCGGTGCCGAAGGCACCAACCATTGCAATAAACTTGACGGTTGCGTAATGCCAATGTCGAGGCTCAGGCGCCGTAGCCGATGATGCCCTTGATCTCGAGGAAATCGTGGATCGCCCAGTCGGCGTATTCGCGGCCGTTGCCGGACTGCTTGTAGCCGCCGAAGGGCGCAAACGTATCCCATTCCGGATAGTTGATCGACACCTGCCCCGCGCGCAGCCGGCCGGCAATCTTGCGGGCGTGTTCGATATCCCGGGACTGCACATAGGCGGCCAGCCCATAGACGGTGTCGTTGGCGATCTTCACCGCATCATCATCGTCATCGTAGGAGATGACCGACAGGACCGGCCCGAAAATCTCCTCCTTCTCGATGGTCATGCCGGGTCTGACGTGGCCGAAAACGGTCGGCCGCACATAGTAGCCACGGTTGAGGTGCTCCGGCCGGCCGGGGCCGCCGGTGACCAGCGTCGCGCCCTCGGCGATGCCTGCCTCGATCAACCGCTGGACCTTGTCGAACTGGATGTTGCTAACCACCGGTCCGAGCTTGGTCTCCTCGGAGCGTGGGTCGCCGACCTTGTGCCGTTCGGCGGCCTTCTTGGCGATGGTCAGCGCCTCGTCGTGACGGGCGGCCGGCACCAGCATGCGGGTCGGCGCATCGCAGGACTGGCCGCTATTGCCGAAGCAGGCGTTGACACCCTTGCGCACGGCCGTCTCGAAGTCGGCGTCGGGCAGCACGATGTTGGCCGATTTGCCGCCCAGCTCCTGCGCGACGCGCTTGACCGTCTCGGCCGCCGTCTTGGCGACGATGATGCCGGCCCGGGTCGACCCGGTGAACGAGACCATGTCTACGTCGGGATGGCCAGCCATGACCTGGCCGACATCGGGACCAGTGCCATTCACCATATTGTAGACGCCCTTCGGCATGCCGGCGGCGTCCATCACCTCGGAAAAGATGATGCCGCTGATCGGCGCGATTTCGGAAGGCTTTAAGACGACGGTGCAGCCGGCGGCGAAGGCCGGCGCCACCTTGCAGACTATCTGGTTGAGCGGCCAGTTCCACGGTGTAATCAGCGCGCAGACGCCGATCGGCTCCTTGACCACCATGGTGGTGCCGCGCTTCTCATTGAATTCGTAATCCTCAAGCGCCTTGATGGTAGCTTCCATATGCGCCCTGCCCGCCCAGGCTTGCGCCTCGCGCGCCCACCTGATCGGCGCGCCCATTTCCTGGCTGACCGCCTGGGCGATGTCCTCGTAGCGCTCATTGTAGACTTCGAGGATACGCTTCAGCAGCTTCAGGCGCTCGGCCTTGCTGGTTTGCGAAAAGGCCGGGAATGCCGCCTTGGCTGCCGCAACGGCCTTGTCGACATCGGCCTTCGAGCCGACCGAGATTTTGGTGTAGGCCTCTTCAGTGGACGGATCGATCACATCCAGCGTTGCCGGCACCACGGGGCCGACCCACTTGCCGCCGATGAAAAAGTTGAGATGATTGCTCATGGGCCGTGCTCCGGTTTTCTAGAAATGAGTGAGACTAGCTAGGCAGCATAGGGCAGTTGGCGCCACGGCGCAGGCTGATATACGCTACGTCGCCGACGCTGAATTGAAAACCCTCTGTCCGGCGTGGCGCGTCGATCACCACCTGTGTCCCCTGCCCCAGCTCTGCATGAAGGCGCAAGGTGCGGCCGTGAAAGACGATACTGTTCACCCGCACCGGTGCGGTACCGGCCGCGGCCTCGGTCGTGGCCAAAAGGTCCTCCGGACGCACGCCGATGGTGCGAACCGTGCCCTCGCTAGGCAGCTCGCCCGTCTCCGAAACCGCTTCCAGCGGCAGAGTGCCCGCGGTGAACCGCAAGCGCTCGCCATCACGGCCGACAAAGCGCGACTGCAGAAGGTTCATGGTGCCGATGAAGCTGGCGACGAATTTGGTGGCGGGCCGGTCGTAAAGGGTCGCCGGCGGCGCAATCTGCTCTATGCGGCCCTTGTTCATGACGACGATGCGGTCAGAGATCGACAGCGCCTCGGTCTGGTCGTGCGTGACCATGACGAAAGTGGTGCCAAGCCGCGACTGCAGCCGCTTCAATTCGACCTGCATTTGCTCGCGCAGATGCGCGTCGAGCGCCGATAGCGGCTCATCGAGCAGCAGCACACGCGGCTCGCAGACGATGGCGCGAGCAAGCGCGACGCGCTGGCGCTGGCCACCCGACAATTCGGACACGCGGGCGCCGAGCTTTTCGGCAAGGCCGACCATGTCGAGCGCTGCGCCGACGCGCCTTGCCTGTTCGGCACCGGAGAGCTTGCGCAGCGACAGGCCGAAGCCGACATTTTCGGCGACGTTCATGTGCGGGAACAGCGCGTAGTCCTGGAATACGGTGTTGACCGGGCGGTCGAAGGGCCTGAGCGCCGTGATGTCGCGGCCGTCGAGCAGGACCCTGCCGTTCGACGGGCTCTCGAAGCCGGCGATGACCCGCAGGCTGGTGGTCTTGCCGCAGCCGGACGGTCCGAGCAGGGTCAGGAACTCGCCGCGCGAAATGTCGAGATCGACGGTGTCGAGCCCGACGATGCCGCCGGGGAAAATCTTGGAGACCTTGTCCAGCCGGACGAGCGGATCAGGCGCCATCGCGAACCTCGGACGGTTTGGTGGTGTTAACCCACAGGATCTGGCAGCGCTCGCTGCCCGGATTGCGGAAGGCATGCAGCAACGTGCTCTTGAAGGCGAAGCTGTCGCCGGCCTTCAGCCCGTATCTGGTCGAATCGACCACCAGCTCGACCTCGCCCGACAGGACGAAGCCGAATTCATGGCCGGCATGAGCGTAGGCTTCGGCGGTGCCGCCACCGGCTTCCACGGTTACCAGCATGCCGGTTAGCGTGGCGGCCGGCGGCGACAGCAGTGCCTTGGCGATGCCCTCCGACTTGACCGGGATCTGACGCCGGCTGTTGGCGCGCACACAATAGAGGTCGTTGCCGACATCATTGCCGTCGGCGATCAGCGCCGACGGCTCGATGTCGAGGGCGGCGGCGAGCGGCCAGATCACGCGCACCCGCAATGACGACATGCCGCGCTCGATCTGGCTCAGTGCACCGATCGACACGCCGGCTTTGGCGGCAAGTTCGGCCAGCGAGAGATTGCGCTCCAGCCTGAGCGCCCGCACGCGCCGGCCGACCCTGACGTCGGCGTCGTCCTTCGGCTTCCCAGCCGCTTCGTCCAGCATGTCCATTCGTTCGTCCTTGTTTGGTAAGGTTTTCCCTTCTCCCCTTGTGGGAGAAGGTGGATCGGCGCGAAGCGCCGAGACGGATGAGGGGTGTTGGCCGGAGTGCCGTCGGTGCCATCTGGAACACCCCTCATCCGTCGCCTTTGGCGACACCTTCTCCCACAAGGGGAGAAGGAAGAACCAGGCTCAGCCTCCTGCCTTGACCTTCTCGAACATCTTGGCGAGTTCGTCATTCTGTTTCATCGGCCCGGTGAAGATGGTGGTCTTCAGCATCACCTCGGGATCGGAAGGCAGCTGCAGTTTCTCCAACTCCTCCTTCGGCACGGCGGCGAAAGCCGAGCTGGTCGAGCTGCCATAGCCGTAGGCCTGGATCAGGTATTTTCCGGAATCCGTCTCCAGCCGGCTGTTGATGAAGTCATAGGCAAGGTCGACGTTCTTGGCGTCCTTGAGCATGACGAAGCCGCAAGCCCAGGTCAGCATGCCTTCTTTCGGCTTCATGAACTCGACAGGCACGCCCTGCTTCTTCAGCGAGGTGGCCGAGGCGTTCCAAGTCATGGCGGCGACCAGCTGGCCGCTCGCCAGCGCCTGCTCGACCGAGGTCATGTCGGTGGTGTAGTTCGAGAGCAGCGGGCGCTGCTCGCGCAGTTTTTCCGCCACCTTGTCCATCTGTTCCGGTGTCATGTCGAATGGATTGACGCCGGCGAGAAGGGCCGCCACCACCGGTGTGTCGTGGACGGCATCGATGGTCGCCATGCGCCCGGCATATTGCTTGTCCCAGAGCAGGTTCCAGCTGGCTTCCGGGTTCTTCACCAGATCTGTGCGGTAGAGGATCGAGGTATTGCCCCAGTCCCACGGCACCATCCAGACCTTGCCGTCGCCGGCCTGCAGGTCGGGCAGGTTCTTGAAGACCGGGAAGATCGAATCCCAGTTCTTGATGCGCTTGGTGTCGATCGGCTGCAGCAGGCCTTCCTTGTTCCAGCGCGCCACCTTGTCATAGCAGGGATGCGCGATGTCGGGGCGGAAGCCGGCCTTGACCTTGGTGAAGGCGTCGTCGTCGTCGCCGAACATCGAGGCTTCGACACCATCGGGGTGCGCGGCGAGGAAGCTCTTGTTGAAGTCGGGCAGTTCATAGCCCGACCAGGTGAAATATTGCAGCTTGTCGCCGGCAAAGGCGACAGTCGACGCAAGCGCCAGCGCGAAGGCAGCCAGTCCGGTTTTCGCTGTCTTTGCCGTTATCGATTTCAGGTCGAATGCCATTGCAGTTCTCCTCCTTCGGTTTCTTCTGGTTTTGACAGGTTGGCGGGTGCTGGCCGCCGGGTGGCAACAAGCCCGCGATGACGCAGGATTTCAGCGAGTGCGGCGATGACGAACGACACGGCCAGGATCGCGGTGCCGAGCGCCATGACGGTCGGCAACGATTTCGGGAAGCGCAGCTGGCTCCAGATATAAAGCGGCAGCGTCGGCTCGGTGCCGGCAAGGAAGAAGGCGACGATGAACTCGTCGAACGAGGTCAGGAAGGCCAGCATGAACGCCGAAATAATGGCGGGCAGGCTGAGCGGCAGCATCACCCGTCTGAAGGTCGTCCAGTCCGAGGCGCCGAGGTCGAGCGCTGCCTCACGGATGGTCTTCGGGATGGCGGCGAAGCGGCTGCGCATGACCACCACCGTCGTCGGCAGCGCCACCGATATGTGGCCGAGCACAATGGCAATGCGCGACGGCCCGAAACCGGCGAGATTGACCAGGATCAACAGCGAGATGCCTATGATAACGCCGGGGATCAGGATCGGCAGCCGGGCAATGGCGCTGATCGTTGCGGCCAGCGGCGAGCGGCCGTAGAGGTCCATATACGACACGGTGATGCCGCAGAGCGTTGCGCCGATGGCGGCAATAGCGCCGATGACGAGGCTGGTGGCAAGCGCACCGGACAATGCCGAATTGCCGACCAGCGTGCCATACCATTCAACCGTGAAGCCTTGCAGGGGAAATGCCGCCTGGATCGAATTGTTGAAGGAAAACAGCGGGATCAGCAATATCGGCAGATATAGGAACACCAGATAGGCAAGGACGTAGGCTCCGAGCCAGCCGCCGCCTTGCTTTGCGTCCAGGCGCGCGGTGTTCATGTGCGGCTGCCGTATCGGCGGTCGGCGAAGCGCACCACCAGCACTACGGCGAGAATGACCAGCATGACGGCGACGGCGAGTGCGGCGCCGAACGGCCAGTCATTGGCCTTGCCGAACTCGGCCTGGATCAGTGTGCCGATCATGGTACTGGCAGGGCCGCCGACCAGCGCCGGCGTCACGTAATCGCCGACCGTCGGCACAAAAACGACGAGGGCCGCCGCCAGCACGCCCGGCATCGAGTTGGGCAGCACGATGCGGCGGAAACTGGTGAATGGTTTTGCGCCAAGATCGGAAGCGGCCTCGAGCAGCGATTTCGGGATCGTGTCCAGCGCCACATAGATGGGCAGGATGGCGAACGGGGCATAAGCGTGGGCAAGCGTGACAACGACCGCTGCCGGCGTATTCAGGAACGCCAATGTCGGCTCCGACCAGATGCCGCTTTCGATCAATGCCGAGTTGAGCACGCCATTATAGGCCAGTACGATCTTCCAGGCGAAGACGCGCAGCAGATAGCTGGTCCAGAACGGCAGGGTCAGCAGGAACAGCAGCAGCCCACGCCGCCGCCCGGCATGGAAAGCCAGATAGTAGGCGACAGGATATGCTGTGACGACGGTTGCCAGCGTTACCAGGCCGGCGATGCCCAGCGAGCGCAGCGTCACCGTCCAGTACAGCGGATCGGTGGCCACCGTGGCGAAATTCGCAAGGGTGAAACCGGCCCCCAGCAGCGAGCCGTCATTGCCGCGAAAGGCCAGGAAGAACACCAGGCCAAGCGCGAAAAGGATCAGCAGAAAGGTGACCAGCCCGCCGGGCAGCAGCATGGCGAAGCGAAAACCCGACGAAGACCGGGTTTCCGGCAGCGGCTGCGTTGCGGCGATGGTCGACATCGACTGCCCATCGGAATTTGAAATCAACCAAGCTTTTTTCATATTCGTGAAACTGTCAAGCTGTTTCACGCTTGGGAATGAAAGTCAGCGTTCGAACGCGTCCAGCATCCGGTACCAGGCGATGGTCGCGGCAACGCCGACCTGCCGAAACGCGTGAAAAGGGATCGGCCGGATCGGCGATATCGGGAACGGCAATTGCCTGGTGTCGCCGCTCGACAGGTAGGAGGCGATGCGCTCACCAAGCGCGGTCATCAGGCCGATGCCGCGGCCTTGGCAGCCGACGACCGCCAGCAGACCCATCTCTGGCTCGTGGATATGCGGGAGATGGTCCGGCGTCATTGCCACCCGGCCGAACCAGCGCTTTTCAATGGCCACATCGGACAGCGCCGGGTAGAGCCGCAGCAGCGCGCGTTCCAGATGCGCCCAGTCGGCCGGGCCGTTCGGCAAGGCCATGCGGCCGCGTCCGCCGAGCACCAGCCGGCCGTCGGCACTCTTGCGGTAATAGACGAGGATGCGGCGCGAATCCGAAACCGCCTGCCCTTCCGGCAAGATCGCCGCCGCGAGATTGGACGATAGCGGCGCTGTCGCGATCTGGAAGGAATGCAGCGGAACGATCGTCTCGGCGAGGCCGGGGAGCAGGCCGCCGGTATAGGCGTTGGTCGCCAGGACAATCGCCTTGGCCTTGAGTTCGGCGCCGCTTTCCGTAGAAACGTGCCAAATGCCAGCATTCTTGCTGATCTGCATCACGTTCTGGCGTTCGGCGATCTTCACGCTCGCCGCTGCAGCGACGCGCGCCAGTTCCGACGTGTAGGCAAGCGGATCGATGACACCGGCGCGGCGATCGAGCCAGCCGCCGAGATAGCCTTGCGCGCCGATCATCGTCGCGATCTCCGTCGCGCTCAGCAGCCGGACATCGGCGCCGCGCGCCCGCCACTGCCGATCCCGGCTTGCCGCCGCTTTCAGCGCGGTCTCGGTATGCGCGGCCTGGATCCAGCCATTGCGGACGAACGGCACCGTGAGCTTTTCGTCGCGGATCAATTCGAAAACGGCGTCCACCGTCGAGGCGGCAAAGTTGACGAGCGCCTCACCGCGTTCGAGACCAAAATGCTCCAGCAGCCAGTCCGGATCGTATTTCAGGCCGGGAATGACCTGACCGCCGTTCAGGCCGGATGCGCCACTGCCGATTTCGCCGGCCTCCACCACCTGGACGGCGAGGCCGAGCCGGGCAGCGTGCAAGGCCGTTGACAGACCCAGAATGCCGCCGCCGACGATGACGACATCGACGCATTGGCCGGCTGGAAAAAGCGACTGGAACGCGGTGGCTGTCCGCGGCTTCTGCCAGATTGGATCGGAAAACCGTAAGAGCAAGCGTCACCTGGAGATTTTCAGTGGGTGAAAACCCTAGCGACGGTTTCATTATTTTGAAAGAGCGTTTTCCCTCGCCATTGGCGCACGTCAGGCTCGATCAAGGTCCAGCGATGCGAAGACCGCTTGAAAGAATTGACAAAGCTCGCCCTGCAAGCGGGATAGACCTTTGGCGGGAATTTGTTGAAAGTGCCGCGGCCGAAGGACAAGACAACAGGAAATGTAAGCCATGACGAACGCCACACATTTGCCCGCCGAAGGCCTCTTCGTAGGCCGCGCCTGGGCGAGCGATGCTTCCCATCCGCTGGTGGTCACGGTGCGTGACGGCACGATCTTCGACATCACGTCAAATGTGGCGCCGACCGTACGCGACGTTTGCGAATTGCCGGATCCGGCGGGGCACGTCCGCTCGGCCAAGGGACGGCCGATCGGCCCGCTCGATGCCATTGCCGCCAACAGTTTCGAGACAGCGCGCGATGCGGGGAAACCGTACCTGCTGTCCCCCGTCGACCTGCAGGCGATCAAGGCGTCTGGCGTCACCTTTGTCGTCAGCCTGCTCGAACGGGTGATCGAGGAGCAGGCGCGCGGTTCGGCCGAAAAGGCCGACGCCATTCGCGCCGACATCGCCGGGCTGATCGGCCACGATCTGTCGAAGCTCAAGCCCGGCTCGCCGGAAGCGATGGAGATCAAGGCCAAGCTGATTGCGCGCGGCGCCTGGTCGCAATATCTGGAAGTCGGCATCGGCCCCGATGCCGAGATCTTCACTAAATGCCAGCCGATGGCCTCGGTCGGCTTCGGCGCCGATGTCGGCCTGCATCCGGTTTCGACATGGAACAATCCGGAGCCGGAGATCGCCATGATTGCCGCGAGCAGCGGCAGGATCGTCGGGGCGACGATCGGCAACGACGTCAATCTGCGCGACGTCGAGGGACGCTCCGCGCTGCTGCTCGGCAAAGCCAAGGACAACAACGCTTCGGCAGCACTTGGCCCCTTTATCCGGCTGTTCGACGAGACGTTTTCCATCGGCGACGTGAAGCAGGCGATCGTACACCTGAAGGTCGAGGGCGAGGATGGGTTCTCGCTAGAGGGCGCCAGTTCGATGGCTGAGATCAGCCGCTCGCCGGAAGAGTTGGTCGCCGCCGCCATGGGGCCGCACCACCAGTATCCGGACGGGCTGGTGCTCTATCTCGGCACGATGTTCGTGCCGTCGAAGGATCGCGGCGAACAAGGCAAGGGCTTTACCCACAAGGTCGGCGACATCGTCACCATCTCGTCGGAGAAGTTCGGTGCGTTGGTCAACCGCGTGCGGCTGTCGCCCGACTGCCCGCACTGGACCTACGGCGCCAGCCATCTGATGCGTGACCTCGCAAGGGCCGACCTCATCTAGTCCCCCAGCCTAACATCCGATAGATTCTAGAATTCTCTGATTGGAAATTACCTGCTCGTCGGCATTCGGGAGAGTCCATTGATCGTCGCTCTTGAGGGCAAGACCCTTGTCGTTACCGGCGGGACGCAAGGGCTTGGCGAGACCATCGCCCGGCTGGCCTCAGCCGGCGGCGGCGAAGGGATCGCCATTGTCGGCCGCAATGCCGAGCGTGGCAGACGCATCGCCGAAGAGCTTTCACGACCAAGCCGGCCCGTCGTCTTCATCCAGGCCGACCTTGGAGATCCGGCCGCGCCTGCAGCTGTCATGGCGGAAGCGATCAAAAGACTCGGCCGCATCGATTGTCTGGTGAACGCCGCGGCCCTTACCGACCGGGCCTCGCTGGAAACTGGCACAATCGACGACTGGGACAGGTTGTTTTCCGTCAATGCGCGCGCGCCGTTCTTCCTCATGCAGGCGGCCGTAGCCGACATGAAGACACGGCGGGCGGCGGGCGCCATCGTCAACATACTGTCGGTGAATGCGCATTGCGGTGCGCCGGACCTTGCCATCTATTCCGCAACCAAGGGCGCGCTTTCGACGCTGACCAGAAACATTGCCAACGCGCATCTCTCCGATCGCATCCGCGTCAACGGCATCAACATGGGCTGGGTAGCGACGCCGGCCGAACAAGAGATGCAGGCGCGCACGCTGGGCAAGGGCGAAAACTGGGCAAAGATCGCCGCCGCCGGCCTGCCGCTTGGTCGATTGCTGACCATGGACGAAGTCGCCCGGCTAACGCTGTTCCTGCTCAGCGACGCCTCCGGGCTGATGACCGGGACGCTTATCGACCTAGAGCAATCCGTGCTCGGCGCGCCGCCGCGCGGCATTGCATGACGGTCGCAAGGACGATCGTCGGCCGCCTGGAAAATATCAGCCAAACTGATGCAATCTGATGGGATTGCTGATGGCGTGGTGCCTTGCGCCAACGTCCATTGGCAATCGAGGCTTGCCATCGATCGAAAAAGGGAATGCTCTAATGCGTCCAGGTCGACGCTGGCAAAATGCGACCACCGTTTTGGCCGCGCACGGCTTTTCGCGGTGATCGTCGGAGGAGGAGGAGGTTCAAATGGGAGGAAATCAAATGCTGACGAGGCTAAGACTGCTTGTACTTGGCTTGGTGATGGCGCTGGCCATTCCGGCCGCGGCACAGGCCAAGACGTTCTACTGGATTTCGCATGGCGGCCCGGCCGATCCGGTCTGGACCTACTTCCTTGCCGGTGCCAAGCAATGGGCGGCGGACACCGGCAATACCGTCAACACCTCGTTCCACAACGGCGACGTGGCGTCGCAACAGGAAGCCGTCCGCGCCGCAATCGCCGCCAAGGCCGACGGCATCACCACGACCAGCCCCGATCCGGGCAGCCTTGTCGAGATCGTCAAGGAAGCGCGGGCGGCGAACATCCCGATCATCAACTTCAACACGCCCGACCCGAAGGCGGATTTCAACGCCTATGTCGGCGGCGACAACGTCACCTTCGGCAAGCATTGGGCGCAGTATCTGGTCGACAAGGGCCTGGTGAAGAAGGGCGACTTCGTCTGGATGCCGGTCGAAATTCCCGGCGCCACCTATGGCGTCCAGGAAGAGGAAGGCATCAAGAGCGTCTTCGAGCCGCTCGGCATCACCTATGAAATCACCGAAGCGACGCTCGACCAGGCCGAAGTGATCAACCGCATGGTCGATTACCTCACCGCCAACAGGGCCAAGGTCAAGGCGATCATCGGCCTTGGCGACCTTGTCACCGGTTCGATCAAGCGGGTGTTCGACCAGGTCGGCGTCAAGCCGGGCGAAATCCCGGTCGTCGGCTGGGGCAACTCGCTCGACACCACCCAGGAAGTGCTGAACGGCTACGTCAATGCCGGCCAGTGGCAGGATCCGCAGGCGACCAGCTATGTCGCGCTCTCGCTCGCCAACATGGCGGCAAGCGGTATTCCGCCCGGCTTCGACGTGATCACCGGCGCGCTCTACGAGAAGGACACCGCGGCAGTCTACGACAAGATCCTGTCCGGCAAATAAATCCGCGATCGAGTTGGTCACGGCCGCTTCGGCGGCCGTGACTGTCTCATCATTCCGCCGAAGCCGGTTGCGGTCTCGGCCAAATCCAATCCTATCGCGGGTCCAAGGTGGAAAATCGTTCTCTTATCCAACGCTCGATCGCGCGACCCGAGTTCGGGCCGTTCGTGCTGCTCGTCGTCGAGATCGCTGTGTTCTGGGGCATCAACCACGACTTCCTGTCGCCGCAAAACATCTCGAACACGCTGGCCTTCACGGTCGAGCTCGGGCTGATCGCGCTGGCGATGACCCTGTTGATGACATCAGGCGAATTCGACCTCTCGGTCGGCTCGGTGTTCGGCTTCTCGCCTGTCCTGATGTGGACGTTGTTCAACAGCGGCGTCGCCTCGCTCGAAGCCGCCTTCGTCATCGCGCTGGTGGTCGCTGCGTTCATCGGACTGGTCAATGGCTGGTTCGTGACGCAGCTCAAGATCCCGTCCTTCCTGGTGACGCTGGGCATGCTGCTGGTGGTGCGCGGCACCGCATTGTTCGTCACCAACGGATTTCCGCAGCGGACCTGGAGCGCCGAGGGCAGTTGGCTGGCGGAAGCGCTGGTCGGCGATTTCTTCATCGGTCCGTTCCGTATCTACATGTCGCTGTTCTGGTTCATCGCCGCCGCAATCGCGCTCGGCTACGTGCTGACGCAAAGCCGGACAGGCAACTGGATCCAGGCGGCCGGCGGCAACCCGAGTGCTGCAAGGGCGCGCGGTGTCAATGTCAGCGGCGTCAAGATCGGCCTGTTCATCCTGTCGTCGATCCTGGCCTCGCTTGCCGGCGTCATCTCCTCGCTACGCACCTCTGCGGCCAACCCCAACAGCGGCACCGGCTACGAGCTCGAAGTCATCGCCATGGTGGTGATCGGCGGCACGGCGCTGACCGGTGGGCGCGGCACAATCATCGGCACTGTGCTCGGCATCCTGATCCTGCGCGTGATGCGCAACGGCATCGTGCTGATCGGCGTGCCGGGCCTTGCCTACAACATCTTCATCGGCGCCATCATCCTCGGCATGATGGCGCTCCACTCATGGCTGGAACGCCGGCATCAGGCAGGGACTTGAACCATGGCCGAACCGCTTGTCCGCATGGAAAACATCCGCAAGTCCTATGGGCGCGTGCAGGCGCTGGTGGATGCCAATTTCCATGTCAACGAAAGGGAGATCGTCGGGCTGCTCGGCGACAACGGCGCCGGCAAGTCGACGCTGATCAAGGTGCTATCGGGCGCGGTTCCGCTGACCAGCGGCGACATCTTCATCCGAGGCAAGAAGGTGAATTTGCGCAGCACCAGCGACGCCATCGCCCACGGCATCGAGACGATCTACCAGGACTCCGCGCTGGTGACGCAGCTGTCGATCGCGCGCAACCTGTTCCTTGGACGCGAGCCGGTCAAGCCGCCGCGTTTCCTCAACCGCATGGACCAGGAGGCGATGAACGTGGTTGCCCGCGACCTGCTCAAGCAGGTCGGCATCTCGAAGAACATCCCGCCGACGACGCCGATCGGCTCGCTCTCCGGCGGCGAGCGGCAGGCGGTGGCGATTGCGCGCGCCATGCATTTCGACAGCGACCTCATCATCCTCGACGAGCCGACCAACAATCTCGGCGTCGCCGAAACGCAAGGCGTGCTGAGCTTCGTGCGCAGTGCCCGCGATTCCGGCCATTCCTGCATCTTCATCGCCCACAACATCCACCACGTCTTCCAGGTGGTCGACCGCATCGTCGTCATGCGCCGCGGCAAGGTGGTCGCCGACGATATAGACCCGAAGAAGACCAGCGTCGCCGAAGTCGAACGCGTCATCACCGGCATGTCCGACAAGGAGATCCATGACGCGCTGGTCGAGCGCACGCAACGGCCCGGCTGAGCAGCCGGGCCGGGCTTATCGTCGAGGCACTGGATCGCATCGCCACATGGTTGCGATATGAAGGCCACCGTTTCGGATATTGCCAGAAGCTGCGGCCTGTCGACCGCGACGGTCGACCGTGTGCTCAACAACCGGCCGGGAGCCAGTGCCGCCAACCGGCAGCGCGTAATGGAGGCGGCCAAGCAGCTCGGCTATCTGCCGGTCGTCGACCAGGTCGCGTTGCCCTCGCGGCCGGCACATCTCGAATTCTTCCTGCCGATCGGCAGCAATGCCTTCATGGCCGATCTGGCCAGGCACATCGAGGATTATGCGGCGCGCCTGCCGCTGGTTGCCTCCTGCCGCATCCACGAGCTCGCCGGCATTTCGCCGAGTGCCTTGCAGGCGGCCGTCGAAAACCTCTCGCTCAAGGCGAACGGCGTCGGTGTCATCGCCGTCGATCATCCGAGAACGCGCAACATCTTGCGCGAGATCGTCGAGGCCGGCATCCGTCTGGTCACGCTGGTGTCCGATGTTCCCGGCGCGCCCCGCTCGGCCTATGTCGGCATCGACAACAGGGTGGCCGGCCGTACGGCGGCGCTGCTGATGGGACGGTTCCTCGGCGGCCGCCAGGGCCATCTGGCGATGGTCGTCGGCTCACGCTCCTATCGCGGCCACGAGGAACGCGAGATGGGCTTTCGCTCCGTGCTCGGCGAAGAGTTTCCGAACCTGGCCGTCACCAGCGCCGTCGAGATCAACGACGAACCGGAGGTCAGCTATACCGCGACCATGAAGGCGCTGCACAACGAGCCGGAGTTGCTCGGCATCTACTGTGTCGGGGCCGGGCGCTCGGGCGTGGCGAAGGCGCTGCGCGAAGCCAGGCCGCACAAGAAGCCGGTGTTCATCTGCCATGATCTGACGCGTGAGACGCGCGGCTATCTCGTCGACGATCTGCTCGACGTCGTCATCGACCAGAATGCGCGGCTGATCGCCGAACAGTCGGTCATTCGCCTGCTCGGCTCGATCGCCTCATCGGCGCCCTATCTGACGCGTAAATTCATCGAGCCGCGCCTGATCTTCAAGGAAAATGTCCCGGTGCAGTGATGCCGCGCGTGGGCGATGGCGCTCGGGCCTTCATCGTTAAAATTCGGTTGATACCGCAAATCTGCACATCACCTATGCAACTTTTGTGGTTGCCGAATCATTGGGCAATCGATAATTTCGCAGGTGTCGGCCATCTACTCCTCCCAGATGCGATGCCGACGCTGAGTGCGGTACACCTCCTCCCGTGCCGTATTCGAAATCGAGCCCGCTGCCACCTCCTCCCGGCAGCGGGCTTTTTTTATTCCGGCTCCGGGATAGCGGCCGACGCTTGGGATCGTGACCAGCACCGGACACGACTGTTGATCCGCGGATCGATGAGCTTCGCTGCGATCGCCGCGACTTGTCGGGCGGAATCCTGTCACACTTGTCACTCTCACCGGTTCGCCGGCGGCCCTATCCTGCCTCACGACCAGCAAACAGCGCCGCGCAGGCATTGCTGCTGCGGAGGACCGGCAAGGGAGACGCGAGATGGCACATCGCAATGGGACGAGACATCACCCGGCGGCGCGGCCCGCAATCGAAACGCCACGGATCGTTTCGCCGCTTGCGAGACTATCTGGCCCTGAAAGACGTGATCAGGCCTTCCGCCATGCGGACGAACTGCGCGCTCGGGCCCTCGGCGCCGACGCTTTGCAGGCTGACGCGGGCGCCCTCGAGCAACAGCGACAGCGTGTCCGCAAGAAGCTCGGCCTGGCCGATGCCGGCATCGCGACACAGCGAGACCAGCCGCTCGCGCTGCGCTTCCTTGAGTTCCTTAATCACTTGCCTTGCCGGATGATCGGCCTCGCTCAGCTCGATGGCGGCGTTGGCCATGTCGCAACCGCGACGATCCGACATCAGGCAATCGGCCGCCATCCGGACCCAGGCGTGCAGCTGCGCCAGCTTGTCGCCCGGATTCTCGGCCTCGAACTTTTCCCACATCGCGTTGGCGCTGCAGGCGGTCGCCCGCAGACATTCGATGATCAGGTCGTCCTTGGACTCGAAATGCCGGTAGAGCGTCATCTTGTTGGTGCCGGCGGCCTCGGTGATGGCGTCGATGCCGACGCCGCGAATGCCATGCTTGTGAAACATGTCCCGTGCCGTCTCCAGGATCCTGTCCCGGGGGCGAACACGCTCCACAACACCGTCTGTCATCAAAACCTCCGTGATTGCGTTTCCGAAATTCCCTCGGTGCACCTCTTGACTAGGGTGTTACCGGTCTGTAACGTTAGAGATGTTACTTACCTGTAACACCCGCATTGCATCATGTCAAACTCGCAAGTGCCGGCCATCAGCCCCGCCCCGATCGGCAAGGGGACGAACCGCACCTCACGGCCTCGGCCGGCGAGCAAGAGAACACCCGATCCGCGGCTTGCCGCGGATCGCCAAAAACCAGGAGCCGCTTCGATGTCGCAGCGCAATGATCTGACGATCGATGAAGTCGTGAGGGATCCGATGATCCGCATGCTGATGAAGGCCGACCGCGTCGACCCGCGGTCTTTCGAGGCGATGCTGCGTGCGCTGGCTGATGAGCAGGCCGAACGCCGCAATGCGCCGCGCCGCCCTCTGCAAGATTTCGGCTTTCTCGAAGATTCCGGCTCAACGCGCAGCCGGCGGCTGTCCAGGGTAGCCAGGGCCTTTGGCCGGGCCAGAGCATCGGGCGAGGCGTGCATCTCATGGTAAACTTCTTCATCCATCGTCCGATCTTTGCGTCGGCGATCGCCATCATCATGGTGCTCGCCGGAGGGATTTGTTATTTCCTTCTGCCCGTCTCGCAATTTCCCGACATCACGCCGCCCCAGGTCGTGGTCAGCGCCCACTACCCGGGCGCCAGCGCGCAGGTCGTCGCCGACACGGTGACGACGCCGCTGGAACAGCAGATCAACGGCGTCCAGGGCATGACCTATATGTCGTCGTCGAGCTCCAATGACGGCTCCTCGACGATCACCATCACCTTCGACGTTGGCTACGACCTGAGCACGGCGGCCGTCGACGTCCAGAACCGCGTTTCGCAGGCGGCGTCCTCGTTGCCGGCCATCGTCAATCAGGGCGGCGTGACGATCAAGAAGCAGAACCCGAACTTCGTCCTGATCGTCGACCTCACCTCGCCGGACGGTTCCGTCAACCCGGTCGCGCTGAGCAATCTGGCCTATCTGCAGGTGGTCGATCCGCTGAAGCGCCTGCCCGGCGTCGGCGACGTCCAGATCTTCGGCGAGCGGCGCTATTCGATGCGCATCTGGCTCGATCCCGACAAGCTCGCCAATCTCGGCATTACTGCCGTCGACGTGCAGAACGCCGTCGCCGAGCAGAACGTCCAGGTGGCGGCCGGCAAGATCGGACAGTCGCCGGCTCCGGCCGGCACCGCCTTCGAGATGCAGGTCAACGCCGTCGGCAGGCTGAGCGATCCGAAGGAGTTCGGTGACATCGTCGTGCGGGCCAATACCGCGAACGGCTCGCTGGTCAGGCTGCGCGACGTTGCGCGCATCGAGCTCGGCGCGCTGCAATATTCTTCGTCGGCCTTCTTCGGCAAGGACCCGACGGTGGTGCTGGCGGTCTACCAGATGCCGGGCTCCAACGCGCTCGATCTGCAGCAGCGCGTCAAGGATAAGATGCAGGAGCTGTCGGCCCGCTTCCCGAAGGGCGTCAGCTACGCCATGCATTACGATACGACACGTTTCGTATCGGCGTCTATGCACGACGTGCTGATCACGCTCGGCGAAGCGCTGGTCCTGGTCGTCGCCGTGGTGTTCATCTTCCTGCAAAGCTGGCGCACCACGATCATCCCGACGATCGCAATTCCGGTGTCGCTGGTGGCGACGCTGGCCGTCATGCATATGCTTGGCTTCTCACTGAACATGCTCAGTCTGCTCGGCATGGTGCTGGCGATCGGCCTCGTCGTCGACGATGCCATCGTCGTCGTCGAGAATGTCGAACGCCAACTTGAGGCCGGCCTAAAACCGCTGGCTGCCACGCGCACGGCGATGGCCGAGGTCACCGGCCCGATCATCGCGACGACCGCCGTGCTGATGGCCGTGTTCGTGCCGGTCGCCTTCATTCCCGGCGTGTCCGGCCGGCTCTACAACCAGTTCGCCCTGACGGTGGCGATCTCCTTCGGCATCTCGGCCTTCGTCTCGCTGACGCTTACCCCGTCGCTCAGCGCCGCCTTCCTGCGCCACCGGCCGGAAACGCAGTTCGTGCTATTCCGCTGGTTCAACATGGGCTTCGAACGGCTGGCGCATGCCTATGCGAATGGTGTGCGCATTCTCATCCGCCTGCGCTGGATCATGCTCGGCGTGTTCGCGGCCGGACTTGTCGCGACCTATTTCGTCTGGCAGCGCCTGCCGTCGACCTTCCTTCCGGTCGAGGACCAGGGCTACTTCTTCGTCGTCATCCAGCTCCCCGACGGGGCCTCGCTGGAACGCACCGACGCGGTGGCGCAAAAGGCACGCGACATCCTGCAGAATACGCCCGGCGTCGATATCGTCGGCTCGATCAGCGGCTTGAACTTCCTGACCAGCGCCGCGCAGTCGAACTCGGCGGTCGAATTCGCCATCCTGAAGCCATGGGACGAACGCGGTCCCAACCAGAGCGCCTCGAAGCTCGTCGCCGACGTGCGCAACAAGCTGCTGCAAATTCCGGAGGCTTTTGCGCTGAGCTTCGACCCGCCGTCGATCCCGGGCATCGGCACCACCGGTGGCTTCGAGTTTCAGGTCGAGGACCTGACCGGCCGCGGCAGCGTGGCGCTCAACGATGCGACGCAAGCGGTGATTGCCGAGGCGCGCAAGCAGCCCGAGCTCAACCCGCAGCAATTGTTCTCGTCGTTCTCGACCTCGACGCCGCAGTTCAACTACGATCTCGATCGCGCCAAGGCGAAGCTGCTCGGGCTCAACCTGCCGGACGTCTTCAATACGCTGCAGATCTATCTCGGCTCGCTCTATGTGAACGATTTCAACTTGTTCGGCCGCACCTTCCGGGTGACGATCCAGGCCGACAAGGACTCTCGTGCGGGTCCGGCCGACATTTCGCGGCTCTATGTCCGCAATGCGTCGGGTGGCATGGTGCCGCTCAGCACGCTGGGCAAGCTTGTGCCCATCGTCGGTCCCGAGACCGTGCCGCACTACAACAACAATGCGTCGGCCCTGATCAATGGCGGCGCCGCGCCCGGCTTTTCGTCCGGCCAGGCGGTGGCGGCAATGGAGCGTGCCGCTGCCACGGCGTTGCCGAGAGATTTCGGCTACGAATGGACCGGCATCACTTATCAGGAGCTCAAGGCGGGATCGATCGCATCCGTCGTCTTTGGCCTCGCGATCGTCTTCGTCTTCCTGATTCTCGCCGCGCAATATGAGAGCTGGGCGATGCCGTTCATGGTGCTGCTGGCGGTGCCGCTCGCATTGTTCGGTGCGTTCGTCGTGCTGTGGCTGCGCGGCATGCAGATCGACGTCTATTCGCAGATCGGCTTCGTCATGCTGATCGGACTGGCGGCCAAGAACGCGATTCTGATCGTCGAGTTTGCCCGGCGCCGGCGCGAAGAAGGCCTCAGCATCGTCGATGCCGCGATGGAAGCGGCGCGGCTGCGGCTGCGACCGATCCTGATGACCGCCTTCGCCTTCATCCTCGGCGTGCTGCCGCTGATGTTCGCCACGGGTGCCGGTGCCGCAAGCCGGCAGTCGATCGGCACCACCGTCTTTGGCGGCATGGTCGCGGCGACGATCCTGTCGCTGGTGTTCGTGCCGGTCTTCTATGCGGTGATCGAGCAGCTGCGCGAGCGCCGCAGCGAGAGCGAACCGGTTTCCGAAGCGACCGAACAACCAACTGCCGAACCCGTATTCGAGCCATTGGCCGAAGCGGCTGAATAGGACTGGAGAATTGATCATGCGTAAATGGAAAATCGCGCTGGGAACGGCCGTCGCCCTTGGGGCGATTTCGGTGGCGAGCGTTCACCTGCTCGACATGGGCAGCCTCAGCCTCAACGCCGGCACAGCCGGGGCGGCGACACCCAAGCCGGAAGCCTTTGTCATGCCGGTGCCGGTGGTGAGCGTCGTCAAGAAGACGATCCCGATCTATCTC
Organism: Mesorhizobium sp. M1428; assembly: GCF_040317515.1. Lineage (NCBI taxonomy): Bacteria > Pseudomonadati > Pseudomonadota > Alphaproteobacteria > Hyphomicrobiales > Phyllobacteriaceae > Mesorhizobium > Mesorhizobium sp. M1428. The sequence continues at coordinate 76,625 of NZ_JAMYKT010000006.1, forward strand.
GACTATGCCGCCCGGGTGGAGCCGATCCGCAGCATCACGCTGCAGGCGCGCGTACCGGGCTATCTGCAGGAGCAGGTCGCTACAGACGGCAGCGACGTTGCAAAGGGCGACCTTCTCTACAAGATCGCCCCGGAGGATTTCCAGGCTGCCCTCGAGCAGGCGAAGGCGCTTATCCAGCGCGACACGGCAACACTCGACTATGCGCGCTCCAATCTCGGGCGCGGCAGCGAGCTCGCCAAGAGCGGCTATCTCGCCAAGGACGTGTTCGACCAGCGCACCAGCACCTTGCGCGAGGCTCAGGCCTCGCTCGCCGTAAACCAGGCCGCCTTGCGGACCGCCGAGCTCAATTTGAGCTATACCGAAATCCGTGCCCCGTTCGCGGGACGCATCGGACGCAGCCAAGCATCCGTCGGAACGCTGGTCAGCGTCGCCGGCACCGTGCTCAACTCGCTGGTGCAGCTCGATCCGATCTACGTCACCTTCAATCCGAGCGAAACCGACCTGACTCAGATCGAGGAGGCCCGGGCCGCGGGACCGATCAGTGTCGACGTCCTGCTTCCCGGTGAAACGGAACCGCGCCAGAAGGGCGATCTTACCTTCATAGACAACACGATCGATCGCTCGACCGGCACGATCACGGCACGGGCGACGATCGGCAACGGCAAGTTCACGCTGCTGCCCGGCCAATATGTCCGCGTCCGGCTGCACGTCAAAGAGCAGCCTGATGCGCTGATGGTGCCGCAGACGGCACTCGGCTCCGGCCAACTCGGCAAATACCTCTATGTCGTCGGCAAGGACAACACCGTCGACCAGCGCATCGTTTCGCTCGGACCGACCAATGGCGATCAGGTTGCCATCTTGAGCGGTGTGGCCGAAGGCGACCGGGTGATTACCGGCAATCTGCAGAAGATCGGCCCGGGAATGCCGATCTCGCCGCTGCCCGAGAAACCGGCCACCTGATAACCCCCATCAGGTCCGGTCCCGCGGCGCCCTCGGCTCCCACGCCAAGGGCGCCGTTTTTGCTGATAGTTTCGACGCGGTCGATTCAAGCCGTCGCGCGAACGGCGGCTCTGGCGACGATGGCAGCATAGAGGCGCTCTCTAGCTGCGAAAGCAGTTTGTGGATCAGCAAGCGAGACATCCATCCAGCCGACGGCTTGTCGCGGCTGCACGTATCACTCACGCGAAGGCCCGCTTCGACCCTGGATGGATGGACTGCTGGATTTAGCCGGCATAAGCCAGGTCAAATCTTGAGCCTGGCGCAACAGTTTCGCCGGTCAGGCCGCCTGCAGGATCTGGATTCCGTGCCGTCCGGTAAGCTCGATCACGCGGTTAATCATGTCAGCGGTCGGCGGGCCGGAGGGCGCGTCCTTGGATGCAGCCTCTTCGAAGAATGCGATCATCTCGTCGTCGACGATCGCCATGAACATAGCCGGCACGGGACCAGCATTGCGATAGCCATGGGGCGCGTTGCCCGGAATGGTGACGACATCACCGGGTTCCACCTCGTATTCTTGCGCGACACCATCGATCACTGTCCACATCGTGAGAGTGCCCTCGAGAATGCGGAAAATTTCCGCGGAAGGATGCGTGTGGGGCGGCGTGCCGCTTCCAGGAGGCACCGTGACGTCGATCACGTTGAGTGCCGTCCCAGCGAGCTTTGCCCGGACAGCGACCTGATCGCCCATTACCCAGAAGCTTTGAACCGAATCGGCCGGATGGACCGTTGCTTTGGTCTTATGCCAAGTCACTTGCTTTTTCCCTTTCGAACAGCGCCCTGCTGCGATTTTGCCGCATTGAGCAAGGCGCGAATTGCCCAGGCGGCTGCCTCTCCGGCCTCACGGCCGTTAAGACCCCAGTAGTCTTTCATCGTCTGCCAGGCAGTGGCGCTGAACAGGAGCTGGATCACGGCCTCAAGCTGGCGCGCCGCCTTCGGGTCCATTCCTTTAGCGACTTGCGAAAGGCTGCTCCGAAAGGCACGTTGCCGCTCACCATTGGCTTGCAGGCGCATCTCGCGCCCGGTAACGCTCGCATGCGAGGCCCTGACTACGCCTTCGATTGCGTCCAACGAAGCGAAAAGATCGGGAGGAAGATCGATCAGATCCTGCTCCCGCTCAGGCCAGAACCGCACTCCCAGCGAGGCATTGGTGCTGGCCCAAAAGGCTTCCAAAAGCGCTTCCTTCGTCGGGAAGTGGCGGAAGATCGTCCTTCGGTTCACGCCCGAAACCTCGGCAACCTCATCGAAGCCAAGGAGGCTGTACGGATTTTGCTCCAGGATCGTTCGAATGGACGCGAGGATCCGCTCGCGCGTGGCCTGCGCCTGCTCTGCCCGCAGCGGGCTCTCGTATTTCTGAGTCATCATTTGTGAATTCATGTCACTGCTAGTGACACAAAGCTTCCCAGTCGTCAATGGACATTGCGAAGGCTACGCACCAGTCCGTTTCGCGCTGCGAGAAGCCAGCTGACGCTCAGCGAGGGGAGCGGGAAGGCTGGCTGAGGCCGGAAGGCCGCCAATGTCATGCAGGGTCGAGAATCCAGAAATTACTCTTGTTAGATTGTCGACAATCTGCTTGTGTTGCTTTTGGTCTCCTGGAGCAGCCGGATGGCAACGCTGGATTTCAGTCCGATCGCGGATACGACACGCAGGGCCGAGATCGTGGCGCTGCTCCGGCGGGCGATCCTGACCGGCCAGCTGGAGCCGGGGCAGAAGCTCAACGAACTCAGGATTTCCGAGCAGATGCGGGTGAGCCGTGCGCCGCTGCGCGAGGCGATGCGCGAACTGGTGCAGGAAGGCATCCTGACCAGCATCCCCTACGCCGGAACCTTCGTCATTGATGTTACCGCCAAGGACATCGACGATGCCTATTCGCTCAACAAGGTGCTGGACGAGTTCGCCATCGCGCGGACCTGGCCGCTTCGCGACCAGCGGTTCTTCGACGAACTCGACCGGCGTCATGCGGCGGTGAAGCAGGCGACGCGCGAACTGGACACGACGCGGCAGATCGAAACGGCGCTGCAACTGCATGGCCTGATCCACGAATGGGCCGACAATTCGGTGCTGCTTGAAACGTGGCAACGGCTGACCAGCCGGCTGCAGATGTATTTCGCGCTGCACCAGCGGGCCCGCAACGAGCCTGTGCCTGCCGAAGATGCTCACGAGACCTATGTGCGGCTGCTCAAGGGCAACGACATGCCCGCTGCACAGCACCACGCCAAGGAGCACATCGATTTCGATTTCGAGGCATTGCTCGCCTATGCGCGCGGGCTGGAGCGACGCGGCCCAAATGACGCTAGTCGTGCAAGCCCGACCCGCGGCCGGCCCGAAACCGCCTGATGAGCCCGATAAGTTTGGCGGGCCACCCTTAATATCGCAGATAACGGACAGAAAACGTGCAGATCAAAACCATCAAGGCCTACCATGTCGTGCAGCCCTTCGTTGACGGGCCTTACCGCATGTCCAGGGGGCGCGTCGCCGATGCGTTCGACGCGGTGATCGTCGCGGTCACCGCCGACAGCGGGCTCACCGGCTGGGGCGAGATGGCGCCGCTTGGCAATTTCTATTCGCCGGCCTTCGCCGCCGGTGCTCGCGCCGGCGTCGTCGAGATCGCGCCGTATCTTGTCGGCCATGACCCGCGCGGGCTTGCCAGTATCAACAGGCTGATGGACACGGTGTTCAAGGGCCATCCCTACATCAAGTCGGCGCTCGACATGGCATGCTCGGATCTCGCGGCGCGCGCCGCCGACGTGCCGCTGGTCACCCTGCTTGGTGGGCGCGAAAGCGAGACGGCCGAACTCTACAAGGTCGTCACCCACGGCACGGTCGATGCGATGGCCGCACTTGCCAAGCGCATCGTCGACCAAGGGTTTCGCCGGCTTCAGGTCAAGGTCGGCGGCAACGTCCATGACGACATCGAACGCGTCACCGCCGTCGCCGCCGCGGTGCCGAAGGGCACCGTCATCTTCTGCGACGCCAATGCCGGCTGGACCTCTTACCAGGCGCGCCAATTCGCCGATGCGACGCGCACCATCGACTACACGTTCGAGCAGCCCTGCACGACGATCGACGAATGCATGTCGGTGCGCCGCTCGCTCGACAAGCCGATGGTGCTCGACGAATCCGTCGCCTCGTTGGACGATATGCTCGACATCCACCGCAAGGGCGCGGCCGACGGGCTGACGCTGAAGATCTCGCGCCTCGGCGGCGTTACCAAGACGCGCCAGATCCGCGACCTTGCCGTCGACCTGGGCTTCATGATCACCGTCGAGGACACTGGCGGCGCCGAGATCGACACATCGGCCATGGCGCATCTGTCGCTGTCGACGCCGGAGGAGCGCCGGCTGCACGCCATCGCCTTTCACGAATGGGTGACGGTGCGCACCGCATCCAACATGCCGCCGGTTTCGGGCAGCCGCATGGGCATTCCGGACGGGCCCGGACTCGGCATCGATGTCGTTCCCCACCTGCTCGGCCCGCCCTTCTTCGAGATCGGCAGCTGAGCGCAACAACGCTGCACCCCATTCAACCTGAAATTTGCCGCGTCCTTCTGACTGCAGAGGCACGGCCGCTAGATTGACCACTCATCCAATCGTCTTCGGCCGATTGCAGAGCGACAATGCCCAATTGCCGGTTGAAATATTTTTCATTTGCAAATAGAAATGTTCAAAACGTTGATTTGGACGCTGCGGCGCGTCCGGAACTGGAGGAAGCGACATGTCCCATCCGCAATTTGCAGCGGAACTTCTGCAGCGCGCTGAACAGCACGGGCCGATCACCATCGGGCTTGCCGGCGCCGGACAGATGGGCACCGACATCGTCGTCCAGGTCGCACTGATGCCGGGCATGCGGATCGGCGCCATTTCCGAAGTCAGGCCGCAGGCAGCGATCGACGCGGCGCTGCTCGCTGGCCACGACCGTTCCGACATCGTCCAGGCCGGCAATGCGGCGGCGATCGACCGCGCCATCGAGGTCGGCAAGATCGCGGTGACCGAAGATTTGCATGCGCTGGCGGCGGCCGGCCGCATCGACGTCATCATCGACGCGACGGGCAATCCCAACATCGGCACGCTGTTCGCGCTCGAAGTGATGAGGAACGGCAAGCACATCGTCATGCTCAATGTCGAGGCCGATATCACCATCGGCCGTTTCCTCAAGGACGAAGCGCGCAAGGCCGGCGTCGTCTATACGGGTGCGGCCGGCGACGAGCCGGCCTGCACGCTGGAGATCATCGGCTTTGCCAAAAGCCTCGGCTTCAACATCATCGCCGCCGGCAAGGGCAAGAACAATCCGCTGAAGATCGACGCCATGCCGGCCGACTACGAGAAGGAGGCGGCCGAGCGCAATATGAATGCGCGCATGCTGGTCGAATTCGTCGACGGGTCGAAGACGGCGATCGAGATGGTGGCGATCGCCAATGCGACCGGGCTGGTGCCCGACGTGCCGGGCATGCACGGCCCGACCGCGACGCTGGAGGAACTGGCCAGCGTGCTCTGCCCGCGCGAGGATGGCGGCGTGCTGCACCGCAAGGGCGTGGTCGACTATTCCATCGGCAAGGGCGTCGCGCCCGGCGTGTTCTGCATCATCGAGACCCGGCATCCGCGCGTGCTGGAGCGCATGATCGACCTCAAGGTTGGCAAGGGCCCCTACTTCACGATCTTCCGGCCCTATCATCTGACCAGCCTGGAAGTGCCGCTGTCGGCGGCGCGCGCGGTGGTCTACAAGCGCGCCGACATGGAGCCGCTCGACCATCCGGTCGCCGAGGCGGTGGCGGTTGCCAAGAGCGATCTTGGCGTTGGCCAGTCGCTCGGCATGATCGGCGAGAACGACTATCGCGGCTTCGCCATGACGTGGGACGATGCTCGCGCCCGCGGCGCCCTGCCGCTCGGCCTTGCCGAGCGCGCCAAGGTGGTCAAGCCGCTCAAGACCGGCGACTTCCTGACCTATGAAAATTGTGTACCCGACGATTCGATGGTGATAACCCAGATCCGCCGCCGTCTCGACCAATCGGACGGACGGTTCGCAACAAACGCAGCCTGACCCCGCCGGATCTCCGCTGATGGACGATGTCGTAATCGGGATCGACGCCTCGACCACGGCCGTGAAGGCGATTGCCTTCACCCGCGACGGCGAAGAGCTGTTCCAGGCGCGCAAGACCTACCCGCTTTCAAATCCGCAGCCCGGCCATTTCGAGCAGGACGCCGAACATTGGTGGGCCGCGCTGCTTGGCGCATTGAAGCAGGTCACCGAGGCGGTCGGCGCTGCGCGGGTGGCGGCGATCTGCATTGCACATCAGCGCGAGACCTTCACGCTAGTCGACAGCGCCGGCAAACCACTCATCCCTGCGATCCTGTGGCTGGACGAACGCGCCCGGCCTCAGGTTATCAGGCTTTCGGCCGAACTTGGCCGCGAGGCGATCCGCGACTGGAGCGGCAAGCCGCCGGACCCGACGCCGGCGCTGTATGCGATCGCCTGGCTTGCCGAACACCAGCCGCAGGTGCTGCACCAGGCAGCGGCGCTGGTCGACGTGCACGGCTTCTTCGTTCAGCGGCTGACCGGGCGATTGGTCACCAGCACCGCAAGTGCGGATCCGCTCGGGCTGCTCGACGTCGAGAAAGGCACTTGGCGTCCAGAGCTCGTTGCGGCGGCGGGGCTGCAGCTGGAGCAATTGCCCGAGCTGGTCGCGCCGGGCGCAATTTGCGGCGGGCTTTCCACAACCGCGGCGCAACTGACGGGCCTGAAGGCTGGCACGCCGGTTGTGGCAGGAGCCGGTGACGGGCAAGCTATGGGCCTTGGCATGGGCGTCTACGGCGAGGGCAAGAGCTATCTCTCGCTCGGCTCCGGCGTGGTCAGCGGCTGCTATTCCGGCAAGGTGAAAACCTCGGACGCCTTTCGAACGCTGGTCTCGCCGACCGGCTCCGGTTTCATGCTGGAGACCGTACTACGCTCGGGCATGCAGCTGGTCGACTGGATCGTCCGAACCACCGGCTCGCCGTCAGCCGCTGCGCTGGAGAAAGCTGCGCTGGATGTTGCCGCGGGCAGCGACGGCCTGCTCATCATGCCCTATTGGGCCGGCGTCATGAGCCCCTATTGGGACGGTGCGGCGCGCGGCGCCATTGTCGGCCTGTCGCTGGACCACCGGCCGGAGCATCTCTTCCGCGCTGTCCTGGAAGGCATCGCCTTCGAGCAGGCCGTTGCCACCGAGGCCATGGAAGCCCAGGCCGGCGGACCGGCGACGATGATTGCCGCCGGCGGCGGTACCAATTGCGCGCTGCTCATGCAGATCATGGCAAGCGTACTCGAGCGGCCGCTCTCGGTTTCGCCGGTCAACGAAGCCGCCGCGCTCGGCGCTGCCATGCTGGCGGCAGCGGCTGTCGGCTGGTTTGCCTCGCCGGAAGCCGCCGCGGAAGCGATGGCGGCAGCGCCGAACAGGCATGTCGACCCGGTCGGCGAGCTGATGTCCTTCTACCGCACGCGCAAAGCGATCTACCGCGGCCTCTATCACGCGACGCGCGATATCCACGCGCGGCTGGCTGAGGTTGGGCAAGTTTAGAGATTTGCTGGGTGAGGTTGGGCAAGTTTAGAGATTTTGAGAGGTCGGAGACCTTTTGGACCCAGCCTTTGAGATGTCGGCGGGACAGCACCCCCCTCTGGCCTGCCGGCCATCTCCCCCGCAAGTGGGGAGATTGAGCCTTCATCACCGTTTTCGCTAACCACAAGCGTTGCAGGATGAGCGACGGCATCGCAATTGCCGATCTCCCCCCTTGCGGGGGAGATGTCCGGCAGGACAGAGGGGGGTGGGACGGATCGCTACAGAGCGAAATTCTGCGCCGCTGTCTTTGAGCTCGGTTGCGACAGCCTCGATCTCTTTCAAATCTTCAGCGCAGCAATATCTACCGGCCCAGCAAGCCTTTCGCCGCGTCTTCGTCGGTGATCAGAACCGATACCTTGATGTTGGCGAGCGCCGCCCGCATCACCGCAACCTTCTCGCTGCCTCCCGACACCAGGATGATGCTCGGGATATCCGACAGATCCTGCAGCGGATAGGCGCAGACGCGGCGGTTGACCTCGTGATCGACCGGCCGGCCCTCGGCGTCGATGAAATGACACAGAATATCGCCGACGGCACCGGCCGCCTGCAGTTCCTCGAGTTCGCTTGGCTTGATGAAGCCGTAATTGGCGATCGGGCTGTCGTTGGAAAACGAGCCGACGCTGAGCACAGCGATGTTTGCCCGGCGTGCACGGAAGACGACGTCCTGAACGCTGCGCTGGCTCATGAAAGCGTCGCGCTGCTCCGGCCTGTCGGCATAGACCGGCACCGGCAGCAGGAAGCACTCCGCACCGATCTTTTCGGCGAAATCCCAGGCGCTTTCGGTCGGATTGAGCGGCTGGGCATGGGTAAGGCCGCCGAGCATCGAAACGACCGTCGTCCTGGCGATCGGCCGTCGCGGCAATTCATTGATGGCGAATTTCAGTGTCCGCCCCCAGCCGAGTGCGATGACATCGCCGGCATTCACATGGTCGGCCAGGTAGGCGGCGGCGGCGTGGCCGATCATCAGCGGCGCGTTGCTTCGGTCGGCCGCCGACGGCACGACAACGGCCTGGCTGAGCCCGAACCGCTGCTTCAGGCTTTCCTCCAAAACCACGCATTCAACGACGCTGTCGCGGATGCGAAACTGGACGACACCCTCTTCGCGGGCGGCGGAGAGAATGCGATGCACCTTGATGCGGCCGACGCCGAGAATTTCGGAAATCCGCTCCTGTGTAAGACCCTCGACATAATAGTGCCAGGCGGCGCGGGCCTTGAGTTCGGCGTCTGGGAAGCGCGAGGCTCTTTCGTTCTCTACGATCGTCATCTGTTTGCCTTGCCGCAGCCGCCGGCTCTGCCCATGATATTCCAATCCGGCGACTTCGAAATGCCCAAGATTTCCGAGACCTTGCGTAAGGCAAACCGGCGGACAGCGCAAACCCGTCGTCGAATGAAGCGGCAGGCCTTGACAATTTTCCGACGAACAGTTTAGCTGAACAAAATTGCATACTAAAGATAAATTGTTCACAGGGAGGGGCCTGGGTGAACAAAGTGACCCGGTGATGCAGCGCCGGATTGCTGTGGAGGAGACAAAGTGGCTGTGAGCAACGACGCAAGCGAGTTGAAAGCAGGCTCTGGTGCGCAGGCTACGGCGGGCGCAAAGTTTTCGGCTGTCTTTGCCGGAACCATGGGTCCGCTGATCGGGCTGGTTCTGCTGTGCCTGGCGCTCTCGCTGACCACCGACACCTTCCTGACTGTCCGCAACATTCTCAATGTGCTCGACCAGGTCACCGTGCTCGGCATCATGGCGATCGGCATGACGCTGGTCATCCTGATCGGCGGCATCGACCTGTCCGTCGGCTCAGTGCTGGCGCTGGCTTCCATGGTGATGGGCTTCGTCGCCCATCCGGACTATCTCAATCTCGGCCTGCCGGCCGGCATCGCCGCAGCCCTCGTCGTCGCCGGCCTTTGCGGGCTGGTTTCGGGCCTGCTGGTGACGGTCACCAAGCTGCCGCCCTTCATCGCCACGTTGGCGATGATGTCGGTGGCGCGCGGCCTCGCCAACATGATCACCGACGGCTCGCAGATCGTCGGCTTTCCCGACTGGTTCACCAGCCTGTCGATCATCCGCCATTTCGGCTTCCTGTCGGTCACCGTCGGGCTGATGATCGTGCTTGCCGTCATTTTCGCGATCTTCCTGAACTACCGCGCCACCGGCCGTAGCCTCTACGCAATCGGCGGCAGTGCCGAAGTCGCCCGGCTGTCCGGCATACCGGTCAAGTCGCTGACAAATTGGGTCTATGCGATCTGCGCCGTGCTGGCCGGTCTCGCTGGCATCGTGCTTGCCGCGCGGCTCGATTCCGTCCAGCCGAGCTCCGGCCTCGGATACGAACTCGACACGATCGCGGCGGTGGTAATCGGCGGCGCCAGCCTGTCGGGCGGCGTCGGTTCGATAGGCGGCACAGCCATCGGCGTCCTCATCATTGGCGTGCTGCGCAACGGACTGAACCTGCTCGGCGTCTCGCCCTTCATCCAGCAAGTGGTTATCGGCGTGGTGATCGCGCTGGCGGTGGCCACCGACACCTGGCGCCGCAGGGCGCAATGAAGAATGGGGCGCAATGAAGAATTGGGCTCAATGAGATTCGCCCCGATATTCGGGCGAAAACGGATCGGTGATCCGAAACTGGGAGTTGTTCGGCCAAGGGGCGCCGCGATGCGCGGGCAGGACAGATTGAACATCAACGGAGGAATAACATGCTGACCAAACGTTCATTGCTGCTTGCCGCAGCGGCCGTCATCCCGCTGCTTGGCCTGTCCGACATGGCCTCGGCCAAGGAGGCCAAGAAGCTCGGCCTCGCCGTCGCCAATCTGCAGGCCGACTTCTTCAACCAGATAAAGCAGTCCGTCGAAGCCTACGGCAAGGAAAAGGGGATCGAGGTCGTTACCGTCGATGCCAAGGGCGATTCGGCGACCCAGGTCAGCCAGGTGCAGGACCTGATCACGCAGAACATCGATGCGCTGATCTACATTCCAGCCGGCGCCACCGCCGCCACCGTGCCGACCAAGACCGCCAAGGCTGCCGGCATCCCAGTCATCAATGTCGACCGCAACGCCGACGGCGCACCCGGCGATACCTTCATCGCCACCAACAGCGTGGCCTCGGCCAAGGCGGTTTGCGACTACATCGCCAAGCAGGCTGGCGGCAAGGGCGAGCTGATCATCATCCACGGCCAGAAGGGTACGACGCCCGAGGTCGATCGCTCGAAGGGCTGCGGCGAAGCGCTGAAGGGCTATCCCGACATCAAGGTTGTCGGCGAATTGTGGAGCGAAGGCTGGCACCAGGACGAAGGCTTCAAGCTGACGCAGGATTTGTTGCAGTCGCACCCCGACGTGTCGATCGTCATCGGCCAGGCCGATGCGCTGGCGCTCGGTGCGGCGCAGGCCGTCAAGGTCGCCAATCCCGGCCACAAGGTCTGGGTTGCCGGCTTCGACGGCGACGTGGCGGCGCTCAAGGCACTGAAGGACGGTGTCTTCGACGTGACCGCGACGCAGCAGACCCAGGGCATGGGCCGGCTTGCCGTCGACGCGGCAATCAAGCTGGTGGCCGGCGAGACCATTCCCGCCGAACAGCTGCAGGATGCGACGCTGACCACCAAGGACAATGTCGAGCAGTTCATCGCCAAGCATCCCTGATTGAGACCAGTCCGGCAGTCGACGAGCGCAACGATGTCCACCGATCCTCGCCACACGCACAGCCCCCATAACGGGCTCGTCGTCAGCGGCCTCTGCAAGAGCTACGGGCCGGTGCAGGTCCTGGCCGATGCGTGCTTCGAGGTGCGGCCGGGCGAGGTCGTGGCGCTGCTTGGCGAAAACGGCGCCGGCAAGTCGACTGTCTCGAACATCATCGCCGGGTCGACGAAACCCGATGCCGGCACCATCACCTGGCGGGGGAACGCTTATTCCCCCGCCAATCCTGCCGCGGCGATCGACGCCGGCATCGGCATGATCCACCAGGAGCTGAAGCTCTTGCCCGATCTGTCGGTCGCTGAAAACGTCTATGTCGGGCGCCTGCCGATGCGCGGCGGCCGCATCGATCGCGCGGCAATGAACGCACGGGCATCGGCCCAGTTGAAGCGCCTCGGCCTCGATGTCTCGCCCGAGCGCAAGGTGCGCACGCTGCGTATCGCCGCCCAGCAGCAGGTCGAGATCGCCAAGGCGCTGACGCTCAATGCCGAGCTGCTGATCTTCGACGAACCAACGGCGGCCCTTGGCGGCGAGGAAACGGAGCTCCTGTTCCAGCAGATCCGCAAGCTTAAGGCGGAAGGCATGTCCTTCATCTATATCAGCCACCGGCTGGACGAGATCGCCCAGATCGCCGACCGCGTGGTGGTGATGCGCGACGGGCGCATCGTCGCCCGGCACGAGCGCGCCGACATTCCTGTGCGCACTGTGGTCGAGCAAATGGTCGGCCGCAGTGTCGAGCGGATGTTCCCTACGGTATCGGCGCCGGGCAGCGACACGCTGCTCGAAGTCGAGAACCTGTCCTCGCCGGAACGCAGCTTTCAAAATGTCAGCTTTTCAGTGCGGGCCGGCGAAATCCTCGGCATTGCCGGGCTGATCGGCGCCGGCCGCACGGAGCTGGTGCGGGCGATCGCCGGTGCCGATCCGATCTCATCCGGCTCGGTGCGCGTCGCCGGCAAGCCGGTGCATCTCAATGGCCCGGCGGCGGCGATCAAGGCCGGCGTCGTGCTGGTACCGGAAGACCGCAAGGCACAAGGCGTGGTGCTCGACCAGACGATCGGCGAGAATCTGGCGATCGGCAATTTCGACCATGTCGCGCCGAACGGCTGGGTGTTTCCGAGGGCGGTGCAGAAATTCGCCGAGGCTGGCATTCGCAGGCTCGGCGTCAAGGGCCGGCCGAACCAGGCCGTCAGCAAGCTTTCAGGCGGCAACCAGCAGAAGGTGATCATCGCCAAATGGGTGTCGCGCCCGCCCAAGGTGTTCATCCTGGACGAGCCGACGCGCGGCATCGACGTCGGTGCCCGCGCCGCGATCTACGATGTCATCGCCGACCTTGCCCGTTCCGGCATGGCGGTGGTGGTGGTGAGCTCCGACCTCGAGGAAGTTCTCGGCCTGTCGCATCGCGTGCTGGTGCTGAGCCGCGGCCGGCAACGCGGCATTCTCGACCGCAGCGAAGCAAGCAATGTCGCCGTGATGGAACTCGCCACGAGCTAGGACGGCCCATCGAAACAAAGCGCAGCAGGTGGTATCCTCCCGGGCACCAGACCGCGCGGGGCGCCAGCAACAGAGAGTTGGCGCCCCTTTATTTCCGGAGGACGGCGGTTGGAGCAGAGGGACCGACGATGAAACTATTCGAACTTCATGGTGACGTGGCACTTGTGACAGGCGCCGGCAGCGGCATCGGGCAAGCGATCGCCATTGGGCTGGCCGAGGCCGGCGCCGACATAGCCTGCTTCGGCCACGCCTCGAAAGGCGGGCTGGAGGAGACCGCGCACCGGATAACGGCACTCGGCCGCAAAGCGCTGGTGCTGAACGGCACAGTGACTTCAGAGGCCGATCTCGCGGCTGCGATCGAGCGTACGGAGGCGGAACTCGGCGCGTTGACTATCGCCGTCAACAATGCCGGCGTCGCCGGAGCTGAGCCGGCAGAGACGCTGTCGCTGGAGAAATGGCAGAAGGTCTACGACGTTAATGTCAGCGGCGTGTTCCTGTCCTGCCAGGCCGAGGCCCGCGCCATGCTGGCTCGGCGCAAAGGCTCGATCATCAACATCGCGTCGATGTCGGGCTCGATCGTCAATCGCGGCCTGACCCAGGCGCATTACAATTCGTCGAAAGCCGCAGTGATCCACATGTCGAAGAGCCTCGCCATGGAATGGGCGGATCGCGGCCTGCGCGTCAATGTCGTCAGCCCCGGCTACACGCTGACGCCGATGAACAAGCGGCCGGAGGTCGCCGACCAGGTCAGGATCTTTGAGCGCGACACGCCGATGGGCCGCATGGCGGCGCCGGAAGAGATGGTCGGCCCGACCGTGTTCCTGGCCAGCCGCGCCGCGAGTTTCGTCACCGGCATCGACCTGATCGTCGATGGCGGCTTTGTCTGCTGGTAGGAGAAAAGATGCAGAAGCGATTCCAGGGAAAAACGGCGGTCATCACCGGCGCCAGCGGCGGCATCGGCGCGGCAATAGCCAGGCGCTTCGCGGCGGAAGGTGCCGCGGTCGTCGTCAGCGCCATCGACGCGCGCGTCGACGAGGTTGCCGCCGATCTGAAGGCTGCGGGCGCCAAGGTCGCATCGCTGCGCATGGACGTAACCAGGAAAGACGAGGTCGTCGCCCTCTATGACCTGGCCGAGCAGGAGTTCGGCCGCGTCGACATCTCCGTACAGAATGCCGGTGTCATCACCATCGCCAGGATCGAGGCGATGACCGAGGCCGAATGGGATAAGGTGATGGCGGTCAACACCAAGGGGGTGTTCCTGTGCTGCCAGGAGGCGATCGCGCGCATCCGCAAGCATGGCGATGGCGGCCGGCTGATCAACACCGCATCCGGCCAGGCGCGGCAGGGTTTTATCTACACGCCGCATTATGCGGCGTCGAAATTCGGCGTCGTCGGCATCACCCAGAGCCTGGCCAAGGAAGTGGCCAAGGAGAAGATCACCGTCAACGCGATCTGCCCCGGCATCATCGACACCGACATGTGGGCCTATAACGATGCCGCGTGGGGCAAGTTGATGGGCGATTACAAGCCCGGCGAGCTGATGGCCGAATGGGTGAAGAACATCCCGATGGGCCGCGCCGGCAGCGGCGAGGATGTCTCCGGCCTGGTCAGCTTTCTGGCCAGCGACGATGCGGCCTACATCACCGGCCAGACCATCAATGTCGATGGCGGCCTGATCATGTCGTGAGCGGCGCGGGTCAACCTACCATCGACCGGGATATGAAAGCCGCTTCGCTGCGTTCAGGCTGCTCGGCCCGCCCGTGCCAATCCATGTTCCACGAGTCGGTCGATGATTTCGGAATAGCTGACGCCGCTTGCCGCCATTGCCTTGGAATACATGCTGATATCGGTGAAGCCGGGGATGGTGTTGATTTCATTGACCAGGAACTGCATGTCCGGCGTCAGGAAAAAGTCGATGCGCGCAATCCCGTCACAGCCGACGGCTCTGAAAGCCCTTGCAGCCACATCCCGCATGCCTGCCTCGACCTCGGGCGGCAGTTCGGCCGGCACTTTTAGCACAGCGCCGTTCTCGTCGATGTATTTGGCATCGTAGCTGTAGAAATCGTGGCTTTCCGCCGGCACGATCTCGCCTGGCCGCGAGACGAACAGGTCGCCTGCCGGTTCCTCCAGCACGCTATATTCGATCTCGCGCCCACGAATGAATTCCTCGGCCAACAGCTTGCAATCGTGCCGGAAGGCTTCAGCAAGCGCTCCATCGAATTCCTGGCTGGCATGGACTTTTCTGACGCCTACAGACGATCCCTGACGCGCCGGTTTGATGAAGAACGGCAGGCCGAGTTCGCTTTCCAGCATGGCGAAGGCAGGCGCCGCACCTTCATGGATCGTCACTGAGCGCGCGATTGGCAGCCCCGCGGCTGCCAGGAGCCGTTTGCCGATGTCCTTGTCCAGCGCGGTTGCCGAACCCAGGATGCCGCAGCCGGCGAGCGGCACCCGAGCCACCTCCGCCACCCCCTGCACCGAGCCATCTTCGCCGTGGAGGCCGTGCAGGACCGGAAATAGGATGTCGATCTTTGGCAGATCATAGGGCGTGCCGTGGGCCGGGATCGCCATCATCCGCCCATGCCCGCCCGGAACCAGGCAAACTTCCATGCCGCCCGCAGGCTTTGCGAGCGTACCATCCTCAAAGCTGCTCAGCAGCCACTGTCCTTCGCGCGTGACGAAGATGGGGACGGCATCGAATTTGGCGGGCAGCAGCGCCCGCATGACATTGGTTGCTGAAAGCACCGAAACGTCATGTTCGGCGGAACGTCCGCCAAAGAGCACGGCAATTCGCAGTCTGTTCAAGGAAGAGGTCATGAAAGCCTCGGATATGATCTGATGTTGAAACGGTCAGAAGCCGACGGCGATACCGCGGTTCGCAAAGAAGTAAGGCGCTTTGGTCTGCTGCATTGTGTCGATATCCTGTCCTCGCGGCTCGCATACGGGATGACCGGCAACCTTGGCTTTTTTCAAACCCATCTACGGGTCCATGCAAAAAGACGGGCCGTGAAATTGGCACCGGGGTTCGTTGCGCGACGTGAACGTTGGTATATATAATTTCATCTCATGAAAGTGGCTCTGGTCGAGTTGCCGAGCCAACAGCCGAGATCATGGGACTTTGATGGTTTGCCCTCAAGACCGGCGATCGATCCGTGGATGACTGCTTCGGCAGCAATCCTTCGGCGATCATGACGCGGCCGGTCCCGCCACATCTTCACCAATTTGGGCACCACCCCGTTTTGCGCCGGCATCCGCTTCGGCAGCATTGTGGCGCCTACGGCCTTGCGCAACGACCAGCTTTTCCAACACAATCAAAAAAAGACGCAAGAAGGGAACTAACGATAATTTCCACCAGAGCTTGACAGGAGAACAAGCATGTCACTTCGGAGCATGATTTCAAATTTCTCAATGGGAGCCTTAACACTTGCCGCCGCAAGTGCACTGACACCTTCGGCCTATGCGGCGGCGCCGGAATCCAACGACCCGATCAAGATCGCGCTGTTCGACTGGACCAGCGTCAATCTGAACGCCAAGATCCTCGGCGGCATCCTCGAAAAGCTCGGCTATACCGTCGAGTACCCGACCGCCGACTATCTCTCCAGCCTGACCACCGGCCTTACCAATGGCGACATCGATGTCGGCCTGGAATTCTGGGACACGACGGCCGGCGAGGCGATGAAGGCCTCGGACGCGACGGGCCAGACCGAACGCCTCGGCAAGCTCGGACCCAAGGCCAAGGAAGAATGGTGGTTTCCCGAATACATGAAAGAGAAATGCCCCGGCCTGCCGAACTGGGAGGCGCTGAAGGACCCAAAATGCGCGGAGGCCTTTTCGACGGCCGAAACGACACCGAAGGGGCGCTATCTCGGCGGCCCGGTGACATGGGAAGGTTTTGACGACGAACGCGTCGAGGCGCTGAAACTGCCCTTCACCGTCATCCATGCCGGCACCGATGCGGCGATGTTCGCCGAACTGGACTCGGCCTATCAGCGCAAGGCGCCGATCATGCTGTGGATCTATTCGCCGCATTGGGCGCCGGCCAAATACAAGGGCGAATGGGTCGAATTCCCCGACTATACGACAGAGTGCTACACCGACCCGAAATGGGGTGTGAACCCCGACGCGAAATATGACTGCGGCAAGCCGCATGGCGAGATCTGGAAATATTCCTGGGCCGGCATGAAGGACAAATGGCCGGTGGCCTACAAGGTCGCGAAAAACTACACGGTCGATACCGACGAGCTCAACAAGATGAGCGGCCAGATCGATCTCGAAGGCAAGACGCCGGAAGACGTCGCCGCCGCCTGGATCGCCGCCCACGAAGCCGACTGGAAAGCCTGGGCCGAGTGACCGTCTGACTGGAAATCCGACGACCCGGCCATTCGTGGCCGGGTCTCGATCCCGTGTTCCAGAAGGACGATCGCATGACCGATACGATTGAACAGGCGGCGAAAGCGGGCAACGATGCCCGCCCGATAAAGCTTGCCTGTCGCAATGTCTGGAAGCTGTTCGGGGCGGACGCAGCCAATTTCATCCGCCGGCGCGACGGCAAGGCCAGCACGGCGGACATCGCCGCCGCCGGACTGGTTGGCGCGGTGCGCGCCGTCGATCTCGAAATCCGCCAGGGCGAGATCTTCATCATCATGGGACTTTCGGGGTCAGGCAAGTCGACGCTGGTGCGCTGCATGTCGCGGCTGATCGAGCCGACCCACGGCAAGGTCGAGTTTGAAGGCAAGGACCTGCTCAAGATTTCCGATGCCGCGCTGATCGAGCTGCGACGCCATCGCATGGGCATGGTTTTCCAGAATTTTGCCTTGCTGCCGCATCTCAACGTACTGGAGAACATCGCCTTTCCCCTGGGCATCCAGGGGCAGGACCGGCCGACGCGCGAGAAGCGGGCCCGTGAAGTCATCGAGCTGGTCGGCTTGCGCGGCCGCGAGCATTTCTATCCGCGCGAGCTTTCCGGCGGCCAGCAGCAGCGAGTCGGCATCGCCCGCAGCCTCGCCACGAAGCCGGAAATCTGGTTCCTCGACGAGCCGTTCTCGGCCCTCGATCCGCTTATCCGCCGTGAGATGCAGGACGAGCTGATGCGGCTGCAGACCATGCTGCACAAGACCATCGTCTTCATCACCCATGATTTCGACGAGGCCATCCGGCTGGCCGATCGTATCGCCATCATGAAGGACGGCGAGGTCATCCAGATCGGCATGCCGGAAGAGCTGGTGGTCAACCCGGCGACCGACTATGTCGCCGAATTCACCCGCGACGTCGACCGCGCCAAGGTGATCTCGGCGCGCAGCCTGATGCGCGCCTGCGACGGCACTGAGTACGGCGGCACGGTCGCGCCGGATGCCAAGATATCAAGTTTTTCGGCAGATATTGTCTCTGCCGGCAAGCCCTTCGCGGTGGTCAACGGCACCGGCAAGCCGATCGGTGAAGTCACGCCGCAGGCGGTGATCGATCTTCTCGCAGGCATCGAGCGTCGTGGGGCCGGCGCATGACCGTCGCGGCAAGCGCCAGCGCAGCGAGGCCCCGGCCGGTTCAAACCTGGCTGGCGATCTGGGCCTGCGCGCTCGCCGCCGTGCTTATCGTCTTCCTGCTGCAGGAAAGCCTGCCCTGGGCGGTCAATTATCCGGCCGGCGCGATCGTTCCTGTCGCAGACTGGGTCGGTGCGCTGATGAACTGGGTGAAGTCGAACTTCTCCTGGCTGACCCGCTCGATCACCGCGGTGCTCGGCGTGCCGCTCGATTTCGCGCTCGGTCTTCTGGCCAAGAATTTCAAGATCGGCCATGGCGCGGATATGATCGTCTTGCCGCGCCTGTCCTGGGTCGGCGTCTGCGCTGCCGCCTATCTTGCCGGGCGCGCCGCCGGCGGCTGGAAGCTGGGCGCGCTGGTCGGCGGCTGTTTTCTCTACATCGCGCTGTTCGGGCAGTGGACCAGCGCCATGCTGACGCTGGGCCTGATCTCGATCGCCGTGCCGTTTTGCATTGTCGCCGGGCTGTTCGCCGGCATCTGGGCATGGCGCAAACCTTGGGCGGAGAGGCTGTTGATCTCCCCTGCCCTCGATCTGATGCAGACGATCCCGACCTTCGCCTATCTGATCCCGATGCTGCTTCTGTTCGGCAACAGCCCGGTCTCGGCAATGATCGCGACGGCAATTTTCGCGACGCCGCCAATGGTGCGGGCGACGATGCTCGGCCTGTCGCGGGTGCCGTCGGAGATCGACGATTTCAGCGAGATGGCCGGCTGCACGGCACGGCAGAAACTGTGGCGGGTGCTGTTGCCGTTGGCGCGGCCGACATTGATGGTCGGCGTCAATCAGGTCATCATGCTGGGGCTCAATATGGTGATCATCGCCTCGATGATCGGCGCCGGTGGGCTCGGCTATGACGTGCTTTTGGCGTTGCGCGCGCTCAGGGTCGGCGAGGCGATGGAAGCTGGCCTCGCGATCGTCGCACTGGCAATTGCCCTCGACCGGCTGAGTCAGGCGATCGCGCACAATTACGCCAAGGGCAATGTCCGCCATCAGGCCAGCACCAGCTTCTGGCGGCGCTATCCCAATCTGACGCTGGCCGTTGCCATCCTCGCCGTCACCACGCTGCTCGGCCTGTTTGTGCCGGCCTTCGCCGCGGTGCCGAAAGCGACCACCTTGACCACCGCGCCTTTGTGGCAGGCGGCGGTGAACTGGACCACCATCAACTTCTTCGACACGATCGAAGCGTTCCGCGTGGCGCTTATCCTCAATGTGCTCAACCCGGTGCGCGCCTTCTGCGAG
Organism: Mesorhizobium sp. M1428; assembly: GCF_040317515.1. Classification (NCBI taxonomy): domain Bacteria; kingdom Pseudomonadati; phylum Pseudomonadota; class Alphaproteobacteria; order Hyphomicrobiales; family Phyllobacteriaceae; genus Mesorhizobium; species Mesorhizobium sp. M1428. The sequence goes on from NZ_JAMYKT010000006.1 coordinate 96,157, forward strand.
GGCTTTCCGTGGCTGGGCGCGGTGTGTCTCCTCGGCCTTGCCGGCTACCAGCTCGTCGGCTTGCGCCTCGCCGCCCTGGTTGCGGCATTGACCGCGTTCTGCGCCGTCACCGGCCTTTGGGAAAAGACCATGGCGACGGTCTATTTGTGCGGCATCTCGGCCTTTATCGCCTGCCTGATCGGCATCCCGATCGGGCTCACGGCATCGCGCAGCGACCGCTTCGAAAAGATCGTCACGCCGGTCATCGACACGCTGCAGGTGCTGCCGTCGTTCTGCTTCATCATTCCAGTGGTGATGCTGTTCAGGGTCGGCGACGTCACCGCGATGATCGCCACCGTCGCCTTCGCCGTGGTGCCGGCCATCCGCTATACCAATCACGGTATCCGGCAGGTGCCGCCGGCGCTGATCGAGGCGGCGAAGGTTTCCGGCTGCACCAGGCGGCAGACCTTCTTTCGCGTGCAACTGCCGCTGGCGTTGCCCGAGATCATGCTCGGCGTCAACCAGACCATCCTGATGGCGCTGGCGATGATCATCATCTGCGCGATGGTCGGCACTCGCGATCTCGGCCAGGAGGTGTTCATCGCCCTGTCCAAGGCCGATTCCGGCCGCGGCATCGTCGCCGGCCTGGCCATCGCCTTCATCGGCATCGTCGCAGACCGGCTGTTCAACGCCTGGACGGCGAAGGCTCGGGCAAGGCTGGGATAGTCCGGAACAGGACGGCCTCAGGAAGCTGCCGCCAAGCGCGCCGGTAAACGGGGCACCGATCCCTACGCCTAAAGACATAGCCATTCGGGATTATTGCTCGTTTTTGCCTCACATCGTACGGCTGTCATGGGACGGGTAGGCTCAACAGGAGAGCGGATAATGTCTAAACGCGTTCCCTTTACTACCGGTGATCTAGCAGATCATCAGTGGGGTATCGATGACGCCCTCACAGGCGATCCAAATACGAATATCTTGACCGGCGATGCTGGCGGCAGCCTGCTCGATTTCTCAAGAGGCGGCAACGACACCTTTACGGAAACCGCACCGTCGACCTACACCTTCTACGGCGACGCGGCTCGGAGCTTGTTCAATTTTGCTCGGGGCGGTGACGATACCTTCACCACGGGGCTGTCATCCTCCACCACCACTGCCTTTGGTGACGCGGGCGACGACATGTCGGACCATGGCAGGGGCGGCAACGATACCTTCAACAGTGGAGTGGCAAGGCAGGTAGTCGATACCTTCTATGGTGACGCCGGCGGCAAGATGTTCGGCTATGCCCGGGGCGGGGATGACACTTTCCTGACCAGCACTGTACAAGGAGCTACCCACACCTTCTACGGTGATGCTGGCGGCGAAATGTCGGATCACAGCAAGGGCGGCAACGACACCTTCCAGGGCTCCAGGCAGGCCACGAACACCTTCTTCGGTGACTCCGGCAGCAACATGTCTGGCAACGCGCAGGGCGGCGACGACAACTATACGAGCCGGACCGACTCGCTCAACACTTTCTACGGCGATGCCGGCGGCGATATGTCGGGCAACAGCAAGGGCGGCAACGACACGTTCACGGGCGCCTTCTTTTCCACCAGCACTTTCTTCGGCGATGCCGGCGGTGACATGTCGGACCATGCTCAGGGCGGCGACGACCATTACACGGATCTGGGTGGGGCGATCCCGAACAAAACCCTCTTTGGCGACGCGGGCGGTGATCTTTCCGGTTTTGCCAAAGGCGGCAACGACAACTTCACGAGCGCTGGTGGATCCCTGATAAGTTTCTACGGTGACGCGGGCGCCAACATGTCCGACCACGCTCGCGGTGGCGACGACACGGCCGTGCTGCAAGGCACTCATAACTTAGGGTATGGCGATGCGGGCACGATACTCGGCAACGCTGTGGGCGGCAATGATTCCCTGACTGGCGGCGACAGGAGCTCCGGTCCGGATGTTCTAAGCGAGTTGTACGGTGACGCCCTCGCCATGTCTGGTTCCGCCCAGGGCGGCAACGACATTCTTACCGGGGGCAACAACAACGAAAGCGGCCAGGTCCGTAACTTCCTGTGCGGCGACGCCCTGCAAATGTCCGGTTCGGCCAAAGGTGGAAACGATACCCTGTACGCCGGGAGCGCGGCACCCGGCTGCACCGTCATCAACGACATGTGGGGTGACGGGCAACTGAGCGAACTGGCTCAGGGCGGCAGAGATCAATTCATATTCAAGGACGATGGTTCAATGACGGTCGGAACCCAAAACACCATCTACGACTTCAGCCAGACCCAAGGCGACACCATTGTGTTTAGTGGCGTGGAGGGCGTGCAATCGTTCGATGATCTCACAATTGCGCAAAGTGGAACCGACACCATCATTACCGCGGGAGTCGATCAAGTTACTCTCGCAAACTTTACGAACCCGCTGACGACGAGTGACTTTTTGTTCGTCTGAAAGCGAAGCTCTTATCGCATTCGAAGAGCGGGAATGCGTGAGAATTCGTTGTGCATCGTCGCGCGGCCGGTCGCCCCAATTCTGCTCGACCGGCCGATCGACAATCCAAGCCGCAGTTATGAATCAAGCGGCCAGGAATCTTTCGGTCAAACGAGCCCAGAGCGCTGCGCCGACGGTCAAATTGCCGTCGTTGAAATCATATTTCGAGCTGTGCAGGATGGCTGAATCCTCGCCGTTTCCGAGGCGCAGGAAGCAACCCGGTTGGTGTTCGAGGAAATAAGAAAAATCTTCGCTGCCAGGGATCAACGGGCAGACGGACACCTTGTCCTGACCGACGAGTTCGACAGCGATGTCTGTCGCAAAGGACGTCTCGCGCTCGGAATTGACCACCACCGGGTAGCCGCGCTCGTAATCGATCTCGACCATTGCGCCATGCGCCTGCGCCACAAGTTCTGCGATGTTGCGGATACGCTGCTCAAGCGTGTCGCGGATCTCGGCCGAGAAGGAGCGGACGCTCAGCGTGATCTCGGCGTGTTCCGGGATGACGTTGGAGGCCGTGCCGCCGTGAATGGTGCCGACGGTAACGACAGCCGTCTCGATCGGGTTGACGTTGCGCGACACAACCGTCTGCAGGGTCATGATGATGTTGGCGGCAGCGACGATCGGGTCGACCGTCAGGTGCGGGCGCGAGGCGTGGCCGCCACGCCCGGCGATCCTGATGGTGACGGTATCGCTCGCCGCCATCAGCGGCCCGGCGCGTATCAGGAATGAACCCGCCGGCGCGCCCGGGTGGTTGTGCAGCCCGAATATCGCATCGCAGGGAAAGCGTTCGAACAGGCCGTCGGCGATCATCGCCTGCGCCCCGCTTCCCTTGCCGGCTTCCTCGGCCGGCTGGAAGATGAGGTTGACCGTGCCATTGAAGTGCCTTGTGCGCGCCAGGTATTCGGCCGCGCCGAGCAGCATCGTGGTGTGGCCGTCATGACCGCAGGCGTGCATCTTGCCGCTGGCCTGGCTAGCATAAGGGAGATTGGTCGCTTCGGTGATCGGCAGGGCGTCCATGTCGGCGCGGATGGCGATGCTGCGGCCGCTGCCCTGGCGCAAGCGACCGACGACCCCGAGGCCGCCGACATTGCGCGTCACCTCATAGCCCCAGCTTTCGAGCCGTTCGGCAACGTATGCAGCCGTCTCGTACTCCTGGAAGGAAAGCTCGGGATGCGCGTGCAGGTGCCGGCGAGCCGCCGCAAGCTCGGCAGCCTTGTCGGCGAAGTCGGAAATATCGGCGAACTGGTTGGAGGTCTTTGGCATGGGAGGTCCTTTGCCGGCCGAGCAGGTAATCGCGCCGGCTTTGCTTTAGATGAAACGGCTTAAGAAAGCCCGCGTGCGCGGGTGCCTGGGTTTGGCGAGAACCTCGTCCGGAGGCCCAGCCTCGATCACGTTACCGTCGTCCATGAACACCACCCGATCCGCCGCTTCGCGGGCGAAGCCGATCTCATGCGTGACCACGATCATGGTCAAGCCCTGCCTGGCGAGATCGCGCATGGTGGCGAGCACCTCGCCGACCAGCTCCGGATCGAGCGCCGACGTCGGCTCGTCGAAGAGCATCAGTTTCGGGCGGATGGCGAGCGCACGGGCGATGGCGACGCGCTGCTGCTGGCCGCCTGAAAGCTGGCGCGGATAGGCGTCGATCTTGTCGGCGAGACCGACACGGGTCAGCAGCTCGCGGGCGTAGCCGATCGCCTCCTTGCGGTTCTCCCGGTGAACGCCGACCGGAGCCTCGATGACGTTCTGCAGGGTCGTCATGTGCGGATAGAGATTGAACTGCTGGAACACCATGCCGATCTTGCGCCGCTGCGCGGCGATCGCGCGGTCGGAAAGCTTGTCGAGGCGGCCGTCGCGCAACCGGTAACCGATCTGCTCGCCGTCCACCTCGATCGACCCTTGGTCGATCGCCTCCAGATGATTGATGCATCGCAGGAAGGTTGATTTGCCGGAGCCCGACGGTCCGAGAATAACCACCACCTCGCCAGGCGCGACGTCCAGGTCGATGCCCTTCAGCACCTCGAGTGGGCCGAACGCCTTGTGAACGTTGCGCGCCCGCACCAGGGGCGTCTCATGCGCGCTCATTGGCAGCCTCCAGGGTGGCGGTCGCCGTCTTCTCGCGGGCGCCGCGGTCACCGCGGCTGTAGTGGCGTTCGATCGCGCCCTGCGCGACGTTGAGAACCGAGGTGATCAGCAGATACCAGAGCACTGCAACCATCAGCAGCGGAATGATTTCGAAGGTGCGGTTGTAGATCGACTGCACCGAGTAGAGCAGGTCGGCCATGGCGATGACGCTGACAAGCGACGTCGCCTTGATCATGCTGATCAGCTGATTGCCGGTCGGCGGCACGATCGAGCGCATCGCCTGTGGGATGATGATGCGCCGCAAGGCCCGCGCGCGCGTCATGCCGAAGGCTTCAGCCGTTTCGGCCTGCCCCTTGTCGACCGACAGCAGCCCACCACGGATGATCTCGGCCATGTAGGCGGCCTCGTTCAGCGCCAGACCAAGAACCGCGGCCGTCAAAGGCGTGATCAGGTCGTTGGTGTTCCAACTGGCGAAGCCGATGGAAATGCGCGGAAACAGCGTCGAAAGGTTGTACCACAAGATCAGTTGCACCAGCAGCGGTGTTCCCCGGAAGAACCAGATGAACAGGCCGGAGAGGAAGGATGCCAGCCTGTCCTTCGACATGCGCGCGATGGCGAGCAGCAGGCCGAGCGCGATACCCAGGATCATCGCCACGATCGTCAGGCCGAGCGTTACGGAAAGCCCCTGCATGACCGTCGGATCGAAGAAATACTGAGCGACGACCGGCCAGCCGAAATTCGGGTTGGCCGCAACGATATAGGCGAAGCTGGCCGCCACGGCGACGGTGAACGCCCAGAGCGCCAGCCGGACGATCGGAAACGGCCGGTGGGCTCGTTTGACATCGCGCAGCGCGTCGTCGGGACGTCGCGGCAGCCCGGCCGTGTAGGCAGCGGTCGCGTCGGTCATGGCAGCCTCTACTGGCCCTGGTTGATGCCGGGCGCGTCGATCATGTTCTTCTCGAGGCCCCATTTCTTCATGACCGCGGCGTAGGTGCCGTTCTTCATCAGGATCTTGAACGCGTCGAGCAGCACGCCGCCCAGCGGCGAGCCCTTCTTGACGACGGCGCCTTGATAGATGTCCTTGAAGCCGTTGGCCTGGCCGACCCCGGCGAGTTCCAGCTGGCCCTTCGCCTGCTCGACGAAATAGGTCAGCGGCGCCTGCGAGGAGAAAAATGCGTCGGAGCGTTTCGACCGGACGGCCAGTATCGAGCTCGGCTGGTCGGTGAATGATTGCACCTCGACGGCCGGCTTGCCGCCTTCGGTGCATTTCTGCGCCTGCTGCTTGATGACCTTTTCGGCCGAGCCACCCGACATGACGGCGATGCGCTTGCCGCAAGCGGTGTCGAGCGAGGTGATGCCTTGCGGGTTGCCCTTCTCGACGGTGAAGACGACGTATTCGCGCACCCAATCGATGAAGTCGTTGGATTTCTGGCGGTCGGGATAGTCGCCGACAGGCCCCATCGCGAACTGATAACGGCCGGCATTGATGCCGCTCAGCAACGCCGGCAGGCCGGCGACCGAGGCGTGATCGACCTCGACCCCGAGCAGCTGGCCGATGGCGTCGGAAATGTCCCTGGTTGCCCCGGTCAGTTCGGTGCCGGTGACGATCTCATAGGGCGGGAACGAACCGTTGTTGACGGCTGTGATCTTTCCCGCCGTGCGGATCTCTTCCGGCAGCCGGGCGCGCAAATCCTCGTTCACCGATTGCTTCTGGATATCCTGGGCAAAGCTGGCCTGCGCCAGCATGACGAGCGAGGCGAATATGAAGCTGATTTTCCTCATGGCACTCTCCTTCGTGTTCTTCGTTGTGCGTTGTCAGGCTGCGGTGGCCCGCGACTTGGTCTCAAAAGGAAACAAGGCTTCGGCAGAAATCCGTTCCGCCAGAATGCCTTGGGTATGTAGCTCGGTGACGAAATCCTCGATCATGCGTCGATTGGCGGCCAGGCCGCTGGTGTTCCATGACTGAGGCAGGTCGCGCCCCGCATGAAGCAGCTCCTCGAGGATCCAGGGCGAGGTGTCGGCATATTTTCGGCGCCTTGCCGTCCAGACGCGCTGGCTTTCGTCGATCAGCCTGGCGAGTTCGTGAGGCAGCCAGGGGTGTTCCCTGGCCAGGGCAGCCTTGACGGCGACCAGATGCATGCCCGGGACATAACCGACGTCGGCGAAATAGGCGCGTTCGGCCGCGCGAAAATCGCGCAGCACTTGCCGGAAGCCGGAAGCCGGGCCGAAAAAGCCGTCCGGCATGAAGGGCGTGAAAACAGCGTCGAGCTCGCCTTGCGCCAGCAGTTCCATCATCGGGCGTTCGCCTGGTGCTGCTTCGATGCGCCCCGGCCTGCCGAATCCGTCGAGGCGGTCGGCGATCGGGTGCTCGGATGTCAGCCTGCCGGCGAACCAATAGGCATCCTCGACGCCGACGCCTTCCCGGCGAAGCGCCGCCCGCGTCCATGTGTTGCCGGAATCACGCCAGCCGGTGACGCCGATGCGTTTGCCGGCAAGGTCGGAAAGCTGTTCCAGCGGGCTGGCCTCGACCGTGATGATGCAGCGATGGCGAAAGCCGCGCATGATGAAGCACGGTAGTCCAATCACCGTATCCCGGCCCGAAGCCATGGCCGACACATAACGGCTGAACGAGACCTCCGCCGCATCGTAGTTCGGATCGGTGCCGAGATCCGCGATCAGCGTGGCGACGCGGTCAACCTTCACCGACAGGCGGCTCGACGTGACGTCACCCAGCACCAAAGGGGTGAGGTAGTCCCAATCGCGGGTGGCTATAGTGATGGAGACGGGCATCGGCGTGAACTTCAAAGCTATGTTTGACCGGCGATTGGTAAATGTTTATTTTTGACCGATCAAATGTTATTATGTTACTGAACATTAGCTTTGACGGTCGCGGGTGCCGATGGATTTCGATGCAGGATGGTTCGCTGAACGCCTTGGCGACCGCACGATGCGCGGCATCGCGCGCGAGACCAGTGCGCTGATCAGAAGCGGCGCGCTGCCTGTCGGTGCAAAACTTCCGCCGGTGCGCGATCTGGCCTATGTGCTCGGCGTCAGCCCGGCGACTGTCTCGCAAGCGTGGAGCGAGCTGCGGCGCTACAAGATCATCGGCGGCCGCGGACGCAACGGCACCTGGATCATGGGCAACCGCTTTGCCGCCCGGCCGGAGCGCCACATGAGCGGCGGCAATTACGGTGCGGACGTTTTGAACCTGGCGATCGCGGAGCCCGATGTGCAGCTCTTGCCGCCGCTCGGCATCGCGCTGGCGCATGGCGCGCGCGCCGAAAAGCTCAACAGCTACGAGCGAGTGCGCATCCTGCCCGAGCTGGAGGCCGCAGTGCGCCCGTCATGGCCGTACGATCCCGGGGCGTTCCTGGCTACCAATGGCGGCTACAACGCCATCTACACCTTGCTGCATGCGCTGGTCCCACCGGGGGCGCCGGTGGCCATCGAGAACCCGACGGCGCTTCGCCTGCTCGACATCCTCGAAGATCTCGACGTGCCGATCATCCCGGTGGACTGCGACAGCGACGGCCCCTTGCCGGAGGCACTCGCCAACGCGCTGCGGCAGCGGCCCGTCGCGTTCCTGTTCCAGCCGCGCGTCCATTCGGTGACCGGCGCCTGCATGTCGTCGGCGCGGCTGGAAGTCATCGGCGACCTGCTCGCCGGCACCGACGTGCTGATTGTCGAAGATGACGGCGTCGGCGATATTGCCTCGGCGCCGCGCATTTCGCTGGGCCGGCGTTTTCCCGATCGCGTCGTCCATATCCTGTCCTATTCCAAGACCCATGGCCCGGACCTGCGGCTCGCCGTGCTGTCCGGATCCGCGACGATCGTCGAGCAGATCCAGTCCTATCGCAGCTTCAGCTCGGGATGGACCAGCCGTATCCTGCAGGCGGCCACCGCCTGGCTGCTGCAAGACCCGGCCACGGCTGCCCTCGTTGAGCAGGCGAAGGAGGTGTATCGTCACCGCCGCGAACGGCTCGCCGGCGAACTGGCGAAACGCGATGTCGCGATCGACGCCGGATATGGTCTCAGCGTCCTCATTCCGGTTGCTTCGGAACCCTACGCGATGGTCACGCTGGCCGCCCACGGCATCGCGGTCCATGCCGGAGCGAAGTTTTCGACCGGAAAAACGAACGCTGTCCGCGTCGCGACCAGCATCCTGGACGAGGAGCACCTCGAGCACGTCGCAAATTCCCTGGCGCTGGCAGCCGACCCGGCGCGGGAAGTTGTCTGAGGCAAGGCAATCGTCGTTCGGACTGCCTACTCCGCCGCCACGCCCTTCACCTCGAGATAGCTCTCCATCGAATCGTCCATCGCTTGCAGCCAGGGCGTATGGTGCAGCGGCGCCATCGTGCCGGTCATCAGTGAGCGATAGGAATGGTCGCGGAAGCCCATAATGTCTTCCGCCTTGTGGTGCTCCCATTCCATGAAGGTCTGATTGACCGCCTCGACGTCGAAGCCCGGATAGTCGGTCTGCTCCATCAGCTCCCTGGTGTAGTCGCCCTGGAACCAGATCATCTGCTCGGCGTCTTCCAGCGTTTCCTCGCGTGCCCGCCATTTCTGGCCGTGCTCGGCCATTGCTTCGGCCGAGGGCAGCTTGATGCGACCCATGATGACGTCGCGGGCGAACCAGGCCTGCGCGTCGAACATGTTGAAGGTGTAGAACTGGTCCTGCATGCCGATATAGGACAGCTTCGGGTTTTTCTCCCAGACGACGCCCTCGTAGAGCCCGTCCGGCCACATGCGGTTGGCGGTCTTCAGCTTCAGGTCTTCGGTCAGGAACGGGAAGGAATGGAGGTAGCCGGTGCACAGGATGATGGCGTCGACGTCTTTGGTGCTGCCGTCCTTGAAATGCGCCGTCTTGCCGACGACCTTCTGCAGCAGCGGCACTTCCTTCCAGTTCTCCGGCCATCTGAAGCCCATCGGCTTCGAGCGGTAGCTCGAGGTGATCGATCGGGCGCCGTATTTGTAGCATTGCGAGCCGATGTCCTCGGCCGAATAGGAGCGGCCGATGATCAAGATGTCCTTGCCCTTGAATTCCATCGCGTCGCGGAAATCGTGGCTGTGCAGGATGCGGCCGTTGAAGGTCGAGAAGCCCTCGAAATAGGGAACGTTGGGCACGGAGAAATGGCCCGAAGCGACGACGACATTGTCGAACTCTTCCGAGTACGTGACGTCGTTGGTGCGGTCATGCGCGGTGACGGTGAATTTTTTTGTCGTTTCGGAAAAGGTGACCATGCGCACCGGGCTGTTGAAGCGCACCCATTGGCGCACGCCGGATTTTTCGACACGGCCCTTGATGTAGTCCCACAGCACGGCGCGCGGCGGATAGGAGCCGATCGGCCGGCCGAAATGCTCCTCGAACGTATAGTCGGCGAATTCCAGGCATTCCTTCGGGCCGTTCGACCAGAGGTAACGGTACATCGAGCCGTGCACCGGGTCGCCGTGCTCGTCGAGGCCGGTGCGCCAGGTGTAGTTCCACAGGCCGCCCCAGTCGGACTGCTTTTCGAAGCAGACGATCTCGGGAATATCGGCGCCCTTGTCGGCAGCCGACTTGAAGGCCCTGAGCTGGGCCATGCCGGACGGCCCGGCTCCGATGACGGCAACACGATCTTTCATTGCGGGCCTCCCGATCTCATTTCCCTAACGAAACAAATTTCACTGACAGGACAGTAATTGCCCCTTCGATGCTGTCAACAGGGCTTGTCGCGAAACCCTCGTTTCACCACGCTGGATTTCCAAGCGAGGCCCGACCTCGGGAGAAATCCGGACCGCTGACAAGTCGCCACAAGTGGCTTGCCGTAGCAGTTGCGCTTCTGTATCGGCACCGAATATGTTCACCGTGAGTGAAATGAATCGGCAAGGTCCGGGGTGGCGAAATGGCGAGAAAAGCATCCAGTCTGAAGCATGATGCCGGCGCCGCGGCGGGCAGAGCCAAACCCGCCGCGATCGAGCCGCGCAAGATACGCGTGCCGCTCACCCAGAACCCGCACGCCATTCGCGACACCCGCGAAAAAGTGCTCGAGGTCGCGATCGGCCGCGAGGTGCGGGCATTCCGCAAGAAGCTCGGTATCACCGTCGCCGATCTGGCTGCCGCCACGGACATTTCGCTTGGCATGCTGTCGAAGATCGAGAACGGCATCACCTCGCCGTCACTGACCACGTTGCAGGCGCTGTCGCGGGCACTCGGTGTTCCCGTCACCGCCTTCTTCCGCCGCTTCGAGGAAGAGCGCAGCGCCGTCTTCGTCAAGGCCGGCGAAGGCCTCGACGTCGAGCGCCGCGGCACGCGCGCCGGCCACCAGTACAATCTGCTCGGCCATATCGGCTCCAACACCAGCGGCGTCGTCGTCGAACCCTATCTGATCACGCTGACCGAGGATTCCGACGTGTTCCCGACCTTCCAGCACGAGGGCATGGAATTCCTCTATATGCTCGAAGGCGAGGTGGTTTACCGGCACGGCAGCAATCTCTACCCGATGAAGCCCGGCGACAGCCTGTTCTTCGACGCCGACGCGCCACACGGGCCGGAAGTGCTGAGCGTCCTTCCGATGCGCTATTTGTCGATCATCTGCTATCCGCAGAGCGCGGGGTGAGTTGGCAATCTCCCCCTTGTGGGGGAGATGTCCGGCAGGACAGAGGGGGGCGCTGTCCCGCCGACATCTCGATCGGTCGCAAATTGCAGCCTCAGATTGTTCTAGGCTGGTCGTAATATGAACGAGGTTGGCGATCCTTCGCGCCCCCCTCTGCCCTGCCGGGCATCTCCCCCACGAGGGGGGAGATCGGCAGCTTCGGCGACGGCAGCAGTCAATCCGGCCCGAAACCCGGCGACGTCACACTCCCATCATCCAATTTCGACAGCCATTCGACCAGCGTCGTCCGGTAGCGCGTCAGGCCTTTGTAATTAGCGAGTTCGTCGGGGAGGTCGCGGATGACGCGGTGCAGGCGCCGAGCCCATTTCGGCTGCGTCACCAGCTCGTCCATCTTGATCAGGTAGCAGCGGATCGGGAAGACGATCGCATTCGAGCGCGGCAGCCGCCAGAAACTCTGCAGCTCGACGCGCAGATGCACCTTGTCGCCGACATTTTCCGGCGTCACCGTCGCGCGGTCCGGACCCCATTTGTGATAATTTTCCGGGCTGGTATCGAGGCGCGGATTGATGGTCATCGTCCAGTTCAGCCGCCGTGCCGGCTTGCCCTGCTGGATGTTGGTGAGGAACTTCAGCGCCCGGACGAATATGCCCTTCTCATGCGCCAGCGGCACCGGCGCGTGCCATTCGAAGAAGTTCATGCCGATGTCGAAATCGAGCGACCAGTCGGCCTGGGTGGTGACCATGCCGGCATCCATCCACAGATTGCCGTCGCGCTGGTCGAGGATGCAAAAATCACCCTGGCTCTGCCGGGTGATGTATTCCATCGGCCCATAGGGCAGCGTCGAGACGTCGCCGAAGGTGAAGCTGTCGTCGATGCCGAGCGGCCGGTTGATCCAGCGCCAGCGATCGCCGTCGCGGATCAGCGTGAAATGCTCGGGATAGCCCAGCGCCTGCTGCTCCATCAGCAATTCGAGCAGGTCCCAGCCGGCCAGCGTCATGTGCGGCAGCGACTGGCAGCGCAGCGGGTCCTCGACGAGCACCAAAGCGCGGTCCTGCATTTCGGCGACATAGTGCTCGTCGACGTCGATCAAATTCTCCAGCACGCTGCCCTTCGGCCCGACGACATGCGGCTCGATGTTGACCGCATACATGTAGCTGTCCTCGTGGAACGGGAACGGGAACCGCCTGATGTGCTCGGGGCTGTTCCTGAAGGTGAAGTCGTCGCGGAAGGTTTCCTTGCGAAAGGTAATGCCCAAGCTCGCCTCCTATCTTTCCAGCACCAGCGACCTGCCCTCGAAGCGCGACACGCAGGGCATGATCTTGCAGCCCGAACGGTGGTCTTCCTCGCTCAGCCAGTGATCGTTGTGGATGAATTTGCCGTCATGCGACATGACGTTGGTCTCGCATTGGCCGCAGACGCCGCCGCGGCACAGATAGGGCGGATCGACGCCGGCCGCCTCGATCGCCTCGAGCAGGCTCTGCTGCTCGTCGACACAGATGGTCTTGCCGCTGAGCGCCAGCGTCACGTCGAAAGGGGCGCCGGGCTGCGGCGCCGCGAAATGCTCGAAATGCACGGTCTCGGGAGGCCAGCCGAGAGCGGCGGCACGCTCGCGCACCCAGCCGATCATGCCGGACGGGCCGCAGACGTAGAGATGCGTGCCGAGCGGCTGCGACGACAACAGCCGGTCGAGATCGACGCGCTCGTCGCGGTCGTCGTGATAGAGTCTGACCCGGCGGTCGTAGCGCTCCCTCAGCAGGTCGGCATAGGTGCCGAGCGAGGCGGTGCGGCAGGTGTAATGCAATTCGAAATTGCCGCCTTCCGCCGCCAGCTGCGCGGTCTGCGCCATGAACGGGGTGATGCCGATGCCGCCGGCCAGCATCAGATGCTTCCTGGCGCGCAGATCGAGCGAGAACAGGTTGACGGGATAGCTGACCACCATCTCCGTGCCCGGCCTGACCTGCCTGTGCATGAACAGCGAGCCGCCGCGGCCGGCGTCGTCGCGGCGAACCGAGATGGTGTATTCGCGGGTGTCGAGCGGCGAGCCCATCAGCGAATAGGGATTGAGCCTGGTGCGCTCGCCATCGCGCATCTCGACGACGACATGGGCGCCGCCGGAAAAGGTCGGCAAAAGCTCGCCGTCGCGCCTGCGGAAATGAAAGCGCGTGACCAGTTCGTTGACCGGGACGACATCGCTGACAACGACATCGAGCTTGGTGGTGCCGGTGCTCATCGAAAGACCTCCTCGATCGGAGGAATTTCGCTGCGATCCTCGGCGTTGATGCAGACGCCCTGGAAGGCGGCGAGCCGCCGCGAATAGTGGTCGCGCACCAGAAGCAAGAGGCCGCAATGCGAACAGGTCGCCGGCTGCGTCGTCACGTTCTCGGTGATGCCCTTGCAATGGACGCACTGCATGCGGCGCGCCAGCGAGCCGCGATGCTCGGTCTGGATCGAGGTGTGGTCGATGCCGGCTTCGAGCGCCGCCTGCATGGCCTGGCCGATCAGCCCTTCGGTGCCGGCAAGATAGAGCCTGAGGCCCATATGCGCATTGGCCAGCGTCTGCTTCAGCCGCGGCAAAGCGCTGGCGAAGGAATGGCCGAGGTAGAACTGCGCCGGCTTCAGCGCTTCGAGCATATCGGCATATTTGCCGTCGCGGCCGGGAATGAAGATGATGTGGGCGCCGCCGAAGAAATCCGCCGGTGCCTTGGCGGCCAGATCGGCGATCGCCAGCGCTCCCTCTGCATCCGCTATGAAAAGATGATGCTTGCCGGGCTGCGGAGACAGGGTCCCATAGACCGGCCGGCTGATGATGCTTTTCGCTGCCATACCCGCAGTATGCCTCAGCCTTTCGCCGTGCGCTTGGTCTTCTTCGGATCGTCGAAGGGAAGCGGCTCGGCGGTTGCGCTGATGGAGCCGCTCTTGTTGCGGATCTCGAGCCTGGTGCCCTGCACCGCGCAGTCGACGTCGAGCCGGGCAATGCCCATCGATTTTTTTACCAGCGGCGAATACATGGCGCAGGTCACCACGCCGACCTTTTTGCCGCCGCGGTAGACCGGTGCGCCCTCGTCGGCCGGCTCCCTGCCTTCGAGCAGCACGCCGTAGATCTTGAAACGCTCCTTGCCCTTGAGGCGGTAGTGCTCCTCGGCGCCGCGAAAGCCCGTCTTGCCGGGGCTGACGGTGAAGTCGAGACCAAGCTCCCACAGCGTGTCGCCGGGACCCTCGTTCTCGAACGGGTATTTCTGCGAATTGTCGTAGGGGTAAAACAGCAGGTAGCTCTCGACGCGCAGCATGTCGAGCGTGGTGAAGCGGCACGGGATGATGCCGGCGCTCTTGCCCTCGTCGAGGATCCTGTCCCAGATCGTGCCGGCGTCCTGGCCACGGCAGAAGATCTCGTAGCCGCGCTCGCCAGTATAGCCGGTGCGCGAGATCATCACCGGGAAGCCGAACAGCTGCGTCTGCATGTGATGGAAATAATTGAGGTCGCGAATGCCGGGCACATTCTTTGCCAGATAGTCGATCGCCGTCGGGCCTTGCAGCGAAAGGTCGTGCAGATTGTCGTCGAAGCGCAGCGACACGTCGCGACCGACCGAAGCGCGCTGCAGCTCTTCATGGCCGGTGCCCGAGCCATGCACGACCATCCAGGAATTCGGGCCGGTGCGGTAGAGGATGCAGTCGTCGGTGAACTTGCCGGCCTCGTTGAGCATGCAAGCATAGGCCGACTTGCCGGGATAGATCTTTTCGACGTCGCGCGTCGTCGCCAGGTCGATCAGATGAGAGGCGTGCGGCCCGGTGATGTGGACCTTCTTCAAACCGGACACGTCCATCAGGCCGGCCCTGGTGCGGATGGCGATATACTCTTCGTCGGCGTCCTTGTCGTAGGTCCAGGCGGTGCCCATGCCGCTCCAGTCCTCGAGCTTCGAGCCGAGCGCGCGATGGCGGTCCGCAAGCGTCGAAAATCTCCAGGATGCCGTCATCCGCTGGTCCTCCGTTCGAAAGAACTTTTTGCTTTCCCCTGCTCTCTGCACACAGGCGGGAGCGTTGCCCGAATATTGATCGCAAACGCCGGGAGCCTGCAATACCCGTAAGCAAATAATTTCATTGTCAGGCAAATCCGGCGGACCAAACAAACAGTTAACGCCGCGTAAAATCGTCTTGACAATTCCAGAATTCGGCCGGATTTTATGAAAAAAATTTCACTCTCTTGAAAGAGGGCAATGACCGGCCAATCCGGACCGGGCGTTGAAAAAGGGGAAAGCCGATGTCCGACCTGCAACAGCGCGTGGAAGCGTTGTACCGTTCCGACGTGCGTGGATCCATGCTCCTGATCGTCTGCCTGTGGGCGACGATCCTCTTTGTCCTGTTCATGACATGGCCATACATCCCCGACGCCGGCATCAAGCTCGTCGTCGCGGTCGCCGCCGCCGCCGTGCTGATCTTCAACTCGGCCGCGATCCTGGCGATGGTCAACCACTACAAGGAAGACAAGGACTTCATCTACGGTCTCGACATCAAGAATGCCGACGCCTACCGCAACCGCAAGTCCTGAGGGGAGACGCATGGCCCGCTATACACCGCCCGAACAGAGCAAGGCCGGACAGGTTTTCGATATCGCCGTCGTCGTGGTCGCGATTTTCGTCGCACTGTGGCTGCCGCTGAAACTAGGGCTGGCAGGGGCGGCAAAATCCATCGACGCGCTCGACGCCAAGACGTGGGAAGCGCTCGGACAAAACCCGACCATGGCCTCGATCTGGGAAAAGCTCGGCTACACGCCGGAAACCGCGCACGACATCATCCAGAACCGGTTCCACTACATCATCGACTGGCCGACGCTGATCATCATGGCCGCGGTGCTGATCGGCTATTTCATCTTTCTGTTCCGCGCATCGGACCGCGAATACCGCGACGTCATCGACGAAAAGTTCGGCGACAAATAGATAGGGAAGCATCGTCATGTGGGTGGCACTCTCTTACGCATGCTGGGGCATCTCGATCGTGCTCGCGCTGTGGATGCTCTACGACTGGTTCAAGATCGACACGACCTATTCCGAAGAGATGCTGACCTCGTCCAGGGAAGGCGAACTTGAAGCCGTGTCCGAAAAACACCGGATCTGAGTGGGGGATTGAACGATGACGATCACGGCTGAACCAGCGGTGCAAGTGCAAGGCGACAGGGTTTCGCTGCTCAGGGTGCTCGGCCCCGCCCATGTCTGGGCGCTCGGTGTCGGCATCGTTCTGGTCGGCGAATTCACCGGCTGGAATTTCGCGGCGGACAAGGGTGGCGCGCTGGCGGCGCTGATCGTCTGCTGGATCGTTGGCCTGCTCTACACCTCGGTCGCGATGATCGATTCCGAAGTCACCTCGACGGTTGCTGCCGCCGGCGGCCAATATGCGCAGGCCAAGCACATTGTCGGGCCGCTGATGGCCTTCAACGTCGCGCTGTTCCTGGTCTTTGCCTACACCATGCTCGAAGTGTCGGACGCGATCCTGCTCGGCGACACGATCGTCGCCAAGGCCGGCGTCGAGGGCCTCAACCACAATTCCTTCATCGCCGCGACCATCGTCGTGCTGGCATGGCTGAACTATCGCGGCGTGCTGATGACGCTCAACGTCAACTTCGTCATCACCGCCATCGCCTATGTCTCGATCGTCATCCTGTTCTTCTCGGTCAGCCCGTGGACGCAAGGCGCCGTGCTGAAGCTGAACGAACTGGTCACCCCCGGCAACGCCCTGCCCTATGGCTGGATCGGCGTCATCGCCGCCTTCCAGTTCGGCATCTGGTATTATCTCGGCATAGAGGGAACCACGCAGGCGGCCGAGGAAGTGCGCTCGCCGGCGCGCTCGCTGCCCTATGGCACGATGGCCGGCATGATCACGCTTTTGATCGCCGCCGCCATGACCTGGTATGTCTGCGCCTCGCTGATGCCCTGGGAATATCTCGGCATCACCTACTATCCGCTGTGGGACGCAGGCAAACTGACCGGCAGTGCGCTGCTGGAAAACCTGCTGTTCACCGCGACGCTGCTTGCGGCGCTCGCCTCCGCCAATGGCTGCATCAACGACGCCGCGCGCGCCTGGTTCTCGCTCGGCCGCGACCGCTATCTGCCGACCTGGTTCTCGGCGGTGCATCCGAAATACCGCACGCCCTATCGCTCGATCCTGTTCCTGCTGCCGATCGCGCTCGCCTTCGCCTTCATCGCCGACCTCAACCAGGCGATCACCTTCTCGATCCTGTCGGGCGTGCTGCAATACACCTTCATGAGCATCAACATCATCATGTTCAGGAAGAAGTGGCCGCTCGGCTCGATCCGCCGCGGCTACACCCATCCCTTCCATCCGCTGCCGGCGATCGTCTTGTTCTGCCTTTGCGTGGTCACCTTCTTTGCGATCTTCCTCGGCTTCGGCTCGCAGCTGATCGCCATGGTCGCTTTCTACTTCCTGATCTCGCTGTGGTTCCACTTCTACCGCTACAAATTCGTGCGCCGCGGTGCCCAGTTCACCATGCCGTGGCCGAAGCCGCAGGGCTACTGACGGCGCGCCCGTTCTGGGCGGGCATTTGCGTGACGAGGTGCGTTAGGTGATCTCAGCATTGCTCGCCGGGGCGGTTGCCCTGGCTCTCGTCCTCCACATAACCTGGCTTGCGCGGGCCAGCCACGCCAAGGCTTCGACCGCGCTTGCCGCCGAGGAGGCGGTGCTCCGCGAAATCATTCCCGACGTGGCCAATATCTCGGACGGCACTGCCGGCGTCGTCACCTTCGCCGGCTCGTGGAACGGCCGGCAGGTGCAGGTGCGGACCATCGTCGACACGCTGGCGATCAGGAAGCTGCCGGCGCGCTGGCTGAGCGTTTCGATCACCGAAAAGGTCGCGATACCAGGCACTTTCGACATGATGATGCGGCCGGGATCGCCGACGACTTTTTCCAATTTCGATCATCTCGACCATACGCTGCCGAAGGCGGCTGAATTTCCGGCCGAGGCGGTGCTGCGAAGCGACCGCAAGGGCGTGCGCTTCCCCGAGGCCCTCATCGCCGGCCACCTCGACATCTTTGCCGAGGGGCGCGCCAAGGAATTGCTGATCACACCGAACGGCGTGCGCATCGTCTGGCTTCTGGCCGAGGCCGAGCGGGCGCGCTACGGCGTATTCCGGCAAGCCGAATTCGGCACGGTCAGGCTCGATCCGGTGCTGATCGAGAGGCTGCTGTCGTCGGCTTCGGCGCTGCGCGATGCCATCAATCAAAGCGAACGGCAAGCGGCATGAGCAGCCAAGGCACCACCTCCCTCGCACCACCGAGCCCCTATCTCGTTCTCGGCGCCGCGATCGTCTTGCCGGCAAGCGGGCATGTCGTGCTCGGCGTGCCGGTGCGCGGCCTGCAATTTCTGTTCTTCATGGTGATCCTCGCCTGGGTCACCGCCAAGATCGCGCCGCCCGACGCCAGCTTCGTCGGGCGCCATGCCGGCGGCTTCCTGATCTATGCCCTGTCGATCCTGGATGCCTACAAGATCGCCCGTATCCGCTATGCCAAATGGGTTCACAATGGCGGCGCGCGCGGCGATAGTGCGGCCGGCGGCGCCTCAGCCGATATATAACGACAGGAAAATTTTTTTCATACCAATTGAATTCCCCGGACTCATTCGATACATCTCGGAGGGAACAAACTCGCGGAGCCTGACATGTGCGGAATCGTCGGACTGTTTTTGAAGGACAAGTCGCTCGAGCCCCAGCTTGGCGCGATGCTGTCGGAGATGCTGATCTCGCTCAGCGATCGCGGTCCCGATAGCGCCGGCATCGCCATCTATGGCGCCCCCTCCAGTGAAGCCAAGATCACCATCCAGTCGGCCAAGCCGGAGCGCGATTTCCGCGGCCTCGACGCCGAACTAGCCAAGGCAATCGGCGCGCCGGTGAGCATTGCTGCGAAGTCGACGCATGCGGTAGTCAGGACGACGCCTGCCAAGATCGACCAGGCGCGTGAGGCGATCCAGGCACTGCGCCCCGACATCCGCATCATGGGTGCCGGCGACGTCGTCGAGATCTACAAGGAAGTCGGCTTGCCGGAAGCGGTCGTCGACCGTTTCGGCGTCCGCGAGATGACCGGCACCCACGGCATCGGCCATACCCGCATGGCGACCGAATCGGCGGTGACGACGATGGGCGCGCATCCGTTCTCGACCGGCGCCGACCAGTGCCTGGTGCACAATGGCTCGCTGTCCAACCACAACAATGTCCGCCGCGAGCTGATCCGCGAAGGCATGACATTCGAGACCGAGAACGATACCGAGGTCGCTGCCGCCTATCTCTCCTCGCAAATGGCGCATGGCAAGAACCTCGGCGAGGCGCTGGAAGGCACGCTGAGCGACCTCGACGGCTTCTTCACCTTCGTCGTCGGCACCAAGAACGGTTTTGGCGTGGTGCGCGATCCGATCGCCTGCAAGCCTGCCGTAATGGCCGAAACCGACCAGTATGTCGCCTTCGGCTCGGAATATCGTGCGCTCACCAAACTGCCCGGCATAGACAATGCGAAGGTCTGGGAACCCGAGCCCGCAACCGTCTATTTCTGGGAGCATTGAACCAATGCCGGCAATCAACCTCTCCAAGGCGGGTCGCGAACAGAGCCATGCGTCACGGGTCTTCGACCTGGCCGAAATGTCGCTGCGCGAGCTCAACCAGGCGCTGCACGATCTGGCGCCCGGTTCGAACGAAACCGCATGGGAAGTACTGCACCCGCGAGGCAGCCATTCGGTCGCCGTCGGCGTCGACCAGCCGGTCGCCATCGATGTGCGCGGCAGCGTCGGCTATTATTGCGGCGGCATGAACGACGGCGGCACCATCACCGTGCATGGCTCGGCCGGACCCGGCGTCGGCGAGAACATGATGTCCGGCCAGATCGTCGTCAAAGGCGACGCCAGCCAGTATGCCGGCGCCACCGGCCGCGGCGGGCTGCTGGTCATCGAAGGCAACGCGTCGTCGCGCTGCGGCATCTCGATGAAAGGCATCGACATCGTCGTCCATGGCAATATCGGCCACATGTCGGCCTTCATGGCGCAGTCCGGCAATCTCGTGGTGCTGGGCGATGCCGGCGATGCGCTCGGCGATTCCATCTACGAGGCGCGGCTTTTCGTGCGCGGCAAGGTCGAAAGCCTCGGCGCCGACTGCATCGCCAAGGAGATGCGGCCCGAGCATCTCGAATTGCTGCAAAACCTGCTCGACCGCGCCGGCGTGACCGGCGTCAAGGCGGCGGAGTTCAAGCGTTATGGCTCGGCTCGTACCCTCTACAATTTCAATATCGACAACGCCGACGCGTATTGAGGCTCAATGACCTATCGCAACCCGCCGACGACGCCGCGCAAATCCGCGACCTTCGACGACTACACGCTTTCCGAGATCCGCCGCGCCGCGGCGACCGGCATCTATGATATCAGGGGCGCCGGCGCCAAGCGCAAGCTGCCGCATTTCGACGACCTTCTGTTCCTCGGCGCCTCGATCTCGCGCTACCCGCTCGAAGGCTATCGCGAGCGCTGCGACACCAGCGTCGTGCTCGGCTCGCGCTATGCGAAAAAACCGATCGAGCTGAAAATCCCGATCACCATTGCCGGTATGAGCTTCGGCTCGCTGTCCGGCCCGGCGAAGGAAGCGCTCGGCCGTGGCGCGACCCTGTCAGGCACCTCGACGACCACCGGCGACGGCGGCATGACCGAGGAAGAGCGCGGCCATTCAAAGACACTGGTCTACCAGTACCTACCGTCGCGCTACGGCATGAACCCGCGCGATCTGCGCCGCGCCGACGCGATCGAAGTGGTCGTCGGCCAGGGCGCCAAGCCCGGCGGCGGCGGCATGCTGCTCGGCCAGAAGATCTCCGACCGCGTCGCCGAAATGCGCACGCTGCCGAAAGGCATCGACCAGCGCTCAGCCTCGCGCCATCCCGACTGGACCGGGCCGGACGATCTCGAGATCAAGATCCTCGAACTGCGCGAGATCACCGACTGGGAGAAGCCCATCTACGTCAAGGTCGGCGGCGCGCGGCCCTATTACGATACGGCGCTTGCGGTGAAGTCGGGCGCCGATGTCGTCGTCGTCGACGGCATGCAGGGCGGCACCGCCGCAACCCAGGAAGTGTTCATCGAAAATGTCGGCCAGCCGACGCTTGCCTGCATCAGGCCGGCCGTGCAGGCGCTGCAGGATCTCGGCATGCACCGCAAGGTGCAGTTGATCGTCTCCGGCGGCATCCGCAACGGCGCCGACGTCGCCAAGGCGCTGGCGCTCGGCGTCGACGCGGTGTCGATCGGCACGGCAGCGCTTGTCGCGCTCGGCGACAACGACCCGCGCTGGGAAGCGGAATACAACGAACTCGGCACGACCGCCGGCGCCTATGACGACTGGCATGAGGGACGCGACCCGGCCGGCATCACCACGCAGGATCCCGAGCTAATGAAACGGGTCGATCCGATTGCGGCCGGACGACGGCTGGCGAATTATCTTAAGGTGATGACACTTGAGGCTCAGACAATCGCCCGCGCCTGCGGCAAGAACAGCCTGCACAATCTCGAGCCCGAGGATCTTGTGGCCTTGACGATCGAAGCCGCCGCCATGGCCGGCGTGCCGCTGGCCGGCACCAACTGGATACCGGGCAAGAACGGCTTCTAAAACAAACCAAATGCCAGTAAGCGAGGAACTATAATGGGGAACGATCTCGCCGCCTTCGCCAAGGAGAAGGGCGTCAAATATTTCATGATATCCTACACCGACCTGTTCGGTGGGCAGCGTGCCAAGCTGGTGCCGGCGCAGGCGATCGCCGACATGCAGCGGGACGGTGCCGGCTTTGCCGGCTTTGCCACCTGGCTCGACCTGACGCCGGCGCATCCCGACATGCTGGCCGTGCCGGATCCGGCCTCGGTGATCCAGTTGCCTTGGAAGCCCGAAGTCGCCTGGGTCGCCGCCAACTGCATCATGGACGACAAATCGGTCGAGCAGGCGCCGCGCAACACGCTGAAGCGACTGATTGCGGAGGCCGCTGGCGACGGCATGCACATCAAGACCGGCGTCGAGGCCGAGTTCTTCCTGATCTCGCCGGACGGCAAGACGATTTCCGACGAATACGACACGGCGTCGAAGCCCTGCTACGACCAGCAGGCGGTGATGCGCCGCTATGACGTCATCGCCGAGATCTGCGACCACATGCTGGCGCTCGGCTGGGGCGCCTACCAGAACGACCACGAGGACGCCAACGGCCAGTTCGAGATGAACTGGGCCTTCGACGATGCGCTGGCGACCGCCGACAAGCATTCCTTCTTCAAATTCATGGTGAAATCGGTCGCCGAAAAGCACGGCCTGCGCGCGACCTTCATGCCGAAACCGTTCCAGGGCCTGACCGGCAATGGCTGCCATGCCCACATCTCGGTGTGGGACAAGGACGGCAAGACAAATGTCTTCGCCGACAATGCCATGGAGCTCGGCCTGTCGGCAAAGGGCAGGAATTTCCTCGGCGGCATCATGAAACATGCTTCCGCGCTTGCCGCGATCACCAACCCGACTGTCAATTCCTACAAGCGCATCAACGCGCCGCGCACCATCTCCGGCGCCACCTGGGCGCCGAACACGGTGACCTGGACGGGCAACAACCGTACCCACATGGTGCGCGTGCCTGGTCCCGGCCGCTTCGAGCTGCGCCTGCCGGACGGCGCGGCAAACCCCTATCTGCTGCAGGCCGTCATCATCGCCGCCGGCCTCGACGGCGTCCGCTCCAAGGCCGATCCCGGCCGGCGCTACGACATCGACATGTACCAGTTCGGCCATACGGTCGAGGGCGCGCCGAAGCTGCCGCTCAACCTGCTCGACGCGCTGCGCGAGTTTGACAACGACAAATCGCTCAAGGCGGCGCTGGGTGAGGAATTCTCGTCGGCCTATCTAAAGCTCAAGCAGCAGGAATGGAATTCCTATGCTTCCCACTTCACCCAGTGGGAGCGCGACCACACGCTCGACATCTGATCCGGAATTGTTGCACGCCCGGCGCGAAACAGGTTCATGAAATACTCGATCTTCTCCCTCGCCCGGGCGGCATTTTCCGGCCACAAGAACTGGCAGCGCACCTGGCGCGACGCCAGCCCGAAGAGCCATTACGACGTGGTGATCATCGGTGGCGGCGGCCATGGCCTGGCGACGGCATGGTTCCTCGCCAGCGAATACGGCATCAGGAATGTCGCGGTGCTGGAAAAGGGCTGGATCGGCTCCGGCAATGCCGGCCGCAACACCACCATCATCCGCTCCAATTACGGGCTGCCCGGCAATACCGGCTTCTACGAGCTTTCGATGAAGCTGTGGGAGCGGATGGAGCAGGACCTCAACTACAACACCATGGTCAGCCAGCGCGGCGTCATCAACCTCTACCATTCCGACGCACAGCGCGACGCCTATGCGCGGCGCGGCAACACCATGCGCATCAACGGCATCGACGCCGAATTGCTCGACCTGGCGGCGGTCAGGAAGATGATGCCGTTCCTGAACTTCGACAATGCACGCTTTCCGGTGCAGGGCGGGCTTTTGCAACGACGCGGCGGCACGGCACGCCACGATGCCGTGGTCTGGGGCTACGCGCATGCAGCGAGCGCGCTCGGCGTCGACATCATCCAGAATTGCGAAGTGACCGGCTTTGTCCGCGACGGCAACGGCAAGGTGACCGGCGTCGAGACATCGCGCGGCAGGATCGGCGCCGGCAAGGTCGGCATGGCGGTTGCCGGCTCCTCGTCGCGCGTCGCGGCGATGGCCGGCATGCGGCTGCCGATCGAAAGCCATGTGCTGCAGGCATTCGTGTCGGAGGCGATCAAGCCGCTGATCCCCAATGTCATGACCTTCGGCGCCGGCCATTTCTACGTCAGCCAGTCCGACAAGGGCGGCCTGGTCTTCGGCGGCGATATAGACGGCTACAATTCCTACGCCCAGCGCGGCAATCTGCCTGTCATGGAAGACGTTTGCGAGGGCGGCATGGCGCTGATGCCGATGATCGGCCGGATACGGCTTCTGCGTCAGTGGGGCGGCATCATGGACATGTCGATGGACGGCTCGCCGATCATCGACAAGACGCCGGTCGACGGGCTCTATCTCAACGCCGGCTGGTGCTATGGCGGCTTCAAGGCGACGCCAGGTTCCGGCCTGGTCTTTGCCCATCTGCTGGCACGCGACGAGCCGCACAAGGAGGCGGCGCGCTTCCGCCTCGACCGCTTCCGGCGAGGTGCGATGATCGACGAAAAGGGCCAGGGCGCCCAACCGAACCTGCATTGAAGGCTGGCTGAAGAAGCATGCGCATTGTCTGTCCCTTCTGCGGCGAACGCGAACTCGGCGAGTTCACCTATCTGGGCGACGCCAAGCCGGCGCGTCCGACGGCCGGCGCCACCGAAGACGAGGTCTTCGACTACGTCTATCTGCGCGACAACGTCGCCGGGCCGATGAGTGAATACTGGTACCATGGCGGCGGCTGTCGGGCCTGGCTGAAGGTCGCCCGCAACACGCTGACGCATGAGATTTCCTCCGTCGAGCCGGCGGCGGGCGTTGGTGCCGCCAAGGTGGGCGCTTGATGGTTGGCCCTGCGCAGACACACCGGCTGGAGAGCGGCGGTCTCATCGATCGTTCCGCTCCGCTGGGCTTCCGCTTCGACGGCAAGAGCTATGCCGGCTTCCAGGGCGACACGCTCGCCTCGGCGCTGATCGCCAATGGCATCAAGCTGGTCGGCCGCTCTTTCAAATACCATCGGCCGCGCGGCATCCTGACCGCTGGATCCGAAGAGCCGAACGCGCTGGTCGAACTGCGCACGGGAGCGCGGCGCGAGCCGAACACCAAGGCGACCACAGCCGAACTTTATGACGGGCTCGAAGCGGCCAGCCAGAACCGCTGGCCGTCGCTGCGCCATGATCTGATGGCGGTCAACCAGCTGTTTGCGCCGATCTTCGTCGCCGGCTTCTACTACAAGACCTTCATGTGGCCGGCGAAATTCTGGGAAGCGGTCTACGAGCCGGCGATCCGCCGCGCCGCCGGCCTCGGACGCGCTGCCGGCGGCGCCGATCCCGACCATTACGACAAGGCGTGGGCGCATTGCGATGTGCTGATCGCCGGTTCCGGCCCGGCCGGGCTTGCGGCGGCATTGGCGGCCGGGCGCAGCGGCGCCCGCGTCATCCTGTGCGAGGAAGATTTTGCGTTCGGCGGCCGTCTGCTTGCCGACGGCGGCACGATCGACGGCGAGCCGGCAGCCGAATGGATTACGCGCACGCTGGGGGAACTCGCCGCGCTCCCCGATGTCCGCATCATGAACCGCACGACACTGTTCGGCGTCTATGATGGCGGCACCTATGGCGCCATCGAGCGGGTCAACGACCACCTGCCCTCGCCGCCCGAGCACCAGGTGCGCCAGCGACTGTGGCGGATCGTAGCCAGGCGTTGCGTCGTTGCCGCCGGCGCCATCGAGCGGCCGATCGTCTTTGCCGGCAACGACACGCCGGGCGTGATGATGGCTTCGGCGATGCGGACCTATGTCGCGCGCTACGCGGCGACGCCGGCAAGGCGGATCGCCCTGTTCACCAACAATGAGGACGGCTGGCGCACGGTCGAGACCGCGCTTGCCGCCGGTCTGCAGATCGCGGCGGTGATCGATGGACGCCCGGACGTCTCCGCCGCGCATCGCGCGCTTGCCGCCAAAGGCGGCTTTGCCGTGCTCAACGGCTCGGTCAGCGGGGTCGAGGGCGGCAAGGACGGCGTTAGGAAAATTGCGGTGGCGCTCACCGGCGGCGCACGCGCCGAGGTCGAGGCAGACGGACTTGCCGTCTCCGGCGGCTGGAATCCGGCGGTCGGGCTGACTTCCTACCATCGCGGCCGGCCGAAATGGCAGGACGATATTGCAGCCTTCGTGCCGGACGGCGCGCCACCCGGCATGGTGGCCGTCGGCGCCGCCAACGGCGCCTTCGGGCTGGGCGACTGCCTGCGCCAGGGATTTGCCGCGGGTGCTACGGCAGCGCAGAGCGCCGGACGAAGCGGCAATGCCGGCACATCGCCGGTCGCCGACGACGAAGCCTTTTCGCTGACGCCGCTCTGGCATGTGGCCGGCAAAGGGAAAGCCTTCGTCGATTACCAGCATGACGTGACCGCGTCCGACATCGAACTGGCGCAGCGCGAAGGCTTCGAGTCGGTCGAGCATCTCAAGCGCTATACGACGCTCGGCATGGCCACCGACCAGGGCAAGACCTCGAATGTCGCCGGCCTCGCCATTATGGCGGCGGTGTCAGGCAAGTCCATTCCCGAGACCGGTACGACGATCTACCGGCCGCCCTATGTGCCGGTCGCCATCGGCGCCTTCGCCGGCCATCATCGCGACGAGAATTTTCATGCGACGCGACTGACGCCGTCGCATCGCTGGGCCGCCGAACAGGGCGCGGTGTTCGTCGACACCGGCCTGTGGAAGCGCGCGCAATGGTATCCGCGCGCCGGCGAAAAGGACTGGCTGGAATCGGTCACCCGCGAGGTCAAGGCGGTGCGCTCCGGCGTCGGCTTCTGCGACGTCTCGACACTCGGCAAGATCGACGTACACGGCCCGGATGCCGGCGCCTTCCTCGACCGCGTCTACATCAACACCTTCTCCAATCTTGCTGTCGGCAAAGCCCGCTACGGGCTGATGCTGCGCGAGGACGGCATCGTCTATGACGACGGCACGACGTCGCGGCTGGCCGAGGATCACTATTTCCTGACCACCACCACCGCCAAGGCCGGGCTGGTGATGCAGCATCTCGAATTCTGCCGGCAGGTGCTGTTTCCCGAGTTCGATGTGCAGTTGACCTCGGTCTCGGACCAGTGGGCGCAATTCTCGATCGCCGGGCCGAAGACGCGGGACCTGCTTCGCGAAATCGTCGATCCGGCGGAGGATTTGTCGAACGAGGGCTTTCCCTTTATGGGCGCGCGCGAAGTCGCGCTACGCGGCGGCATCAAAGCGCGGCTGTTCCGCATCTCGTTCTCCGGCGAGATGGCGTTCGAGATCTCGGTTCCGGCGCGTTACGGCGACGCGCTGGTGCGCAATTTGATGCTGGCCGGCAAGCCGTTCGGCGTGACGCCCTACGGCACCGAGGCACTCGGCGTCATGCGCATCGAAAAGGGGCATGTCGCCGGGCCGGAGCTGAACGGCACGACGACCGCCGCCGACCTTGGCTTCGGCAAGATGATGTCGACCAAGAAAGACTTCATCGGCCGCGTCATGGCGAGGCGCGAGGTGCTGGTTGCGCCGGACCGGCAGGTCGTGGTCGGCATCAAGCCGGTCGACAAGACACGCCGCCTGCGCTCCGGCGCGCATATCATGCCGAAGGGCAAGACACCCGGTCCCGATAACGACCAGGGCTACGTCACCTCGGTCTGCTTCTCGCCGACGCTCGACCAGTGGATTGGGTTGGCACTGGTTGAGCGCGGCCGCGAGCGCATCGGCGAGATCGTCCACGCGCACGACCCGCTGCGCGGCGAAGACTACGATGTCGAGCTGTGCAGTCCCGTCTTCTACGACCCGGATGGAGGGCGCCAGCGTGGCTGAGTTTTCCTGGATTAGCCGCAGTCCGCTGGAGAAGGCGCTTGTCGGCGGCGCCTATGGCGCGCGCGGCACGGCGGCGGGCGTATCGCTCACCGAGATCCGCAATTTCGACCTGATCCAGGTGATGGCGCGGCGCGGCAAAGCGGCAGAACTGGCGAAGGCTGCCGAAACCCGCTTCGGCGTTGCCGCCCCGGAAACGCCAAAGGCGGTCCGAGCTCCCGACGCTACGCTGATCTGGTCGGGACCGGATCAGTTCCTGGTCCTGTCCAATGGCGGCAAGCACACGATCGGACCGCTGAGCCAGGCGTTTGCGCAATCCGCCTCGCTGTCCGACCAGTCGCATGCCCGCGCGCTGATCAGCATTTCCGGAGAAAAGGCACGCGCGATGCTGGCCAAACTGTCGTCGCTGGACCTGCACCCGGCGGCGTTCCCGGCCGGCACCGCTGCCGCGACGTCGGTAGATCACACCAGCATCAATCTCTGGCGCGGCAATGACCGGCCGGACGGGCAGGCGGTGTTCAATCTTCTGGTATTTGCGACGTTTGCCGAAAGCCTGTGGCATACGATGCTCGATGCCGCCGCGGAGTATGGCGTCGAGATCCGGCATTCCGAGGAATTGGGGTAGCCTTGGCGCGTCTTCCCTTCTCCCCCTGGGGGAGAAGGGGGAGCTTGTGCCACCTTCACCTTGCCAAACCCGATCCCCCTGCTATTCTTCCCGCTAAAATAATTTCACACACAGGCAAACTTGTTTCTCGAAACCAGGGTTGAGATGAGCCAGTCGCCCTACCCCGCCGTCGCCGCCGGACCGCCCCGGCCGAGCCTGATCCTGCGGCCAGGCCAGATCGCGCTGCCGGCCGGGATGGAGCGCTATACCGTCCAGGGCAATGGCGCCGTGCTGATCGAGGTCGAGGCCGGCGATACGATCAGCGTGCGCAATGTCGAGGGCGGGCAGGCCTGCGAGCTGCTGGCATGGGATAGCAGCGGCGCGACCGATCCCGGCATTTTCGGCGAGAAATCGAACAGCAATGCCGCCGGCATCAAGGCGCTGCTGGCCGAGGGCGACGACAGCCTCGCTTCCTTGCGCCGGGGGCTCGAGCGACGACAGGTGCAGCTCGACCAGGCAAAGGCAGTGCGCGTGTTCGGCGGCGCCACCCCTGCCGGTACCGAACAGGCTTTTACCGTCGCCCGCGATGGGTCGATGGTGATTGCGGCGCCCGGTGGTCCGATGCTGGTCGACGGCCACGATACGGCGACGCCGCTTAGCGTCATCGTCCGGCGCGCCACCATCCGCCCGGCGGCGAAATCCAGGCTTGCCGACCCGCTGGCCGATCCCGTGCTCGACCTGCGCGTCAATTCGGCGACGGCGGAAGCCTACTTCGTCAAAGCCGGCGACTATCTGCAGATCATCGATGTCGACGGGCGTCAATGCACGGACTTCCAGTGCTTTTCGGCGCGCAAGCTGGACAAGGGCCGCGATCATCCGCTCGACGTGACGACGACGCGCACCCTGATGGGCTCGAGTTATCCGATGCCCGGCCTGCATTCGAAATATTATGACCAGGACATGGAGCCGCTGGTCGAGGTTATCCAGGACACTTGCGGCCGGCACGATGCATTCGCGCTCGCCTGCGCCGCCAAATATTACGACGACATCGGTTATCCCGGCCATCCCAACTGCTCGGAGAATTTCAACCGCGCGCTGGCCGACAAGGGTGTGACGCCCCGCGCCGGCTGGATGGCGATCAACTTCTTCTTCAACACGTCAATCGACGCGCATGGCGTCGTGGTTTCCGACGAGCCGTGGTCGCGGCCGGGCGACTATGTGCTGCTGCGCGCCTTGACCGACATCGTCTGCGTCTCGTCAGCCTGCCCTGACGATACGACGCCCGCCAATGGCTGGAACCTGACCGACATCCATGTGCGAACCTATTCCGGCCAGCACAAATTCTCGCGAGCGATCGCCAGACGCATGACGCCCGATTCGGAACCGAAAATGACCCGCGAGACCGCCTTTCATTCGAGCTTTGCCAAGCACACCCGCAACTTCGTCGAGTACAAGGGTTACTGGCTGGCCAATTCCTTCGCCAGGCAAGGCCCCATCGACGAATACTGGGCCTGCCGGCAGGACGCCGTGATCATGGACCTGTCGCCGCTGCGCAAGTTCGAGGTCACCGGGCCGGATTCGGAAGCGCTGCTGCAATACACGCTGACCCGCGACATCAAGAAGCTCGGCGTCGGCCAGGTCGTCTATTCCGCCATGTGCTACGAGCATGGCGGCATGATCGACGACGGCACGCTGCTTCGGCTCGGCAAGGATAATTTCCGCTGGGTCGGCGGCGACGATCTATCCGGCGAATGGCTGCGAGAAACGGCGCAAAAACTCGGCTTCACCGTGCTGGTCCGCTCGTCGACCGACCAGATGCACAACGTCGCAGTGCAGGGACCGAAAAGCCGCGACATCCTCAGAGAGATCATCTGGACCTCGCCGCTGCAGCCGTCGATCGACGAGCTTGAATGGTTCCGTTTCGCGGTCGCCCGCATCGGCGGCGGCAACGGCATTCCGGTCGTGGTTTCGCGCACCGGTTACACCGGCGAGCTCGGTTACGAGATCTGGTGCCATCCGCGCGACGTCGAAAAGGTGTTCGACGCGATCTGGCAGGCCGGCCAGCCGCACGGCCTGAAGCCGATGGGGCTGCAGGCGCTCGACATGGTGCGCATCGAGGCCGGGCTGATCTTTGCCGGCTACGAGTTCTCCGACCAGACCGACCCGTTCGAGGCCGGCATCGGCTTCACCGTGCCGCTGAAGACCAAGAGCGACGATTTCATCGGCCGCGAGGCGCTGATCCGACGCAAGGAAAATCCGCAGAGGAAGCTGGTCGGCCTCGACATCGACGCCAATGTCGCCGTCGGCCACGGCGATTGCGTGCATGTCGGCCGCGCCCAGATCGGCGTCGTCACCTCAGGCATGCGTTCGCCGCTGCTGAACAAGACCATCGCGCTGGCCAGGCTCGACGTCGCCCACGCGGCCATCGGCACCGAGGTCGAGGTCGGCAAGCTCGACGGCCACAGCAAGCGGCTGCCGGCGCGCGTCGTCGCCTTTGCCCATTACGACCCGCAAAAGACCAGGCCGCGCTCCTGACCGATCGCCCCACGGGAGGCTTAGTCCAGCCTTTCGGCGATGCGGCTGCTTGTCCTGTCTTTCACAGCAATGTGCACAGCGTCACAAAGCGCTTGACGTGAAAGGGCGTTGGGTCAATCTTCACTGCTAAGAATAAAATACTACTGAGCGGAAAACGCTTGGGCCGTTCAACGTGAGCGTCGATGACGCCTTCGCGAGATTGCGG
Source organism: Mesorhizobium sp. M1428 (assembly GCF_040317515.1). Taxonomy (NCBI): domain Bacteria; kingdom Pseudomonadati; phylum Pseudomonadota; class Alphaproteobacteria; order Hyphomicrobiales; family Phyllobacteriaceae; genus Mesorhizobium; species Mesorhizobium sp. M1428. The sequence continues at coordinate 127,183 of NZ_JAMYKT010000006.1, forward strand.
CTGTTGCCGATGGGGAACATCAAAAATGGGGAATCCACGTAAATGAGCACGATAGTCACCACCTTGGTGCCGCCTGCCGAAGGGCAGCTGCACCGCAACATCGATTGGCGCGGCGCCTTCTGGGTAGCAAGCGGCGTTCCGGCCCTTGTCCTGTTTTCGATCGGCGGCATTGCCGGCACCACCGGAACGCTGGCCTTCCTGATCTGGACGGTATCCATGATCATGGGCTTCCTGCAGTCCTTCACCTATGCGGAAATCGCCGGGCTGTTCCCGAACAAATCCGGCGGCGCCTCGGTGTACGGCGCCACTGCCTGGCTGCGTTACTCGAAATTCATCGCGCCGCTTTCGGTGTGGTGCAACTGGTTCGCCTGGTCGCCGGTGCTGTCGCTCGGCTGCTCGATCGCCGCCGCCTATATCCTCAACGCACTGGCGCCGGTGCCGCTGTTCACCGACACTTCGCCGGAAGTCGCCGCCTATATCGCGGCCCATGCCGGAACCAGCGCCGCCGACGCCATCAACGCGGTCACCGCGGCGGCGACGCCGGCGATCCGCAACTGGACGCTCTACGGCCACATGCTAGGCCCGGTTTCCTTCACCTTCAACGCCACCTTCTTCATCGGCGCGGTGCTGATGCTGATCATCTTTTCGATCCAGCATCGCGGCATCCTGGGCACTGCCAACGTGCAGAAATATATCGGCCTGCTGGTCATCATCCCGATGCTGATCGTCGGCGCGGTGCCGATCGTCACCGGCCAGATCGATTGGGCGAATTTTTCGCCGCTGGTGCCGCTCGCCGCGGCCTATGCGCCGGAGCCCGGTGCGTGGAACATCGCCGGCTGGACGCTGGTGCTCGGCGGCATGTTCATCGCGGCATGGTCGACCTACGGTTTCGAGACCGCCGTCTGCTACACCTCCGAGTTCAAGAACCCGGGCACCGATACCTTCAAGGCGATCTTCTATTCCGGCCTGTTGTGCATGCTGCTGTTCATCCTGGTGCCATTCACCTTCCAGGGCGTGCTCGGCTTGAACGGCATGCTGGCGACGCCGATCGTCGATGGCTCCGGCGTTGCTGACGCACTGGCCGGTATGGTCGGCGGCGGACAGCTGATCCACAGCCTGCTGGTCATGCTGATGATCCTGGCGCTGGTGCTCTGCATCATGACGGCGATGGCCGGCTCTTCGCGCACGCTCTACCAGGGTTCGGTCGACGGCTGGCTGCCGCGCTACCTCAGCCACGTCAACGAGCATGGCGCGCCGACGCGGGCGATGTGGACCGACTTGATCTTCAACCTGATCGTGCTGGCCATCGCCTCGGCCGACGCGACGAGCTTCTTCTTCATCCTGGCGGTGTCGAATTGCGGCTACATCATCTTCAACTTTCTCAATCTCAATGCCGGCTGGATCCACCGCATCGACAATGGCCACATCGCGCGGCCATGGAAGGCGCCGAGCTGGCTGCTCGGCCTCGGCGCGATCTTTGCCTATGTCAACGCGGTCTTCATGGGCGCCGGCGCCAAGGTCTGGAATCCGATGGCATTGTGGGCCGGGCTGATCACGGCAGCCTTGATCATCCCGGTGTTCTGCTTCCGGCATTACATCCAGGACAAGGGCAAGTTCCCCGACCACATGCTGGCCGATCTCGGCATGAGCTCGTCCGACCTTGCGGTACGCAAGGCGGGCATGCTGCCCTACCTGACGCTGATCGCTGGGGTCGCAGTGGTGCTGCTCGCCAACTGGCTGTTCGTCATCTGAGGCTTGCCTTGAGGGATCGGGCGCGCGATGCGCCCGGTCCCTGCATTTTGTTCTTGCTTTGTGCCGGCAGCTATGCTACTAAATTCGCTATGGTGCTGATTCGCCCCGAGACCCGCCGCTGAGGCGGGTTTTTCGTTTCTGGACCTATTCTGGCTCAATCGATCTTGATGAACACGCCCTTGGTGTTGAGATATTCGTCGAGGTGCTCGGCGCCGCCCTCGCGGCCGTAGCCGCTCATTTTGTAGCCGCCGAAGGGCACGGCCGGATCGATCGCGTGATAGGTGTTGACCCAGACCGAGCCGGCGCGGATCTTGCGCGACAGCTGGTGGGCGGTGGCGAGATTTTGGGTGAAGACCCCTGCAGCCAGGCCGTAAGGCGTGTTGTTGGCCCGCTCTACCGCCTCGTCCAGCGTATCGAACGGCAAGGCTGAAATCACCGGCCCGAAGATCTCCTCGCGGGCGATCTTCATGTCGTCCGAGACACCGGCAAAGACGGTCGGCGCAACGAAATTGCCGGCGGCAAGCGCGCCTTCCGTGAGCCGTTCGCCCCCGGTGACGAGTTTTGCTCCTTCTGCGGTGCCAGCCTCGAGGTAACCGGTGACCCGTTGCAACTGCTTTTCGGAGACGAGCGGGCCGATCTCGGTCGCCGGGTCGATGCCGTCGCCGACCCTGAGACCCTTGGCATATGCCGCGAGCCGCTCGACGAACTCGTCATGGACGGCGCGTTCGACGAAGAGGCGCGAACCGGCGATGCAGATCTGGCCGGAATTGGCGAACACCGACATCGCGGCCAGCGGCACCGCTTTGTCGAGATCGGCATCGGCGCAGACGATGACCGGCGACTTGCCGCCGAGCTCCAAGGATACGCGCTTGAGGTTGCCGGCCGAGGCCCGCACGATCGACTGGCCGGTCACCGTCGAGCCGGTGAAGACGATCTTGTCGACACCCATGTGCTCGGCGAGTGCGGCGCCCGCCTCGATGCCGGTGCCGGTGACGATGTTGACGACGCCTTCCGGGACGCCGGCTTCGTTCATGATGTCGGCGATCAAAAGCGGCGTCAGCGGTGCCTCTTCCGACGGTTTCAGCACGATGGTGCAGCCGGTCGCCAGCGCCGGGCCGATCTTCCAGATCGACGCGGCCGTCGGTGCGTTCCACGGGATGATGGCGCCGACGACGCCGACCGGCTCCTTGCGGGTGAAGGAGACGATTTCGCCGGGCAGCGAGTTTTCGATCGTCTCGCCGTGCAGCGCCGTCGCCATGCCTGCATAATAGCGCAGCATGCCGATGACGCGGTTGCGATTGGCGCGGGTGCGCACGATCGGCATGCCCATGTCGGTGGTGTCGGAGCGGCTGATCTCTTCCCAGTTCTTTTCGAAGAGGTCGGCGATCCTCAGCAGCAGTACCTGCCGCTCATAAGGCTTGAACCGGCTCCACGGGCCCTCGAACGCCTTGCGCGCAGCAGTCACCGCAAAGTCGATGTCCTGGCGGTCGCCGCGCGGCACCGTGGCGATGACCGCGCCGGTGGCGGGGTTGCGGCTCTCCATGGTCCGGCCGGAGCGGGCATCGATCCAGCCACCGCCGATGAACATCCGGCGATGGCGCCCGTCGATCGGCAGCCGCAGCGGTGCCTTTGTCTGAGCCATGGTCATGACGGTCCTCCTCCGGCGCCTACGCCTGGTGGGCGGATTAAACCGCCGGAGGTCACATTTGCCAACAGCCCTATTCGGCCGCCAGGGCCAGTTGCGGCCTTTCGTTCTTTTCTTCCGTCTCGGCCGCCTGCTCCACCACCTTCTTGGGCTCCCTGCCGAAGAACAGCGCATAGGCTGCCGGCAGGACAAGGATGGTCAGCACCGTGGCGACGAGAATGCCGCCCATCATGGCATAGGCGAGCGGCCCCCAGAAGACGCCGCGCGAGATCGGGATCAGCGCCAGCACCGCGGTCAACGCCGTCAGCACGATCGGCCGGAAGCGGCGGACCGCCGAGCCGATGATGGCCTCGGAACGCCCCACGCCGGCGGCGATGTCCTGGTCGATCTGATCGACCAGGATGATCGAGTTGCGCATGATGATGCCGAGCAGGGCGATGACACCGAGGATGGCGACGAAGCCGAACGGGGCGCCGCTGATCAAAAGTGCCGCCGCCGCGCCGATGATGCCGAGCGGACCGGTCGCCAGCACCAGCATCGCCTTGCCGAAATGCTGCAGCTGGATCATCAGCAGCACGACGATGACGGCCAGCATGATCGGCGCTTTCGCCGCAATCGAGGCCTGGCTTTCGGCCGCATCCTCGGCGCCGCCCTGGATCTCGATCTTGTAGCCGGGGGCGAGGCTGGCGCGCAGACCCTGCATCTCGCTGTACATCTTCATGGCGACATCGTTCGGCTGCACGCCATCCGGAAGCGTGGCGCGTACGCTGATGGTCGGCAAGCGGTCGCGCCGCCATTCAACGCCTTGCTCCAGCACCGGGACGATCTTAGCGACCTGCGACAGCGGCACGGAGCCACCGAAATCGGTCGGGATATAGACGGAGTCGACCGCCGACAGCAGGTGACGGCTTGCCTCCGGTTCGCGGGCGACGATCGAAACCGTCTCCTCGCCGTCGCGGAAGTCATCGAGCGGCGCTCCCGACATGCTTGCCTGCAGCATCTGGCGGATGCGCTGCGAGGTGACGCCGAGCGCACGGGCACGATCCTGGTCGATCACCAGCTTCATCGCCGGCACCGGCTCCAGCCAGTCGTCGTGGGTGGCGCCGAGCAGCGGATTTGCCTGGAACTTCGCCTTCACCTCGTCGGCGATGCGGCGCACCTCCTGGCGATCCGGACCCATGACGCGCATCTGCACCGGCCAGCCGGTCGGCGGACCGAGGAACAGGCGATCGACCTTGGCGCGGATCGATGGGAAATCCTCGGCCAGGATGGTGCGCAGCTTGACGATCAGCCGCTCGCGGGCCGGTTCGTCATTGGCCATCACCAGAAGCTGGGCGAAGTTCGGATTGCGAAGCTGCTGGTCGAGCGGCAGGAAGAAGCGCGGCGCGCCTTCGCCGATATAGGTGGCAATGAAGCGCTTGTCCTTGTCGTCCATCATCCTGGCTTCGAGCGCCTTGGCCTGGGTCTCGACTTCCTTGATGCTGGTGCCTTCCGGCAGCCAGAGATCGACGAGGATTTCCGGACGCGACGATTGCGGGAAGAAATTCTGCGGGATGAACTGGAACGCCCACAGGCTGGTGGCAAAGGTCATCAGCGTCATCACCAGGACGATGATGCGATGGCGCACCGCCCATGCCACAGTCGAGCGAAGACGGCGGTAGAAGCGCGTGTCGAAGACATCGTGATGGCTGCCGGCGTGCTTGCGCTGCTTAAGGATCATGTGGCCGAGCCACGGCGTGAAATAGACCGCCGCAAACCAGGACACGACCAGCGCGATGCCGACGACGTAAAACAGGGTGCGCACATATTCGCCGGCCGTCGAGGCTGCGAAACCGACGGGGATGAAGCCGGCTGTGGTGATCAGCGTGCCGGTCAGCATCGGGAAAGCGGTCGAGGAGTAGGCGAAGCTCGCCGCCTCGACCTTGACCAGGCCTTCCTCGAGCTTTCGCTCCATCATCTCGACGACGATCATCGCGTCGTCGACCAAGAGGCCAAGGGCGATGATCAGCGCGCCGAGCGAAATGCGCTGCAGGTCGATGCCGAGCTCGTACATGATGGCAAACGTGGCTGCCAGGACCAGCGGAATGACGATGGCGATCACCAGGCCCGAACGCCAGCCGATCGACAGGAACGACACGAAAAGCACGATCAGCAGCGCTTCGCCGAGCGCTTCCATAAACTCGCTCACCGCCTCCTTCACGACATGCGGCTGGTCGGAAATCTGATCGACCGAAACGCCATAGGGCAGCGCCTCTTCGAAGCGCTTGTAGGTCGCTTCGACGTCCTTGCCGACGTCGGTGACGTTGAAGCCCTTGGCCATGACGACGCCGAGCTGGACGCTGTCGTGACCGTTGAAACGGTATTTGCGCTGGTACGGATCCTCGAGGCCGGAGGTCACCGTGGCGATGTCGCCGAGGCGCGTCACCTGGTTGCCGGCGCGCAGGCGAAGCTCGCGGATGTCGGCCGCCCTGGTGACGTCGCCTTCGACCGAAATGCGCACCGAACGCTGGCCGGTGTCGACCGAACCTGCCGGGTCGACGTTGTTCTGGCCTCGGATGGCATTCTGCAGGTCGGTCAGCGTCAGTCCGCGTTCGGCAAGCGCCTTGGATGAAACGTCTATGTAGAGTTTTTCCGGCTGGTCGCCGATGATCACGGCCTTCTCGACGCCAGGCGTCGTCAGCAGCATGTCACGCGCCTGGATAGCGAATTTCTTCAGCTCGGGATAGCTGTAGCCGTCGCCACTGATCGAATGCAGGGTGATGAACGTGTCGCCGAATTCGTCGTTGAAGTAGGGCCCGAGCAGCCCCTGAGGCAGCTCGTTGGCGATATCGCCGACCTTCTTGCGCACCTGATAGAAAGCATCGGCGACCTGGGCGGGATTGGTGTCGCCCTTGACCTGCAAGGTGATGATGGCGCTGCCGGCGCGGGTGTAGGAGCGGACGAAATCGAGATGCGGCGTTTCCTGCAGCTTGCGCTCGATCTTGTTGACGACCTGGTCTTCCATCTCCTTGATCGAGGAGCCAGGCCAGATCGCCTGGACGACCATGACGCGGAAGGTGAAATCGGGGTCTTCCTTCTGGCCCATGCGCATCAGGCCGAGCGCACCGGCGACGATGATCAGACCGAACAGGAAGCGGGCAATGCTCGGATGGCCGATTGCCCAGCGTGAAAGATTGAAAGACCGCTTTTCGTTGGTGTCGATGGTCATCGGCGTCAGTCCATTTCAATTTGATCAACAGAGCACGCGCCTGGCATGCCTACGGAACTTCCGATGTGGGCTTCCGGACGGCGAGGCCTTACGGAGTTGAGAGATCTACATCGCGGTGGGACGCGAGCATCGACGTGGGGGTTACATCGACTTGAGATCTCGACAATCGGGCGCCTGCCGCCCGGAAACCGTGAATTGCCTGGCCGTCAGCGCAAGCGCCTGGCAGCGTCGTCGGCCGATGCCGACTGTTGCGCTGCATCACCGGTCAGCTTGACTTTCAGATTCTCGGTCATGAACTGCGTGCCGGCGGCGACGACGACGTCGCCCGGCTTCAGCCCGTCGGCGACACTGACGCCGTCGGGGGTGAAGGCGGCGACCTTGACCGGATGCGCATGGACGGTCCCGCCATTGCGGTCGACTGTCCAGACGATCGATTGGCTGTCCTTTTGCGCCAACGCGGCCAGCGGGATCGACACCAGCTGCTGCCGGTTGTCCGCCGCGGCTTCGATGGAGGCGGTCATGCCTAGCAGCACGCGCGGATCGTTGGGCAGGCTGACGCGAACGGCAAAGGTGCGCGACTGCGGATCGGCGCTGCCGGCGACTTCGCGGACCTTGCCGTCGAGCGTCAGCGCCTCATCGGACCAGAAGCCCGCCTTGACGGTCTTGCCCGGCTTGAATTCGGCGATATCGGTTTCCGGAACGGCGATCAGGACTTCCTTCTCGCCGTCGATGGCAACGGTCACCACCGGCGTGCCGGAGCCGACCACCTGGCCGACATCGGCGGCAACGGCGGTGACGATGCCGTTCTTGTCCGCCTTGAGATCGGTATAGCGGACCTGGTTCTGTGCCTGGGCAAGCTGCGAGCGGGCGGAATCGCGCGTGGCGACCGCCTGGTTATAGGCGAGCGTCGCCTGCTCGAGCTGCGACTTCGGCGCGAAATTCTTGGCGTAGAGCTGTTCGGCGCGCTTGCGCGTCAGCTCGACTGTCTCGACCTGACGGTCGGCGGCATCGAGGCTGGCCTGAGCGCTTCTCACCGAAAGTTCGTAGTCGGTGGGATCGATGCGGGCGAGAACGTCGCCCGGCTTGACGCGGTCACCGATGTCGACAAGGCGCTCGGTGATCTTGCCGTTGATGCGAAAGCCGAGATTCATCTCGGTGCGGGCACGCACCGATCCGGAATAGGAAAGCTGACGGGTATCGCTCGCCTTGGCGATCTCGACCACCTTGACCGGGCGGATGATCTCGGTGACCTCGGCTTTCTCCTGCGAGCAGCCGGCGAGGCCGAGAGAGGCGACGATAATCAGTGCCAGGCCGGCGGCTGGTAGCCTGTAGGTGATGGACTTGGACAAAGACACTTTTCGTACTCCCGAACTGTGGGGATGAATTGCCGGTATCGCCGCCCGACGGGCGGCAACGGTCATTTCTTCAAGGCTCTGATAGCAAACTCGGTCAGCTCGTCCGGCGTCGCCCGGTTCTTCTTGGCGAGGCACTGGGCCATCATCTGCGGATGGCAGAGGCTGATAATGGCAGCGCCGAAGCACCGGGAAGCGATCACCGGATCCTGATCGATGAACTCGCCGGTGGCGATGCCCTCGCGGATCACATCCGCGACCAGTTCATGGATGCTGTCGATGTGCTTTTCGATGACATGCCAGTCGCGCTCGATGGCAACAATGACCATCTCGTGCACCTTCTCCTGGTCGATCATGGTCTCGAGCGTCCACTGATAGTGCGTATGCACATAGCGGCGGAGTTTTTCGCTGGCGTTGCCGGGGCCATGGCAGGCTTCGTAGGTCAACCGGTAGCAGGTCTCGAGCATACGGCCGCAAACCGCCTGGTGGATTTCCACCTTGGAGGCGAAGAAGCGATAGATGTTGGCGGTCGACATGCCGAGTTCGCGCGCTATGTCGGCGACGTTGGTCTTGCCGTAGCCGTAGTGGCGAAACAGTCGCTCCGCGCAATCCAGGATGCGCGTGACATTTTCCTGGCGGGCGGAATCGGCGGTGGTGTCTAGGGTTTCAAGCATCTCGTTGGCCAATTTACGACTGACGAATTTAGAATTTCGTCACTCGTAAATTGAAAACCATCACCTGTCAAGGCGCGATTTTCGCCAGCCGGTGCCCCTGATGACAGATGGTGACACCTCTGGACGGAGTTGGCCCATGAAACGCATGTGGTTTCCGCCGGGCGCGCCTGCAAGCCGCCCGTCTTTTTTTGCGAAGGATCTTGAAAAGATGCTTTCCGAAATCGGTTCCGTTTCGGATCAGGCGTTAAGGCTGCTTTGCCATCTCCCGCAGCCGGAACTTCTGGATCTTGCCCGTCGAAGTCTTCGGGATTTCTGCGAAGATCACCGCTTTCGGCACCTTGAAGCGGGCGAGCAGCGCGCGGCAGTGCCCGATGATTTCGGCCTCGGTCGCCGCCTTGCCCGGCTTCAGCTCGACATAGGCGACCGGCACCTCGCCCCATTTGTCGTCGGATCGGGCGACAACGCCGCAGGAACCGACGGCGGGATGCTTGTAGAGCGCCTCCTCGACCTCGATCGAGGAGATGTTTTCGCCGCCGGAGATGATGATGTCCTTGGAACGGTCCTTGAGCTGGATGTAGCCGTCCGGATGCATGACGCCGAGGTCGCCCGAATGGAACCAGCCCCCGGCAAAGGCCTCATCGCTCGCCTTGCGGTTTTTCAGATAGCCCTTCATGACGATATTGCCGCGGAACATCACCTCGCCGATCGTTTCGCTGTCGGCCGGTGTCTCTTGCATCGTCTGCGGGTCCATCACCGTCAGGCCTTCGAGCGCGGCATAGCGTACGCCTTGCCTGGCCTTCTTCGCCGCCCTCGCCCCTTTCTCAAGCCGGTCCCACTCGCCATGCCATTCGTTGACGACGGCCGGGCCATAGGTTTCGGTCAGGCCGTAGAGATGGGTGACGGCAAAGCCCGCATCGGCCATGCCCGACAGCACCGCCTCGGGCGGCGGCGCCGCGGCGGTATTGAAGGTGACGGTCTGCGGGAATTGCCGCTTGTCCTCGTCCCTAGGGTTGATCAGCACCGACATGACGATGGGTGCACCGCAGAGATGGGTGACGCCGTGATCGGCGATGGCGTCGTAGATCGGCTTCGGCCGCACCCAGCGCAGGCAGACATGCGTGCCGGCCTGCACGGCAAGCGTCCAGGGAAAGCACCAGCCGTTGCAGTGAAACATCGGCAACGTCCACAGGTAGACCGGGTGCTTGCCCATCCCGGCGTGGATGGTGTTGGCATAGGCCATCAGTGCCGCGCCCCGATGGTGACAGACGACGCCCTTCGGATTGCCTGTGGTGCCGGAGGTGTAGTTGAGCGAGATAGCATCCCATTCATCGTCCGGCATCGACCAAGCGAAATCCTCGTCGCCGTCGGCGACAAACGCCTCATAGTCCAGCGTGCCGATCCGCTCGCCCTTTGGATAGGGCGCATCGGCGGCATAGTCGGGATCGTCGTAATCGATCAACAGCGGCCTGACCTTGGCCAGCGTCAGCGCTTGCCGAACCACGCCGGCGAATTCGCGGTCGACGATCAGCACCTTGCTTTCGGCGTGATCGAGCTGGAAGGCAATGACGGCGGCGTCGAGGCGGGTGTTGAGCGAGTGCAGCACCGCCTTGGTCATCGGCACGCCGAAATGCGCTTCTAGCATCGGCGGTGTGTTGGACAGCATGACGGTGACGGTGTCGCCCTTGCCGATGCCGCGCTTCGCCAGCGCCGAGGCAAGCCTCAGCGAGCGCTTCCAGAAATCGCGATAGGTCGTGCGCTGGCGGCCATGAATGATGGCGGTCTGATCGGGAAAGGTTTTTGCCGCCCGCTCGAAATAGGTGAGCGGCGTCAGCGGCTGGTGGTTGGCCGGGTTTCGATCGAGGTCCTGTTCGTAGGGATTGCCCATCCCGTCCTCCGCAAATGGGTTATTAGGCCTTCTTACCACCTGGCTTTGAACACGGTGTAGGATTTGTGCATCGCCGGTCTGTTGCAACCGTCTTTCGCGATGCAAGCGCCCGCTGTTGGTGAATATCTCATCGAAGCCACCTCAGTGGTATGCGGCTTCGCCTATTTACCTGGGAGCCCTACTCGCCTTCATCCTCCGGCCACAAAGCATCTATGTCCCGATGTCCTTCCACAATGTTCGCCACCTCGAAGAAATCGCTATTGTAACGGAAGAAAATAACATACCCCCTGAAAGTGAAACTTCGGACGTCCGGCCGGAGTTCGGGACGAGCACGACCGATCGTCACAGGCAAGCTCGCCAGATCGCGGCATTTCTGGCGTAACGCATCCACAAAGCGCCGGCCGATCAACAGGCTGCCGCTTTGGCTGGTGATGTATTCAAGGATATTGACCAAATCTGTCTGTGCTGACGGCAGCATGCGCAGCCGTGGCACCCCTAAAAGCCTTCCTTCGCGAGTTGCTTGGCCTTGGCTTCCAAAGCCGCGTCAATATCCTGCTCAGTGGCCTCGCCGCCTTCGGCAAACGACTTGTCCACCATGGCACGCAGCGCCTTCAGCTTTTCCTCTCGTTCTTCGACCAGGCGTAGGCCCTCGCGCACGACTTCGCTGGCAGAGCCGTAGCGGCCGCGTTTGACAATATTGGACACGAAGGTTTCCCATCGCTCTCCCAACGATACGTTCATTCTCGGATCTCCTGTCTGATCAAATGGTACCGCAATAACAATAAATGTGCAATTGCTGACATCGGCAATGCTCCCATGCCATACCATGCCTCCTCTCTCAATTTGACTTTTGTCGAGAGCCGTGAATAATGTCAGCGAGGAGATGGCATGGCGATCCGACCGGCAGAACAGCTTATCCACAAGGCCGCCTGGCTTTACTACGCACACGGCCTGCGCCAGGACCAGGTGGCCAGCCAGCTCAAGATTTCCCGTGCCTCGGTGGCGATGTATCTGCGCAAGGCGCGCGAGACCGGCATCGTCAACATCTCGACCTCGACCCAGCTTTTCACCGACGACGTGCTGGCGCGCAAGCTGGAAGACGCGCTGAAGCTCGACGCGGTCTGGATCGCGCCGGAAAACGGCTATGTCGCCGACCCCTCGACTGACATTGCGGTGCTGGCGGCAAGCGTCTTTCTCGAACTGGTGAGGAAGGGCGACCGCATCGGCGTCGCCTGGGGACGGACGATCTACACAATCGCCGACATCATGTCCTATGCCGATCTGCAGGACGTCACCGTGGTGCAGCTCTGCGGCAATCTGGGCGCCCCCTATTCGTACCGGCCGGACCAATGTACGATGGAAATCGCACGCCGGCTCAATGCCAAGGGGCTGAACTTTTACGCGCCGCTGGTGCTGACGACGGAAGAACTGGCACGCGGCCTGCGCGCCGAGCCGGTGATCCGCGAGCAGTTGTCGGGCATCGGCGAATGCGACCTGGCGCTGTATTCGGTAGGCTCGGTGGACACCGACAGCCACCTGGTCAAATGCGGCGCGCTGACGCCAAGTGAAATGGCTGTATTGCGCAAGGCCGGTGCGGCCGGCGTCATTGCCGGACAGATCATCGACGCCCACGGCCAGGCGCTCGACTGCAGCTACAACCGCCGACTGATTTCGGCAGAGCTGTCATCGCTGCGCCAGATCGAAAAACGGCTTGTGGTAGTGCAGGAAGAGAGCAAGTTCGAACCGCTCGTCGCGGCGATCGCCGGCGGGCTCTGCACCCATCTCGTCGTCGGCGCGCGCATGGCGCGACGGCTGCTCGACAATGCCGGAGCGGCAGCAGAAAAGGTCGCCTGATAGTTAATTCCAGCCGCCGGTGCATTGTCATCAAAGCGTCGCGGCATTCCTGTTCACAACAAAGAGAAATCGGACGAAGCTGACATGAAGAACCTGTGGAATGACGGCGAGGCGGAGAAGCTGGTCGCCGACTATGCAAAGAAGGGTGTGGCCCGCGACCTGGCGCTGCGCGTCTACACGACCAGGCTGCTGGGCGGCGAGCCGCGGCTCGTCCTGCATGGCGGCGGCAACACCTCGTGCAAGACCAGGGCCACCGATCTTGTCGGCGACGAATGGGACGTGCTCTGTGTCAAGGGCAGCGGCTGGGACATGGGCGTCATCGAGCCGCAGGGCCTGCCGGCGGTCAAGCTCGGCGCGCTGTTGAAGGCGCGGTCGCTGAAGAAGCTCTCCGATGAGGACATGGTCGCGCTGCAGCGGGCGAACCTCATCGATCCGTCCTCGCCCAATCCCTCCGTCGAGACGCTGCTGCACGCCTTCCTGCCGCACAAATTCGTCGACCACACGCATTCGACCGCAATCCTCGCCATCGTCGACCAGGAGGACAGCGAGGCGCTGAGCCGGAAGGTGTTCGGCGAAAAGATGGGCTTCGTTCCTTACATCATGCCGGGCTTCGATCTGGCGAAGGCGGCCGCTGATGTTTTCGACGCCGATCCGACGGTCGAAGGCCTGATCCTCGACAAGCATGGCATTTTCACCTTCGGCGACGATGCCAAGCAGGCCTACGACCGGATGATCCATTACGTGAACGTCGCCGAGGATTTCATCGCCAGCCACGGCAAGCCGCGCACCGAAAAGGTGGCACTGCCGGCCGGGCTGGCGAAGCCCGCGGAGATTGCGCCGATGCTACGCGGCGCGGTGGCGGTGGCACGCGGCGAAGGCCGCTTCGACCGCATGGTCAGCGATTTCCGCACCTCGGATGCGATCGTCGATTTCATCAATTCGGCGAAAATTGCCGACTATGCCGGGCGCGGCGTGTCGACACCCGACCTGTCGATCCGCATCAAGACCGGACCGATGGCACTGCCTGCGCCCGACGCTGACAAGGTCGGCGACTACAAATCCGTCATCCGCCAGCATGTCGAGAAATTCGCCAAGGACTATCGCGCCTATTTCGAAACCAATGATGCGCTCGACGACGTGAAGCGCACCATGCTCGACCCGATGCCGCGGCTGACGCTGGTGCCCGGCCTCGGCATGTTCGGCCACGGCCGCACGCTCAAGGACGCGAAGATCGCCTCCGACGTCGGCGAAATGTGGATCGAGGCGGTACGCGGCGCCGAAGCCGTCGGCGATTTCCGCCCGCTCTCCAAAAGCGATCTGTTCCCGCTCGAATACTGGTCGCTGGAACAGGCCAAGCTCGCCGCCAACAAGCCGAAGCCGCTGACCGGCCAGGTGGTGCTGGTCACCGGCGGCGCCGGCGCGATCGGTGCTGCCACGGCAAAGCTGTTCGCCGACAACGGTGCCCATGCCGTCGTCGTCGATCTCGACGCGGCAAGGGCTGCCGAGGCGGCAAAAAAGGCCGGTAACGGTTCGATCGGCATTGGCGCCGACATCACCGATCCGGCGCAGATGCGCGCTGCGTTCGACAAAGCGGTCGCCGTCTACGGCGGCCTCGACATTCTCGTCTCCAATGCCGGTGCTGCCTGGGAGGGCCGGATCGGCGAGCTCGACGACGCAACCTTGCGCAAGAGCTTCGAACTCAATTTCTTCGCCCATCAGTCGGCGGCGCAAAATGCCGTGCGCATCATGCTCGAGCAAGGCACCGGCGGCGTGCTGTTGTTCAACACCTCCAAGCAGGCGGTCAATCCGGGGCCGAAGTTCGGCGCTTATGGCATTCCCAAGGCGGCAACGCTGTTTTTGTCCAGGCAATATGCACTCGACTACGGCGCGCATGGCATCCGCTCCAATGCCGTCAACGCCGACCGCATCCGTTCGGGGCTGTTGACCGATGCCATGATCGCCAGCCGCTCGGGCGCGCGCGGCGTGTCGGAGAAGGAATATATGTCCGGCAACCTGCTCGGGCAGGAAGTAACGGCCGAAGACGTCGCTCAGGCCTTCCTGCATCAGGCGCTGGCCGAGCGGACCACCGCCGACGTGACGACGGTGGACGGTGGCAACATCGCGGCGGCGTTGAGGTAGTCGGGACCGGCCGAGACAGGCACGCAACTCGGAATTTTGCGATACGGCCATGGAAGGCATTCTTCAACCGCTGCTACAGCAGTTCTCGGATGCCTTCCCAAGCCTTTGTGCCCAGATTTGAATCGGCCTCGTCATTGCCTCCGTATGCGTGCAATGCGGAGCGTGGTGTGTTCTCGCCTGGCAAGAGAATGCGGTGTCCCGCATCCGGCGACGAAATGAGATGCGCGACCTTGCCTGCTTCGCCGCGCCGCCGAACAATATCTCGGGCGAACGATAGGGAAGGCCACAGTGCATCGCCGCCACCGGCGACGAGCAGAAGCTCGGCCGATATGGTCTCAACGGGGATGGTCGCCGCATTCGCTTCCCGTTTGAAAGTCTTCAAACAACTTTCGAAAAGACCCCTGTAGGACACCTGGCCATCGACGTACTCTGGTGTCCAATCTGGATCTGTCGGCACGAACGGCAGCGGGATACCGTCGAGCGACCATGAGGATCGTTCAGGCCAGCTGGCACCATCGCGGCCCGCACCGATATTTCCCCAAACTACGGATGACGGGCTAATCGCAACCACCGCATCAATTCGCTGGTCATGGACCGCGGCAAGCAAAGACGCCTCGGCCCCCTTAGACGTGCCGACATAAACGATGCGACGGCATCCCGTTTCGATGAGATAGTCGGCTGCCGCAAAGAACGTTTCCAGGGGAACCTCACATATTCCTGGAACCTGGCCCTCACCGCCAAACCACTGCAGCGCCAAGGCCGACGCACCAGCATTTGCAAAGAGCCGCGCGCGACCGACATCGACATGGCCGCTCGATCCACCCAACACCACGACGCCCGTGGTGGCCTGCAAGCATCGAAAAAATGTTCCGGCGACGGCGCCGGTAAGACTTTCCTCTCTTACCGTATGCGCCTCCATGTACCTGCTGAACCCTGGGTTTCAACCGTCCAATCGGCCTGCAAACCGGTGTCTGCGACAACTGGATTTCGGCAGTCCGGCTTCGCCAGACATCTTCGACAAAAAAGCCACCTGCAGCAAGCTGCTGCAGGCGGCTATTGTTTTGCTCGTGCCGAAAGTTACTTCGCGTTCGGGTTCGGCATCCAGGCCGGCATCGCGACATCGGCATGGGCGAACTGCGGCAGCTTGGCCGAGAGGTCCTCCATGTTCTTGATGTCCTTGTCGATCAGATCCTTCTGGGTGATCAGCGTCGGCGGCACGATGACGTTGTGGCCGGGATCTTCGCCGGCCAGAAGCTGCGCCAGCGCACGCACCGAGACCTGGCCGACGACGGCCGGGTTGGTAGCGGCGGTTGCCGCCCAGGCGCTGTCCGGCTCGCGCATCGCGGCGATGTCCGAGGTCGAGATGTCGGCAGAATAGATCTTGATGTCCTTGTTCAGCCCGGCCTCGTCGACGGCGATCTTCACGCCCTTGGCGAATTCGTCATAGGGCGCGAACATCACCTTGATGTCGGGGTGGGCCGACAGCACCGAACGGGCCTGGTTGGCGACCGAATTGGCGATCGGGTTGTCGAGCGTACCGAACATGGCAGCTTCGTCGATGCCTGCATACTTCTTCTTGAATTCGACCCAGGTCTCGTTGCGGCGGTCGAGCGGGGCGATGCCGGCGACATAGACATAGCCGGCCTTCCAGCTCTCGCCATTGTCCTTGACGGCCTGTTCGAGCGCCAGGCGCGCGAGATCGCGGTCAGACTGTTCGATCTGCGGGATCTTGGGGTTTTCGACATTGACGTCGAAGGCAACGACCTTGATGCCGGCGTCGACCGCGCGCTGGGCGGCGTCCTTCATCGATTCCGTCAGTCCGTGCTGGATGATGATGCCCTGGACGCCGAGCGCGATGGCCTGGTCGACCATGTCCGCCTGAAGCGCCGCGTCCTGGCGGCTGTCGAGCACGCGCAGATCGACGCCGAGCGCCTTGGCCTGCGCCTCGACGCCGGACAAATAGGCTTGGAAGAAGTCGCCGGTCGAGAGATAGCGGACCAGCGCTATCTTGACGGCACCCGGCTTGTCGAACGGCGCCGGCCGATCCTGCGCCATTGCCGGCAACTGCATCAGCAATGTTGCGCCGGCAAGCCCGAACGCTGCCTTCCCCAAAAGTCTTCTTGTGATGTTCACGTCGCTTCCTCCACTTGTTGAACCCAAAATGTGACCGGTCGAACCCTATCTCCTGCCCCTGCCGGACAGGGCGAAGGTAAAGACAAGGGCGACCACGAGAACCACGCCCTTGACGAAATCCTGCGTGTAGTAAGGCGCGTTCATCATCGTCAGGCCCTGCAGCAGCACGCCGACAAACACCGCGCCGACGGCCGTGCCGAAGGCATTCGGCTTGGCGGCGCCGAGAACCGCGTAACCGATCAGTGCCGCAGCCACCGCGTCGAGCAACAGATTATTACCCGAGGCGATGTCGCCGCGTCCAAGCCGGGCAGCGAGCAAAATGCCGCCGATCGAGGCAAAAACCCCAGAAATAACGTAGGCCCAGATTTTGTATGCCTTGACAGGCGCGCCAGCGAGTTCGGCGGCGCGTTCGTTGCTGCCGACCGCATACATCATGCGCCCGAAACGGGTGTATTCGAGAAAGAACCAGATCAGCACCGCCAGCACGAGCAGGACGACGACCGACACCGGAATGAGGTTCGGGATGAAGAAATCGAAGCGATGGCGGCCAAGCGCCAGGAACGCTGCGCCGAAGCTGCCGTTGGCGACCGAGCCATCGGGCATGGTCATGCCGGTGGCGATCGAACGGCCTTCGGTCGGGATGCGCTGCAGGCCGACAAGCAGGAACATCATGCCGAGCGTCGCCAAAAGGTCCGGCACCCGCATATAGACGATCAGCCAGCCATTGATTAGGCCGACCACCGCGCCGATCACAAGACAGACGACGACCGCCACGACGGCGTTCTGTTCCAGCACCACCATGACATAGGCAGCCGCCATCATGGCGCTGGTGGCGACAGAGCCGATCGACAGGTCGAAGCCGCCGACGACCAGCGTGGCGGTGACGCCGAGGGCCAGAACGCCGGTGATGGCGACCGACTGGAATATGAAGACAGCACTTTGCGGCGAGACGAAACCATCGGCGGCGACGGCGAAATAGGCGATCAGCCCGAACAACAGGACGATGAAGCCATAGCGAATAGCATTGTCGCGCAGGATCATTCAGCGCTCCCGCACGCTGGCACCGTCTTTATCCAACCCGAATTCATGCCCTCACCATTCCAATTCTCATCGTCTTCTCGCCCTCAGGCTACGCTGTGCAACGGCCCGCCCGCCACTTCGGCCAGCAGGCGCTCGAGATCGACATCGGTATTGCGGTGCTCGCCGACGATCGTCTGCTCCGACATCACCAGGATGCGATCGGCCGTCTCCAGGGCTTCGTCGAGTTCGGTGACGAACAGCAGCGTCGCGCGGCCTTGGGCGCTGGCCCGCAGCTTGGCGGAAATGTCGCGCCTGGCCGAAATGTCGACGCCCTGAAACGGCTCGTCGAGGATGAATAGCCTTGCCGCCTGCGACATCCAGCGGGCGACCATCACCTTCTGCTGATTGCCGCCGGAAAGGGCGGACATCTCGTCCTTCTCCGAGCGGCAGACGATGCCGAGCTCGTGGATCTGCCGGCGGGCAATGGCGCGTTCGATACGGCGTTTGAGAACACCGAGACGCGACATGCGGCTGTGGAACGGCAGGCTGATATTCTCCTGGATATTGAAGTCGCCGACGATGCCGTTTTCGCCCCGGTCCTTGGCGACGAGAAACACGCCGGCGGCAATCGCTTCGCCGGTCGACGCCGGCGCATAGGGTTTCCCGTTCAGCACCATGGTCCCGGCCAGCGGCTGGCGCAGGCCGAACAGCGTCTCGGCGAGCGCCGTCTTGCCGACACCGACAAGGCCGGTGATGGCAACGACCTCGCCATCGCCGAGCGTCAGCGAAATCGGCCTGGCGCCTTCAGCAATCCGCAGCGCGTCGGCAGTGAAAATTGCTTTGGCCGAATTCCTGGCGACGATCCGCTCGAGCTGGATCTTGCGGCCGAGCATGGCGTTGACAGCGCCTTCATAATCCAACGGCTTCTTGTCGAAGAAGCCTGAGATGACCCCATCGCGCATCGAAATGATGCGATCGGCAAGCCGTCTGATGTCAGACATACGGTGCGAAATGTAGAGAATGGCTACGCCTTGCTGGCGAAGCCGGTCGAGCAATGCGAACAGCCGGTCGGCCTCGGCGCTGGACAGCGAGGAGGTCGGCTCGTCGAGGATCAGCACTTTCGGCCGGTGCGCCATGGCGCGGGCGATCGCCACCATCTGGCGGTCGGCCAGAGAGAGATCGCTGATGCGGGCCTTGAGGTCGATGGCCAGTCCCATGCGGTCGGCCACCGCCTTTGCCTCGCGACGCACCCGGCCTGGATTGAACAGCGTCGGCACGCCGCTGCCGCTCAACCTGTCGAGGGTAAGATTGGTGGCGACATCGAGGTCGGCGACGACACCGTCATTGATGTTCTGGTGGACGGTGACGACGCCGGCGCGGATCGCCTCCGCCGGCGTTTTCGGGTCGAACTCATGACCGGCAAGCGACATCGAGCCGCCGCCATGGTCGTAAACACCGCTGATGATCTTGACGAGGGTGGATTTGCCGGCGCCGTTGGCGCCCATCAGCACGGTCACTTCGCCGGCATGCAATTCGAGCGAGACGCCGCCAAGCACCTCGATATGGCCAAAGGATTTCCTCAGGCCGTCGACGCGGAACACGGCATCATTGCCCATTCGTTCCTCCCTGACCGTGACGCTATGGGCTATATCGGCAATTGTCAACACGATTGACAATTGCCAGCAGGCTTCCTAGCTTGGCCCGACCGCGTTGGCTCCGCTATCATCGGAGCACATGAGCGGGAGGTGAGGATGACTGGGAAATCGCCGTTCGAAGCACTGTCGGTCGAGACACTGGCGGGCCGTCTCGGTGCCAACGAGCCCCTGTGTTCGCAGATCGGCAAGGATACGAGCCAGTGGAAGGTTCGTGAAGTCGGCGACGGTAATCTGAACCTGGTGTTCATTGTCGAGGGTGCTGAGGGTGCGGCCGTCGTCAAGCAGGCCCTGCCCTACGTCCGGCTGGTCGGAGACAGCTGGCCGCTGCCGCTAAAACGCTCCTTCTTCGAATACCATGCGCTGACGCGGCAACAGGCGCGGGCGCCGGGTTCGGTGCCTGAGATCTATCACTTCGACGAAGGCCAGGCGCTGATCATCATGGAGTACCTGTTGCCGCACATTATCTTGCGGCGGGCGCTGATCGAGGGCCGGCAATTGCCGAACATCGCGACAGACATCGGCTTGTTCATGGCCCGCACGTTGTTTCGCGGCTCCGACCTCAGCATGGCGACCAAGGACCGCAAGGCCGATCTGGCGCTGTTCGCCGACAATGTCGAACTCTGCGACATCACCGAGAACCTGGTTTTCTCGGATCCGTATTTCGATGCCAAGATGAACCGGCACACCAGCCCACAGCTCGATGGCATTGTCGCCGAGCTGCGCGCCGACCGCGACCTCAAGGTCGAGGCGCAGCGCATGAAACACATCTTCGCCGCCAATGCCGAGACGCTGCTGCATGGCGACCTGCATTCCGGCTCGATCATGGTCACCGACACCGAAACGCGGATGATCGACCCCGAATTCGCCTTCTACGGGCCGATCGCCTTCGACGTCGGCATGCTGCTCGCCAATTTCTGGATGGCGTTCTTCTCGCAGCGCGGCCATGAACAGGGCGGAAGCCGCGATGCCATGCGCGACTATCTGCTCGGCGTTACGGTCGAGACATGGTCGGTATTCCGCGCCGAGTTCTCGCATCTGTGGCGGACGGAGCGTACCGGCATGCTCTACCAGAAGAGCCTGTTCGAAGATCAGGGCGACAGGCTTGGCGCCGAGCAGGCGCTCGACCACATGCTGCAGTCGATCTGGACCGATCTGCTCGGCTTTGCCGGCGTCGAGGTTCACCGGCGCATTCTCGGCCTTGCCCACAATGCTGATTTCGAGACCATTGCCGATCCCGATCTGCGCGCCAGATGTGAAGCGAAGGCGCTGAAATTCGGCCGTCACCTCGCCGTCAACCGGCGCCAGATCCACAGCATCGACGAGGTCAACCGGTTGGCCGCGCTGATCGAACGGGAGAGCAGGATTTGAACGTCGGCGACCGCCACTACCGCACCATCTGGCCGAGTGACGACGGGCGTTCGGTGGAGATCATCGACCAGCGCTGGTTGCCGCATGATTTCCGCATCGAAAAGATCGATACCGTCGCCGGCATCGCCACGGCAATCCGCGACATGTGGGTGCGCGGGGCGCCGCTGATCGGCGTCACTGCCGCCTATGGCGTCGCCATGCAGATGGCCGACGATCCGTCGGATGCAGCACTCGACGCCGTCTGGGCAACCTTGCACGAAACGCGCCCGACGGCGATCAATTTGCGCTGGGCGCTGAACGAAATGCAGCGCTTCCTGCTGACGCTTCCCCTGGCAGAACGTGCCGCGGCTGCATATCGGCGTGCCGGCGAGATCGCCGACGAGGATGTCGGCCTCAATCGCGCCATCGGCGCCCATGGGCTCGAAATCATCAAGGCGATCGCGGCGCGCAAGCAGCCGGGCGAACCGGTCAATATCCTGACCCACTGCAACGCCGGCTGGCTGGCCACGGTCGACTATGGCACCGCCACCGCGCCGATCTATCTGGCGACGGAAGCCGGCATTCCAGTCCATGTCTATGTCGACGAAACGCGACCCCGCAACCAGGGTGCCCAATTGACCGCCTGGGAGATGGCCGGCCACGGCGTGCCGCATACGCTGATCGTCGACAATGCCGGCGGCCATCTGATGCAGCGCGGCCAGATCGACATGGTCGTCGTCGGCACCGACAGGACCACAGCCGACGGCGATGTGTGCAACAAGATCGGTACCTATCTCAAGGCACTGGCGGCCCACGACAACGACGTGCCGTTCTATGTCGCGCTGCCGTCGCCGACGATCGACTGGACGGTGGGCGACGGGCTGGCCGAAATCCCGATCGAACAGCGCTCGCCCGACGAGGTCTCGCTGGTTTGGGGCAAGACCGCTTCCGGCGAGATCGCCCAGGTACGCGTGTCACCGGAAGCCACGCCGGCGGCCAATCCGGCCTTCGATGTGACGCCGGCGCGGCTGGTCACCGGCTTGATCACCGAACGCGGTGTCGCCACGGCCTCGCGCGAAGGCCTGAAGGCGATGTTTCCCGAGCGCGGATGATCCGCTTTGCCGGGAGGGCGCTCTGGATTTGCCTGATCTCACGATTTCTTGAACACGGCACGGTTAAAAACGCCGGTTGCCTGTCCCACATGGACGGCCGTATGCGTAGCGGCGGGGCGGCGCCCAACGCTCGAAGCCGGGGCTGACCACGGGCCGGCGAGTGAACCAGCGGGATGCCGCGATGTCATTCAGACCGTTGCTTGGTGACGGACGGATTCGGAGCCAGGAGGAGAAGTCGGAGCCCCTGCAAACCGCGTCATGGGTCAGCTCCTCGATCGTTTTCGACAATCGGCGGTGGGCGTGCCGGGAGGCGGAGCTCCGCTGGACAGCCCCTCATCATCTGATCGTGCTGACCGAAGAAGGCGGCACGTCCCACACATCCATCCGGCACGGGGCACGATCCCTTTACGACGGAAGGGACCGTCCCGGAGCCCTCACCTTCGTCCCGGCAGGCGCGGAGCGACACGGCTTCTATCGAGATGTAAACCTCTCCTATTCAGCCCTGTGGATCGATCCCGATATCGGGCTTCCCGGATGCGAACGCCTGAGGAACCTGCCTATACTGGTAAACAAGAAGGACGCGGTCGTCGCCACGCTGCTGAGTTCGCTTCGTGACGAGATGGCACTCGGCCACAAGCCGGACACTGCCTATGTCGAGCATCTGGTCGCCCTCGTCAGTCTCCGCGTGGCCAACCTGAGCCGGGAGCAACCGCGGTTTGTACGTCACGGCTGCCTCAGCCGCCGAGCACTTGCTCGCGTTCGGGACTACATCGATACGCATATGAATTCCGACATTTCGCTAAGCGAGCTGGCAGCCGTCGCGGGCATGGCCGTCGACAGTTTTGCGCGTCGCTTCAAGGCGACGACCGGCCTTCCACCCTATGCCTATGTGATCGAGGAAAGGGTGCGGCGAGCGGAGGCGCTGCTGCGCGAGACGGGTTTGTCGATCGGTATCATTGCCTTTCGGCTCGGCTTCTCAAGCCAGAGCCATTTCACCACGACCTTCCGGCGTCTAAGGGGCATGACGCCTCGTGCCTATCGGGTGAATTCTTCTCCAGAATCCTGATAGTGCGCCGGTTTCTTGAAAGAAAGCCGCCGCCCGCACTCCCACCTCCAGTGTCGTTGGGTGACAGAACCCGAGGGTTCGCTCGGGTCAAGTTGCCGTCTGCGCTTCATTGCGACTGGGAGATCATGCATGGCCAAAACGGACAACAGGAGCGGGCCGACGCGTCGGATGGTATTGGAAGGCGGTGTTGCGACCGGGGTGCTCCTGGCTACCGGAATACCGGTTGACGCGGAGCCGGCCGAGACCGTCACGGCGGCTGCATCGTCCTCGCCGGTACCGACGATACCGATATCGTTGCGGATCAACGCGAAGGATCTTGCCATCGAGCTCGACCCGCGAATGACACTGCTCGACGCCCTGCGCAACCATCTCGGCCTCACCGGCTCGAAGAAGGGCTGCGACCACGGCCAGTGCGGCGCATGCACGGTGCTTGTCGATGGACGCCGGATCAATTCCTGCCTGACGCTGGCCGCAATGCATGAAGGCGACGAGATCACCACGGTCGAGGGGCTTGCCGAGGGCGACCGGCTGCATCCGGTCCAGGCCGCCTTCGTAGCCCGCGACGGTTTCCAGTGCGGCTACTGCACGCCAGGCCAGATCTGCTCGGCGGTTGGCATGCTGGGCGAGGCGCGGGCCGGCTGGCCAAGCCATGCGAGCGCCGACGTGGCAGCGACTTCCGTCGCTCTCACAGATGCCGAGATCCGCGAGCGGATGAGCGGCAACATCTGCCGCTGTGCCGCCTACCCGAACATTGTCGCTGCAATCCGCGACGCGGCAGAGGAGGCATGAGCAATGCAGTCCTTCACTTATGAACGTGCGACGAGTGCCCAGCAGGCGGCCGCCGCAGTTGCGGCCCGGCCGGACGCCAAGTTCATCAGCGGCGGCACCAATCTGCTCGACCTGATGAAGCTCGAGATCGAGCGCCCAGCGCATCTCGTTGACATCAGCCGGCTGCCCCTTGATCGGATCGAGGAGACGGCAGAAGGCGGGCTTCGGGTCGGCGCCCAGGTCCGCAACAGCGATCTTGCCGCCGACCCGCGGGTAAGGTCGCGGTACCCGATGCTCACACAAGCGCTGCTGGCGGGAGCGTCCGGCCAGATACGCAACAAGGCCTCGACCAGCGGCAATCTCCTGCAGCGCACGCGCTGCCCCTATTTCTACGACCGCAACATGCCCTGCAACAAGCGCCAGCCGGGTTCGGGCTGCGCGGCGCTTCAAGGCTTCAACCGCATGCACGCCGTACTCGGCGCGAGCGAAGCCTGCATCGCGGTCCATCCTTCCGACATGGCGGTCGCCATGTCCGGGCTCGACGCCAGGATCGAGACCGTCTCGCCCGGCGGCGAGACCCGCACGATCCCGATCGGTGATTTCCATCGATTGCCCGAGACGATGCCCCATGTCGAGACCGTGCTCGGCCACGGCGAAATGGTCGTCGCGGTTAACCTACCGCCGCCACCACCCGGCCGGCAGCTTTACCGCAAGGTGCGCGACCGTGCTTCCTACGCCTTCGCGCTGGTGTCGGTGGCAGCAATCGTCGAGAAAAGCGGCGATCGTATCCGAAGCGCTCGGATCGCCATGGGCGGCGTGGCCGCGAAGCCCTGGCGCGCGACGGAGGCGGAGCGCTCGCTCGCAGGAGCGTCGGCGTCCGACGCTGCCTTTACCAACGCGGCCGAAGTCGCACTCGCCGGAGCCGTCGGGCATGGCGGCAATGACTTCAAGATCCCGCTGGCGAAACGGACGATGCGGCACACGCTCGCTGCTGCCGTCGAACGTGCATGAGGTGATGCGATGACAGAGACGACGACCCCGAACAGCGGTTCCCAGATGCAGGCGCCGAGCAGGAGATCGATATGAAACTCACGCGACGCGCCGTTGCCGCCGCGGGTGGCGGCCTTTTTGTTTCTGCCGCCGCAGCTTGGGCGCCACATCCGACCCGGGAGCTCGGCACGTGCTCGAGGCGGCCGTCGACGCCTTCTTTGCCGGCTGGGCCTCTGGCGACTGGACGGCATTCCTTGATTGTTGCGATGAGACGATGACCTTCCAATTCCCTGTCGGCGAGCAACGAGGCCGACACGGACCGCCAGAAGGCAAGCGGGCACTCGCAGCCTGGACCGCCGCGCATCAAGCTCAGGGAAACAGGATTACGAAATCGACCGTCGATCTCAAGCTCTTCGCGGCCGACTGGGTCATCGTCTGCGATCGCGGGAGCGGGACAATCAGTGGCGCGCCCTACACTGGCCTGCATGCGATCTTCATGCGGGCCGGCCCGACGGGGAGGCTGGTCGAGTTTCGCGAGTATTTCGGCGAGATCGCCGCGTGAGCTCCGGGCCGCCGCGCGACGAACATGAAGGTGCAAGGAAGAGGCGTCGTCGCGGCCTCGATGCTTCCGAACTCCAAATGAAAATCTTTAGGTGACTTATGAACGAGACCATACCCGGACTGCCCGGCTCCGCCACCCATTCAAGGGTGAAACCTCGTCCCGATGCCGGCATCATCGGGAGGCCGATCGACCGCATCGACGGTCCGCTCAAAGTGACGGGCGGCGCCACATATGCTTACGAGAATGACCTGGATGGTACAGCCTATGGCTACATTCTCGGCGCCTCCGTCGCCAAGGGCCGCATCGCCGAGATCGACACGACCGAAGCCGAACGGGCGCCGGCGGTGCTGCTCGTCATGACGCACCGCAATGCGCCGGCCCAGCCGGATTTCGGCCCGTCGGTCACGCCGACGGTGCCGGAGGTCTTCACCCGCGCCCGGCCCGCGCTCAACAGCGATCGGGTGCGGTATTACGACGAGCCCGTCGCGCTGGTCGTTGCGGAGACGTTCGAGGCGGCACGCGCTGCTGCCGGCCTCATCAGAATACGCTACGACAAGGAGCCGGGCCTCTACGATCTAACGGGCCATGAGGCCGACGCCTATGCACCAAAGCGGACAAATGCCGGCTTCGAGACCGACAGCGCGGTAGGCGACTTTGAGAGCGCCTTTGCGACGGCGCCGATCAACATCGATGCCACTTACCGGACCCCCTTCGAACATCACAATCCGATGGAGCCGCATGCAACGCTCGCTGCCTGGTCAGGCAACGAGCTGACGATCCATACATCGGCGCAGACTCTCGCGAACTTCCGGGCCGGGGTCGCCAGCACGCTTCGCATCCCGCCCGAGCGAGTGCGCATCGTGAGCCCCTTCATCGGCGGAGGCTTCGGCTCCAAGCTGATTGCCCATGCCGACACGATCCTGGCCGCACTTGCAGCGCAGGTGCTGCAGCGCCCCGTGAAGATCGCGCTGACGCGGCAACAGATGTTCGCCAATGCCGGTCATCGCGCAGAGATGGTCCAACAGGTACGTCTCGGCGCGGACACCGACGGGCGGCTCACCGGCATCGCGCACGATGTCTGGTCCGCAACCTCCAGCTTCGAGGAGTACTGCGAACAAACGGCAGTTTTTGCGCGCTCGCTCTATGCGGCGCCGAACCGTCTCACCCGCCATCGCCTGGTCCCGCTGGACATCAACCGCGGCGAATGGATGCGCTCGCCGGGCGAAGCGCCCGGCATGCTGGCTTTCGAATGCGCCATGGATGAGCTCGCCGAGCGCGTCGGCCTGGACCCGATCGAACTCAGGATCCGCAACGAACCGGCACAGGATCCCGAGCGCGGCGTGCCGTTCTCCACCCGCAATCTCGTCGCCTGCATGGAGGAAGGCGCCCGCCGTTTCGGTTGGGAGCGGAGAAACCCGACACCGGGCCGCACCCGGGAGGGCCGGAAGCTTATCGGCTACGGCATGGCGGCGGCGATCCGTCCGAACTATATCGGCGCGGCGACGGCGCGAGTGGCGATCGACCGGGACGCTCGGGTTACGGTGCGGCTCGACATGACCGATATTGGCACCGGCACCTATACGATCCTGACCCAGATCGCCGCCGAGAGCCTCGGCCTGCCGATCTCGTCCGTCAAGGTGGAGCTCGGCGACAGTCGCTTCCCGCGTACCGCCGGCTCCGGCGGGTCCTGGGGCGCAGCAAGCGCGGGTTCGGCCTTGCATAATGCGTGCAACGCCCTCAAGGAACGGATCCTGGAGGCGGCGCAGTCGAGCAAAACCTCGCCGTTGCGCGGCGCGAACGCCACCGAGGCAAGCTTTGCCGACAGCGAGGTCAGGATTGGCCAGCGATCGGCGAGCCTGGCCGATCTCATCCGAGGGATCTCTCCCGACGGCCTCGAGGCTGAAGGCTCCGTAGCCGCGGGCGCCACCACCCAGTCATACAAGACTTATTCGCAGCATTCCTATGGCGCGCATTTCGCAGAGGTCGCTGTCGATTGCGATACCGGTGAAATCCGCATGCGCCGGATGCTGACTGTGATCGGCGCGGGGCGTATCCTCAACGCCAAGACCGCGCGCTCGCAAATCATCGGCGGCATGACCTGGGGGATCGGTGCAGCGCTGATGGAGCAGACGGTGCTCGACCCGCGCCATGGCCACTTCGTCAATCACGATCTTGCCGAGTATCATGTGCCGGTCAATGGCGACGTCCCCGCGATGGAGGTCGTCTTCCTCGAGGAAGACGACGACAAGGCCAACCCGCTTGGCGCAAAGGGTCTCGGCGAACTCGGCGTGTGCGGTGCGGGGGCTGCTGTCGCCAACGCCATCTACAACGCGACCGGCGCGCGAGTGCGTGAATTTCCCATCACCTTGGACAAGGTGCTGCCTGCCTTGCCTGTGATCGCCATTTGACGCTTTCCTCTCTCGCTCTCAATTGTGACAAGTCGAAACGGATGGCTATTTCTGCGCCATCCGCGACGACGCCGGTGGTTGACAGCGCCATCCAGCCCTTTCATACAAAGGCCGTCAATGTTCTCAGGGCGGGGTGAAAGTCCCCACCGGCGGTAAGGGTCTCGGCCCAAGCCCGCGAGCGCTTTCCAGATGATCGGAAAGGTCAGCAGATCCGGTGCGATTCCGGAGCCGACGGTCACAGTCCGGATGGAAGAGAACGAAATGGAAGACGATCCGCTTTCGCGGTTCGAACTCCGTATCGTGCGTCCTGATTCTGGTTCGAAACGGAAGGATGGACCCATGAATCAGCATTCCCATAACGACTATGAAACGATCCGCGTCGCCGTCATTCGGGCGCGCTGGCACGCCGATATCGTCGACCAATGCGTTGAAGCATTCGAGGCGGAACTGGCGGTTCTCGGAGAGAAACGCTTTGCCGTCGATGTCTTCGATGTTCCCGGCGCCTATGAGATTCCCCTGCATGCAAAGACGCTTGCCGAAACCGGCCGCTATGCCGCTATCCTCGGCGCCGCGTTCGTCGTCAACGGCGGCATCTACCGGCATGAGTTCGTGGCGAGCGCGGTCATCGACGGCATGATGAACGTGCAATTGTCAACTGGCGTGCCGGTGCTGTCGGCGGTGCTGACGCCGCACAACTACCATGACAGCGCTGACCATCACCGCTTCTTTTTCGAGCATTTCAGGGTCAAGGGCAAAGAGGCGGCCAGCGCCTGCGTGCAACTGCTGGCGACACGCGAACGCATCGCGGCGTGAAACCTCCGTCGCCGGGTGGAAATCCCGGTAAGGCGCTGTAGTATCTCACGAAAACCAGGGAGGATGCCGGTGCAGACCAAGAAGATCATCAATGACGGCAACCGCTCCGTCGACGAGATGCTGGAGGGCATTCTGGCCGCGCATCCGCGCCATCTCAGACGTGCGGACGGCAGCCCCCGCTCCATCGTCGCCCGCGACGGGCCACGCCCCGGCAAGGTCGGCCTCGTCATCGGTGGTGGCTCGGGCCACGAGCCGACCTTCCTCGGCTTTGTCGGCAAGGGGCTTGCCGACGCGGCCGCGATCGGCAATGTCTTCGCCTCGCCGCCGCCGGACCCGATCCTCGAATGCGCCAAAGCGGCCAGCGGCGGTACCGGTGTGCTGTTCATGTACGGCAACTATGCCGGCGACGTGATGAATTTCGACATGGCCGCCGAAATGGCGGCAATGGACAACATCGAAGTGCGCACCGTGCTGACCACCGACGACGTCGCCTCGGCGCCGCGCGACCAGAGACAGAAGCGGCGCGGCGTCGCCGGCAATTTCTTCATCTTCAAGGCTGTCGGTGCCGCATGCGACCGGATGCTGTCATTCGATGAATGCGAGCGTATCGCCAGGAAGGCCAACGATCAGACGTTCACTATGGGCGTGGCGCTTTCGCCCTGTTCGCTGCCGCAGACCCGCCGGCCGAATTTCGAGATCGGACCGGACGAGATGGAGATCGGCATGGGCATCCATGGCGAGCCGGGCACCGCGCGTGGAAAACTAAAGACGGCCGACGAGATCACCGA
The DNA here is from genome assembly GCF_040317515.1 of Mesorhizobium sp. M1428. Lineage (NCBI taxonomy): Bacteria > Pseudomonadati > Pseudomonadota > Alphaproteobacteria > Hyphomicrobiales > Phyllobacteriaceae > Mesorhizobium > Mesorhizobium sp. M1428. The sequence goes on from NZ_JAMYKT010000006.1 coordinate 156,354, forward strand.
CGAGATGCTGGACAAGATCCTTGACGAGATGGCGCCGACGCGCGGCGACAAGGTCGCCGTGCTGGTCAATTCGCTCGGTTCGACGCCGCTGATGGAGCTCTACATCATGAACCGGCGGGTCAAGCAGAGGCTCGACGACATCGGCGTTTCTGTCCACGCGACCTGGGTCGGCAATTATTGCACCTCGCTCGAAATGGCCGGCGCCTCGGTGACGCTGATGCATCTCGACGGCGAATTGCAGGAGATGCTCGACCACCCTTGCGACTGCGCCATGTTCCGCGCCGGCTGAGAGAGCATCATGACGTCGATCGATTCAGCCGGCTTGAAAGGAATGTTCGATGCGATCGCGGTGGCGATCGACGCCGACAAGGACAGGCTCTGCCAACTCGACGGCGTCATCGGCGACGCCGACCACGGCATCGCCCTGGCGCTCGGCTTCGGCGCGGTGCGCGATGCGCTCGCCTCGCTCGATCTCTCGGCGACCGAGCCGACGGCACTGCTCAACACCGCGGCAAAGTCGTTCCTCAACGCGGTCGGCGCCTCGTCAGGCCCGCTCTATGCGACGGCCTTCATGCGCGGTGCCGTCGCCGTCAAAGGCAGGGCAATTCTAGAGGACGTAGACGTCGTCGCCATGTTCCGGGCGATGGCGCAAGGCATCCAGGATCGCGGCAAGGCCGAGCTCGGCGAAAAGACGATGGTCGACGCCTGGCTGCCGGCGACGCAGGCAGCTTGTGCCGCGCAGGAAGCCGGCAAGAGCCTGTCCGAGAGCCTGGAGGCTGCACTTGCGGCGGCCGAACGAGGTGCCGAGGCGACCAAGGACATGATCGCCGCCAAGGGCCGCTCATCGCGGCTCGGCGAGCGCTCGTTGGGGCACATGGACCCCGGCGCCGCATCGGCCGTGACGATCATCAGGGCGATGCGGAACAGTCTGGTCTAACCCCGCTTCGCCGCGTCGAGCCTGTCGATGGCCTGGACATTGCCGGCCGATGGTCCCTTCTCATCGAATTCCGATGCGAGCCAGGCGTCGACGATCGACTTGGCCAGTTCCGGGCCGATGACGCGCGCGCCCATGGTGATGATCTGGGCGTTGTTGGATTTTGCAGCGCGCTCGGCCGAATAGGTGTCGTGGGTGAGTGCAGCGCGAATGCCGGGGACCTTGTTGGCGGATATGGATACGCCGATGCCGGTGCCGCAAAACAGGATGCCGCGGTCGTTTTCGCCGTCCAGGATCGTCTGCGCGAGCTTCTGCGACAGGTCGGCATAGTAGCCCGCCTGGCTGAGGTCGCTGACCGTGAGGCCGGGCTTGGTGGCGAGGTGAGCGGCAATGACGTCGAGCAGCGGCTTGCCGGCGCTATCAGCTCCAATGGCTATTTTCATGTTCGGTTTCCTTCCTGTTCGATGCTTCAGATCGCCGCCGAGGCGCGTTGGAGGATGTCGATATAGCCTTCCGCCTGCCAGGCCGAGCGGCCGATGAACAAGCCGTCGATATTGGGCTGGCCGACCAGTTCGGCGGCATTTTGCGGATTGACGCTGCCGCCATAAAGCACCGGCGGCACAACTCGCAGCAGGTCGCGGGCGATTTTCTTGATCAGCGCCTGCTGCCTGTCTGCGTAGTCCGAACTGGCCGGCACGCCCTTATCGCCGATCGCCCAGACCGGCTCATAGGCAAACAGGATCGTCGCCGCCTTCGCCGCGCCTTCGAGAAACTGCAGCGCGCCGTGCACCTGCAGGGCCAGCACCGCAGCGGCCTGGCCGCTGTCTCGCTGTGCCAGAGTCTCGCCGACACAGATCAGCGGCACCAAGCCGTGCTTCACCGCGGCCGCAGTCTTCAGCCCGACCGCCTTGTCGGTCTCGCCGAAATGCTCGCGCCGTTCGCTGTGACCCAATTCTACCATATCAAGTTCGCAGTCTTTCAGCATCACCGGCGAGATCTCGCCGGTCCAGGCGCCGGCGTCGGCCCAATGCATGTTCTGCGCGCCGACCTTGATGCGCGTCGGCGACAGCGCTTTCTTGACCTCGCGGATCGCCGTGAAAGGCGGGATGACGAAAAGCTGGATGCGCTCGTCGAAACCGGGGACGAACTCCGCCAGCGCCTCGGCGAAAATCATCGCTTCGGCAAGCGTCTTGTTCATTTTCCAGCTGGTGCCGACCCAATAAACCATACGTGCCCTCCTATTCTGCGATCACTGTCAGCGAAACGCCGGCACCATCCAGCGCGGCGCGCATCTGCGGCTGCGGCTCGCGGCCGGTGAAGACCGTGTCAAAGGCCTTGAGATCGGTCAGGAAGTGCAAGGCAGTGCGGCCGAATTTCCCATGATCGACCAGCAGATATTTGCGCGCTGCTGCGGCCATCATCAGCCGTTTGGTCTGGACCACTTCCTGATCCTGGTGAAAGGCCGAGGCACCATGAATGGCCGATGACGACAGGAACGCGACATCGGCGCGCAATGATTTCAGCGTGTCTTCGGCGAGCAGGCCGAAGAAACCGTGAAACTTCTTGCTGTATTGGCCGCCGAGCGCAATCAGGTTAATCCCGGCAACGCCCGCCAAATCCTGGATGACGGCCAGATTGTTCGAGATCACCGTTAGCGGACGCAGATCGGCAAGATGCCGAGCAACGCCCCCCGCGGTCGAGCCGTCGTCGATGATCACCGTCTGACCCGGTTCGATCATCGTCACGGCAGCGGCGGCGATGCGCTTCTTCTCGTCGCCGGCCAGCCGCTGGCGGTAGCGGAAATCGCTCTCGAAAAGGCTGCTCGGCTGGATCGAGGCGCCGCCGCGCACCTTGCGCAGAAAACCGCTTTCCTCGAGCTCGTCGAGGTCGCGGTGGACGGTCATCTTCGACACGCCGAAGCGCGAGGCAAGATCGTCGACACTGGCGGTGCCGATGTCCATCAGAAAATCCATGATGCCTTGCCGACGGCCGTCGCTCTTCATTTCCGCGGCTTCCTCGTGCACCCCGGCTCCGAGATATAACAGCAAACGTCGCACAAGCCACCAAATTTTTTGTGATAATGTTATATCTTTATGGGATATCATGCGCTTCTGGTCGCGTGCTGTAACAAGAATTGCTGCCGGCCGAGCGCCCAGCGGTTGCGGTGCCGCGGAAATCCGGCCAGAAGCATTAGGGGCTCGACGACAACCGAACAGCCCGCAAACACTGGCTCGAAACCGGATACGGGAGACTACTGAGTGGCTCGCATCACACTGAGACAATTGCTCGATCATGCCGCCGAATACGGCTATGGCGTGCCTGCCTTCAACATGAACAATATGGAACAGGGCCTCGCTATCATGGAGGCAGCCGAGGAGACCAAATCGCCGGTTATCCTGCAGGCGAGCCGCGGCGCGCGAGCCTACGCCAACGACGTGGTGTTGGCCAAGCTGATCGACGCGCTGGTCGAAATCCATCCCGATATCCCAATCTGCATGCATCTCGACCATGGCAACAACGAAGCGACCTGCGTCACCGCGATCCAGCACGGCTTCACCTCTGTGATGATGGACGGATCGCTGAAGGAAGACGGCAAGACGCCGGCCGACTACGCCTATAATTCCGGCATCACCCGCCGCGTCGTCGACATGGCGCATTGGGGCGGTGTCTCGGTGGAAGGCGAGATCGGCGTTCTCGGATCGCTGGAGATGGGCGGCGGCGAACAGGAAGACGGCCATGGCGTCGAGGGAGTCATCAGCCACGACCAGCTGCTGACCGACCCGGTGCAGGCCGAACAATTCGTGCGCGACACCCGTGTCGATGCGCTGGCAGTCGCCATGGGTACCAGCCACGGCGCCTACAAGTTCAGCCGCAAGCCGGATGGCGCCGTGCTGGCCATGAACGTCATCGAGGAAATCCACCGGCGTCTGCCGAGCATGCATCTCGTCATGCACGGCTCGTCCTCGGTGCCGGAGGAGCTGCAGGAGATCATCAACAAATATGGCGGCCAGATGAAGCCGACATGGGGGGTGCCGGTCGAGGAAATCCAGCGCGGCATCAAGCACGGCGTGCGCAAGATCAATATCGATACTGACAACCGCATGGCGCTGACCGGCGCGATCCGCAAGGTGCTGACCGAGAACCCGAGCGAATTCGATCCGCGCAAATATCTGACGCCGGCAATGGCCGCCATGCGGAAGCTGTGCAAGGAGCGCTTCGAGCAGTTCGGCACCGCCGGCAACGCTCCCAAGATCAAGCCGCTGCCGCTGTCGGAAATGGCCAAACGTTACAAGTCCGGAAGCCTCGATCCGAAATTTGGCTGACATATTCCGGTTCTGAGCAGGAGCCGCTTCGGCTCCTGCTCATCCGATCATACTCGCGGCAAGAGATCGGCCCGGCCGGTCTCGATAAATGGTGCCCAGTAGTCGACCGACTCGCGGATCATGGCGACGACCTGATGGTCGACCGGCTCGCGCTCGCGGAATGACAGTTCGAGGCAGATCTCGTTGTCGACGCCGCCGCCACGGCGAACCGTCTGAAGGAGCTTTTCCGGCGTGATGCGGCCGTCGATGTTGTAGGTCGCAGTGAACGGCCAATGGCCGCCCTTGTTCATCGACGATTGCTTGACGTGGATGATCGGCGACTGCCGGGGAAAGGCTTCGGCCCAGGCATAGGGGTCGATGTCGTCCGGATTGCTCGACGTCACGTCGCCATGGTCGATGTCGACCATCATCTTGAGCGGGATCGCTATCCCTGCCGCATCGATTTCGCTTTGCAGCATCCGGCAGCTCTCGATCGTATGGCCGAACTCGCGGCCGACCGACATCGGCTCCCAGAACAGGTAGGTCAAGCCGGCTGCTTTGGCATGCTCGGCGACCTCGCGCCAGCATCCCAGCGCGATGTCGAAAAGCCGCGCGCGACGCTCAGGATCGTCGTAGTCACGATGGGTGAAGATCGCGAATTGCGTGCCCATGCCCGCGGCGCCGAGCTCGACCGAAATTTCGGCAAAGGTCTTGAACCAGTCGACGTAGTAACCCCGCACGTCGGCATCGGGATGGCCGAAATGATTGAGCCGGCCGTAAGGGCCGGTCATCGCGGAGGTCACGCGCACGCCGGTGCGGTTAAGCGCGGTACGGAACAGGCGGACGAATTTGGCGATCGTCGCCGCCGGCCAGCCGGGATTGACGAATTCATGCGTGAGCTGCACGTCCCTGATACCGATCTGATAGGCGATCGCGTCGATCAGGTCGTCCGGCTCCGCAAAGCGGTTGACCAGCGGATTGGTATTGAGCGAAAGCGTGAAGGCCATCAGCCGGCCTTTGCCAGCCGGCTCGAGCACCAGTCCTCGAAGGCGGTTCTTTCCGCGGCGGACAGATGCAGGCCGTGCTTGGTGCGCCTGTCGAGAATATCGGCGGCGGTCTCGGCCCATTCATGCTCGAACAGGTAATTGGCTTCGCGCTCGAAAAAATCCTTGCCGAAGCGCCGGCCCAGTTCGGCGAGCGAGGTGGCCGCGCCGACCAGATCGCGCGTCCTTGTGCCGTAGAGCCTGCCATAATGCTTGACCAGCGATGCCGGCATCCAGAGGAATTCATGGCCGAGGTCGCCCAGAAACTGCTCCAAATCGGCATTGGCGATATCGCCGCCCGGCAGGTGCCCTTTCGAGGTCCACGGCTTGCCCATTTTCGAAAAGAACGGGGCGATACGGTCGAGCGCGTGCTCGGCCAATTTGCGGAAGGTGGTGATCTTGCCGCCGAAGACCGAAAGCAGCGGCGCCTGCCCAGCCGGTGCGTCGAGTTCGAATATGTAGTCGCGGGTGACCGCGCTCGGATTGTCGGCATTGTCGTCATAAAGCGGCCTGACGCCGGAAAACGAGTAGACGACGTCGCTTCGTGCGAGCTGGCGCTTGAAGTAGCGATTGACTGCCTTGATCAGGTAATCGATCTCGCTCGCATCGGCGGTCACGTCCTCCGGCCGCCCTTCATAGGGAATGTCGGTGGTGCCGATCAGCGCGAGGTCGTTCTGATAGGGATTGATGAAGATCACCCGCTTGTCGCTGTTTTGGACGAGATAGGCCTGCCGCCCTTCCCAGAATTTCGGCACGACGATGTGGCTGCCCTTGACCAGGCGCACGTTGCGCCTGGAATTCTGGCCGGCGACGCGGTTGATGACGTCGTTGACCCAGGGTCCGGCGGCGTTGATCAGCGCCCGTGCCCGAACTGTGGTCCTGACGCCGGTTCGACCGTCGCGCATCTCCACCGACCACAGGCCGTTTTCGCGACGGGCGGCGATGCAGGCGGTGCGGGTGAATATCCTGGCTCCGCGCTCAGCGGCGTCGAGCGCGTTGATGACGACCAGGCGAGCGTCATCGACCCAGCAGTCGGAATATTCGAAGCCGCGCTTGAAGGCGTCCTTGATCGGCGCGCCTTCTGGCGCGGTTCGCAGGTCGAGCGTGCGCGTGGCCGGCAGCCGCTTGCGGCCGCCAAGATGGTCGTAGAGGAACAGGCCGAGCCGGACCAGCCAGGCCGGCCGGTCATCGGGGCTGTGCGGCAGCACGAAGCGCATCGGCCAGATTATGTGCGGCGCGGATTCGAGCAGCACCTCGCGTTCGATCAGCGCCTCCCGCACCAAGCGGAACTCGTAATATTCGAGATAGCGCAAACCGCCATGAACGAGCTTTCCCGATCGCGAACTGGTGCCCTCGGCGAGATCGTCTTTTTCGCAAAGAATGACCGACAGGCCCCGGCCTGCCGCATCGCGCGCGATGCCGGCGCCATTGACGCCGCCGCCGATGACGAAGAGGTCGACGATTTCGGTTTCACCGCTCATCTCGCTCTATGCCCTGTCGTCAGCATGGATTGACCGGAGGCAGGCCGGCGATGAAGCGGCGCACTTCCTCCGCCGCCTGCTCGGCCGCGTAGGTCACGGTGCGTACCGACGCGCCGGCGATATGCGGCGTCAGCGTCACGTTCGGCAGCTGCAACAGCGGCCAGTCGGCAGGCACTGGCTCGACGGCGAACGTCTCCAGCATAGCACTGCCGATGTGTCCCGAGACGAGCGCCTCGTAGAGCGCATCGTAGTCGACCAGCGGTCCGCGCGCGGTATTGACGAAGATCACGCCGGGTTTCATCCGGGCGATGGCGTCCTTGCCGATCAGACCCCGCGTCTCTTCGGTGACCCGGGAATGCAGCGTGACCACGTCGGAGCGCGACAGGAGATCGTCCAGCGCAACCAGTTCGACGCCGGCATTGCGGTCCTCGGCGCTCAATTGCACATAGGGATCGCAGACCAGGATGCGGCAGCCGAAGGCGCGCAGCAGGCGAACCAGCCTGGTGCCGATATTGCCGTAACCGATGACGCCGACGGTCATTTCGTTGAGCTCGCGGCCGGTGCGGTCGGCGCGGTAGAGATCGCCGCGCCACTCGCCCTTGCGCAAGGCTTCGTGGCCGACGCGGATCAGCCGCGTCTCGGCGAGAATGGCGCCGATGGTGAACTCGGCTACGGCGCTGGCATTGCGGCCGGGCACGTTGACAACGGTAATGCCATGGGCCTTGGCGGCCGCCATGTCGATGTTGATCGGCCCGCCGCGCGACACCACAACCAGCTTGAGCGTGGGCAGGCGCTGCATCATGGCTTCGGAGAGCGGCGCAAGCTGGGTGACGAAGATTTCGGCGTCGCCGATGAAATCCACCACCTCGTCGGGATCGCCGAAATATTCCTTGACCTTATCCAGACTAAGCGCGGCATTGCCGAATTGCATTGGCTCGTCGGGCCAAGCGGTCTCAACGGTGCGGATGTCGATATTGTCGCCGCAGGCCGCTTCGATTTTCTCGCGAAACACTTCCGGAAGCATGAAGCGGTCGCCGATGATCGCAATTTTCTTGGGCATGCTCTTCTCAATTCACGTCGGTTTGCCTGGACGCGGCCATCGAACGCCAGACCGGCCGCAGCGCCTCATGCGCCAATGCGTAGGACGGAGCCATCGCCTCATAGGCAGCGGCAAGTTTCCGGTCGCTGGGTTCGGCCGCACGGAGCAAAGGTGTGACCCATTCACTGACGCAATCGTCCATCGATGCGTACTGGCCGACGCAGACCGCAGCAATCATTGCAGCGCCCGCAGCACCAGCCTCCTCGCGCTCGCTGGTGCGAATGTCGGCGCCGACCGCAGCACCCAGGATCTTGCGCAGCGCCGGGCTCCTGGCCGCTCCGCCGGTCAGGCGGATTTCCTTGGGCAGCGGCCCCATGGCGGCGTAGCAATCGCGTGCCGCGAAAGCCAGCCCCTCGAACACCGCGCGGACCATGTCGGCATAGCCGTGCCTGGACGAAATGCCGACGAAGCCTGCCCTGGCATTGGCATCGACGAATGGCCCGCGCTCGCCTGCCTCCGAGACATAGGGCTGGTAGAGCAGAGAGCCTGGCTCGGACGACGATATCCACTGGTCGACCAGCGCGATCATCTCGCCATTGGTCCGCGTGATGCCTTGCGAGGCGAGAATGCCGGAGGCGAGGCCAAGGACCCAGTCGATATTGAGCGTTGCCGCCATGTTCGACTGCATCTGCGCAAAGACGCCTGGTGCCGGCATCGTCATCGTGTAGCCGGTTGCAGCCTCGTTGAGCAGCACCTCGTCCGGCGTTTCGGCGAGCCGCATATGCATTCCGGTGGAGCCGATGATCGAGCATCCCGGCTTGCGCTCGCGATCGAACAGGCCGGCCCCAAGCGCCGTGCAGGCGACATCGACATAGGCTAGAACGACCGGTGTGCCGGCGAGCAGGCCGGTCGCATCGGCTGCTGCCGCCGACAGCGAGGTGCTTTGCCTGGTGCCATCGACGATGGGCGGCAATAGATGCCGGAGATCGGTGACGCCGAGTACCTCGAGCACATCATCTGAATAGCCGCGCGTGCGGAAGTCACCGAAGGTGAAAGTTCCCTCGGACGGGTCGGTGGCGCGGTGGCCGGTCAACTTGAAATAGAGCCAGTCCTTGCAGTGGAACGCCGTCGCTGCATTGGCAAGCATCGCGGGCATGTGGCGCTTCATGAACACGAACTGCGATCCCTGCTGGCAGGCAGCGAGCCCGCTGCCGGTCTTTTCGAAGCGCACCCGGTCCTCTGGCCGCGCGCGGATCTCCTCGACGACCGCGGCAGCGCGCGCGTCGAGCCACAGCCAGCCCTTGGCCACCGGCTCGCCATCCTTGTCGATCAGCCAGGTACCGTCGCCCTGCCCGGTCACGGCGATGGCAATGGTCCGGCTGGCGAGATCCGGCACCTTGTCGGCAAGCTCGCGCAAGGTCGTCGCGGTATCGGCCCAGGTGCGGGCCAGGTCCTGCTCGGCGCCGCCGCCCGGCAGTGTCTCGTATTTATTGGGCAGCGCGGCGACCGCGATCTGTCCGCCCGCCGTGTCGAAGGCGACGGATTTTATGACAGACGTGCCGGCATCGATGCCGATCAGCACATCCCGCATCAGGCAAGCTCCGTGCCGTGCGAAATGGCGTCACCACTCGCCTGATCGAAGACGTGGAGGTTTTTCGGATCGATGCTGATCTTGATCGGTGCACCGAGCTCCAGGCGCGTCCGGTCATGTTCGACCAGGACCAGCGAACCGCCGGCGAAATCGGCGGCGATATGGGTCTGGTCGCCGAGCCATTGATTGGCCGAAACCGTCGCCGGCACACCATCCTTCGAGCGGCGGACCGCATAGGGCCTGACGCCGATGACGACGCGCTGCCGGTTGAGCAATTCGTCGCGAACCGGGCCGCTGAACGCATCCTTGTCGTAGTCGAGCGAAAGCCCGTCGGGCAGCTTGAGACTGATCTTGCCGGCAGCCGTGCCGACATAGGCCTCGAAGACATTCATCGGCGGCTCGCCGACGAAGGTGCCGGTGAACAGGTTTGCCGGCCGCTCCTTGAGCCTGTCAGGCGTGTCGAACTGCTGCAGCACGCCGCCCTCCATGACAGCGATGCGATCGGCCAGCGCATTGGCCTCGGTCTGGTCGTGGGTGACCAGGATCGCGGTCAGGCCACGCTCCTTGATGAAATGCTTGATGCGGCCGCGCAGCACGGCGCGAAGCTGCGGCTCGAGTTGGCCCATCGGCTCGTCCAGCAGATGCAGGTCGGCCTCGCGGATCAGCGCCCGGCCGAGGCTGGCGCGCTGCTGCTGGCCGCCGGAGATCGAGCTCGGATAGCGCTCGAGAATGTCCTCGATCTCGAGCAGCTTGGCGATGTTGGCAACCTTTGTATCGACCGCACTCTTCGCCAGCCTGGCGGCCTTGAGGGCGAATGCCATGTTCTCACGCACGGTCAGAGGCGGGTAGAGCGAATAGCCCTCGAAGGCCATTGCGACGTTGCGCCTGACCGGCGGCAACGTGTGCACCTTGCGGCCCGCAACCGCGATGGTTCCGCGCGAGACCTCTTCGAAGCCTGCGATCATGCGCAATGTCGAGGTCTTGCCGCAGCCGGACGAGCCGAGCAGCGCCACGATCTCACCCTTGGCGATTTCCATCGTCAGGTTCTTGACCGCATGCACGCCGCGGTCGATCGGGCCATAGAACTTGTCGACGCCCGAAATGGTGATTGCGGTCGGGCTCATGCCGCTTCTCCACTGCGCAAATTGACGACGTTTTTCGAGCCGATGCGCTCGCCGCTTGTGCGATCGAACAAAAGGGCGCTTTTGCTGTCGACGGCAATGTGGACCTTGCCCTCGGATCGGCCCGGCGTCCCGGAAGGACGCGAGACCAGGATTTCACGGCCGCGCACGGTTCGCACCAGCGTGACGATCTTCTCGTTGAGTGGCGTCTCGGCCTCAACCGTCACCGGGATGGCGCCGGGCGTGCCTTCATCGACAAACGCCAGCGCCTCCGGCCGCAAACCGATCACGCAGTCGCGGCCGACCGCCGCCTCGTGAGCGCCGGCAAGATGGACCTGGACGTTGGACAGGCCGACATAGATGCCTTTGGCGTCCCGCGACGGCTTGACGTCCAGAAGGTTGATGGTCGGGTCGCCGAACAGCCGGGCAATCTCGACATTGGCCGGCTCGCGATAGATCTGTTCGGGCGTGCCGAGCTGTTTGACGACGCCCTGCGACATCACCGCGATGCGGTCACCGAGCGCCATTGCCTCCTTATAGTCCTGGGTGACGTAGATGACGGTCGCGCCACGATCCGCCAGCAGTCTTGGCAATTCCAGCCGCATTTCAAAGCGCAATTTGGCATCGACGTTGCGCAAGGGGTCATCGAGCAGCAGAAGCGGCGGCGAGCCGACCAGCGCGCGGGCAAGCGCGGTGCGTTGCTTCTGGCCGTTGGACAGCGCCCGCGGCTTGTGGCTGAGCACATGGCCGATTTTCAACAGCTTGGCGACGCTCTCGACGCCGGTCTTTATCGTTCCTTGCGACGAGTGCTTCGCCTGCAGCGGCGTCGCAATGTTATCGAACGCCGTCATATGCGGGAACAGCGCGAAGTTCTGGAAGGCCATGCCGACGCCGCGGAACTCGGCGTCGAGATCGGTCATGTCCTCGCCGCCGATGAGGATCTTTCCCTCGTCGGGGTCGATGACGCCGGCCACCAGCCGCAATAGCACCGTCTTGCCGGCGCCGGACGGCCCGAACAGGACCAGCGTTTCGCCGTCGGCGACGGTCAGCGACAGATTGTCGAGAACGGTCTGGCTTTTATAGCGCTTGACGATGTTTCGCAGTTCGAGGCTTGCCATCGGACTATCCTTTCACCGCGCCAAGCGACAGGCCTTCGACGAGATAGCGTTGCGCATAGAGCGCGAGCGCCAGCGTCGGCGTGATCGACAGCACGATCGCCGCCGAGATCTGGCCATACTGGATCCCCGAGGAGGTGATGAAGGCGAGCGCGCCGACCGTCACCGGCTGCTTGTCGGCCGAGGCGAGCACCAATGCAAAAACGAAATTGTTCCAGGCAAAGATGAAGGCGAGCAGACCGGCAGCGGCAATACCTGGGCCGGCGAGCGGCAGCGCAATCTTGCGGAAGGTGGCAAACCAGGAATGGCCGGCGATGCGGTAGGCGTATTCGATGTCGGCGGGAATGTCCTCGAAATAACCGCGCACGATCCACAGGATCAACGGCAGGCAGATCAGCTGATAGACCCAGATCAGCCCGATATAGGTGTTGGCCAGCCCGAGCTTCTGGAAATAGAGGGTGAGCGGCAGGAGCACCAGCAGCGCCGGCGCAAACCGGAACGACAGCAGCGTAAAGGCAATGTCCTCCGAGCCGCGGAATTTGTGCCGCGCAAAGGCGTAGGCCGCCGGAACGCCGAGCAGCAACGCGACGGCAACCGAGGTGACCGACAGGAAGACGGAATTCCACAGGTTGCGCATGAAGGCGATGTCGAGCGTGCCGGCCGCCGTCATCAGCTTGCCGGTGATCAAGGCCGTGTAGTTGGCGAACGTCGGCTCGAAGACAAGCTGCGGCGGAATCCGCAGGATTGTCTCGTTGGTCTGGAACGACATCATCAGGATCCAGACGATCGGGAACATGAAGAAGATCACGACCAGCGCCAGGGCAATGCCGCGCAGGATGCGTTCGAGAAGCGAGGTGTGTTCCACGCCAGCCTCCTATGCCTGGCCGCGGGCGCGTTCGCGCAGCCGCAGCCAGTTCTTGATGAAAATGTTCGAGAGGAAATAGGTGATCGCCCACAGGATGATCATCAGCGCCGCCGAGCGGCCGACATTGGTCGACTGGAAGAAGTTGAGATAGGCCTCGACCTGGAACACGGTCAGCGTATCGCCTGGGCCGCCCTGCGTCATGGCGTAGATGATGTCGAACTGCTGGATGGAATCGAGCAGGCGGAACAAAGTCGCCGTCAGGATGTAGGGCGTCAGCATCGGCAGTGTGATGCGGAAGAAGACGAAGCTGCGTGGCACGCCATCGAGTGCTGCCGCCTCGAATGGCTGCGTCGGCAGACTGCGCAGGCCTGCAAGCAGCAGGATCATGATGAAAGGCGTGTAGACCCAGATGTCGACGAGCACGACGGTGAGCAGCGCCGTCGACGGCGATGAGGCCCAGCGGAAATCCTGCAGGCCGATCAGGCTGGCAAGATAGCTGAGCACGCCGAAACCGGGGTTGGTCATCAGCTTCCACATCAGCGCGGCGAGCGCCGGTGCCGTCATCAGCGGCATCAGCAGCATGATCGAGATGAAGTTGTTCAGCGTCGAGCGCTTCTGCAGCAGCATGGCGATGCCGAGACCGAGAAGCAGTTCGAGCACAACGGTGATGCCGGCGTAGAGCAGCGATATCTCCAGCGTGTTCCAGAACTTCGGGTCCGTGAAGAAGGAGATATAGTTGTCGCCCCAGTTGAACTGCCGCGCCCAGGGCTGACTTAACCGGTAGCGCTGGAACGAATAGACCACCGATGTGAAGAACGGGATCAGGATGCCGATGCAGACCAGCAGGGCCGGCAGGCTGAGGAGATAGGGCAGCACCCGCTTGCTGATCCTGAAGCCCGATGGCCTGTTTCTTTGTATTGTTGCCGCAGTCATCGGCTGCTCCGTCATCCTGTTGCTTCGCCGTCCCGGCCGCCCAAGGGAGCAAGGCGGCCGGTCGGGCGAGCAGGCGGCACCTTTCGGGACCGCGTCGCAAACGTATCACATCTCAAAGGCTGGCCCGCGGACGGGCCAGCCTTGGCCGCGGCCTAGCCGAGCCCGGCTTCCTTGAGCTGGCTGTTGATGCTCTCGGCCAGCTTGTCGAGGCCCTCGTCGACCGGCACTTCCTTGGCCACCATCTTCTGCAGCGTCGCCGCCCATTCGGTGGTGAGATCAAAGAACAGCGGCTGCGGAGTGAACTTGATGCTGGCGCCCGGCGCCGAGACGTCGAACATCTCGACATAACCCGGATAGCTCTTGTTCAGCTTGTCGCGGAACATCTGGTCGTTCCAGACCGACTGACGGACCGGATTGACGAAGTCCATCTTGGTCGCACCGAACAACGCGTGCTCGGGTCCGGATGCCCATTGCATGAAGTACCAGGTGGCGTCCTTGTCCTTCGAGAAGTTGGACATCGACAGCGACCAGATCCAGATGTTAGGCGTCGGCGCCTTGGCGGCAGGATTGGCCTTGAATGCCGAAAAGGCGAGCTTGCCGGCCATCTTGTTGTCGCCGCCATTCATGAAGTAACCAAGGATGTCGGCGTCGTAGATCATCGCCGAGGCACCTGCACCGAGATCGGTGCCGACCTGGTACCAGGTGTAGGTCGACCAGTCCTTCGGGCCGCTCTCCTGGATCATCTGGACCCACTGCTTGTGGAAAGCCTTGGATTCGGCGGTGCTCATCGCGGCCGACAGCTTGCCGTCAGCCGAGACGTTCAGGTCCTTCTGGTCGAAATTGGCGTAGGCCGACAGGAAGCCTGGGTGGATCGTTGCCCAGGAGCGCGAGCCGCGCACGCCGATGCCGTAGACGCCACCGCCGACATCCTTGGTAAGTTTCGCCGCCGTAGCGACCATCTCATCCATATTGCCGGGAACGCTGACGCCGACCTTGTCGAACATGCCCTTGTTGTAAGTGATGTTGTTCTGCTCGAAGCCCCACGGAATGCACCATTGCTTGGCGTCTTCCGAACCGAGCGCGCCGCCCGGCTGGCCGTTCCAGGCGCAGGAATTCTTGACGCCTGGCAGGAAGTCGTCCCAGGCATATTTCGGGTTGGTCTTGGCCGGATCCTTGATCCATTCGTTGAGGTCGGTGATCCAGCCGGCCGGGCCGTAGGTCCAGGTCATGTAGGCGCCGGTCATGAAGGCATCGTATTCGGGCGAGCTGGCCGACAGCGCGGCGGTAACCTTGTCGAAATAAACGTCTTCGGGGAACACGTCATAGACGACTTCCATGCCGGTCAACTTCTTGAAATTGTCGAGGTTGGCAATCATCGCATCGGCGTAAGGATGCTTGTTGAGCAACAGCTTGATGGTCTTGCCCTTGTGCGCCTGCCAGTCGAAATCAGCCGCCAGGGCGCGGGTCTGCCCGAAATTGAGCAGTGTACCGGCGGTGCTGGCGGCAAGGCCCATTGCACCGAGGCCCTTGATCAGCCCACGGCGGTCGACTTGTCCACGCAGGAATGCGTCGATGAGGTCTTTCTCTTTCTCATGCATTTCTCTTCTCCTCCACAGGGTAGTTTCAACGAAATGGTTGCCGGCTACCCGACCGGCGTCTGTTCCACGAGCGATCGCGCCGTCCGCTCGTCGGTTATCAAGCCTTTGAGATAGCGGCCCTCCAGCACTGACTTGATGGCGCGAACCTTCACCTTGCCGCCGGCGACGGCGACAATTCTGCGGTTGCTGATGTCTTCGCGCGCCAGCGCCAGCGCCCGGTCGGAAAGCGTCGTCGCAACGGCCTTTCCGGCGTCGTCAAAGAAATGCCCTAGCAGTTCGCCGACACCGCCGTTGCGGCGGATCTCCTCCATCTCGCCCTTCTCGATCATGCCGGTGGCGACAAGCGAGGCCTCACGCTCGGCGGTGCCGATGCCGGCGATGAGCAAGTCGGCGGACTTGGCGAGGTCGAAGACATCGCTGACGCCCTTCTGCCCGAGCAACACGGTTCGATCCTCGACCGTGTTGGCGAACATCGGTACGGGCATCACATAGGCTTCCGCACCGGTCCGTTCGGCGACGCGGTGGATGACGTCATGCGGATTGGCCGAGAACTTGCGCGTCAGGCCGCCAAGTAGCGAGACGAAACGGATCCTGCCTGCCGATATACGCGGCAGATATTCCACGCAGGCGGCAAGTGTGCGGCCGTGGCCGACGCCGATCAGCGCCTCCTCGCCGCGTTCGATCTCGCGCTTGAGAAACTGCGCGCCCGCGATGCCGAGCGCCTTGAGCGGCAGGTCTTCGGCATCGAAGTCCGGAACTACCTCGCAATAGTCGAGACCGTAACGGCCGGACAACTCGTCCTCGAGTTCCACGCATTCTGAGACTTCGCCGTCGATATAGACTTTGACCAGGCCTTCCTGATTGGCCTTGGTAATCAGGCGATGCGCTTTGAGGCTGGTCAGGCCGAGCCGTTTGGCGACCTCCGACTGGGTCAGGCCGCCGGCATAGTGAAGCCAGGCGGCGCGGGCTGCCATGCCGGTCTCATCGTCGGGCAGCAGGCCGTTGCCAAAACCAACCATTTCCGCCCTTTGATATTTTTATCAGTTGCTGCAAAATTTTTCACAAGGCATCGCCCGAGTCAAGCAACCGTTGCGTTTAAATCGCTATCCGGGAGCCAGCCGGTCGGGGCCGAACAGGAGCCACGCGAACCAACCGGCAAGAAATAACACTGACCATGCGCATTTAAAACGTTTGCAATTTCGCTTGGACGTATTACAAACGTTTCAAACTTCGTTCGGGAGGAACGATGCCGGCCCGCGTTACCACCCTCAAGGAACTTGCCGCGCAGCTCGGCCTGTCGATTACCACCGTTTCGCGCGCCCTTGCCGGCCACGAGCAGATCGCCTTGAAAACGCGCCAACGTGTCACCGAGGCCGCGCGCCAGGCTGGCTATGTGCCGAACACGGCAGCCCGCACGCTGGTCTCCGGCCGCAGCGGTTTTGTCGGCATGGTGCTGCCGATCCGCGGCCCCAATCTGGTCGATTCCTTCCTCGGCGAATTCGTCACAGGGCTCGGCGAAGGGCTGGTTTCGCACGGCTCCGACCTGATCCTGGCCGCAGCGGCGCAGGGCCAGTCGGAACTTTCAGTGCTTCGCCATGTCGTCGAATCCGGACGCGCCGATGGGGTCGTCGTCACCCGCATCGCCGAGGTCGACGAGCGGCTTGCCTATCTGCGTCAACGCAATTTTCCGTTCGTCGCGCATGGCCGGCTGCTCGACGGTGACTTTGCCTATCATTGGCTCGATACCGATGGCGCGCACGCATTCGGCGAGGCCTTCGACATGCTCTACGATCTCGGACACCGCCATTTCGGCCTGGTGACGATTTCCGAGCCGATGACGTTTCGCCATCTCAGGCAGGATGGGCTCGCTGCCGCGATCGCCCGCCGAGGCGATCCGTCGGTCAGGCTCGATGTGGCGACGGCGCCGCGGTTCGATCGCGGTGCCCGCATCCAGGCAATCAATCGGCTGCTGCACGCCACCGACCGGCCGACGGCCATTGTCGCGCTGTTCGACGAGCTGGCGCTGACGGTGATGGAAGAGGCTGCCCGCGCCGGCCTTGCCGTTCCTCGCGACCTTTCGGTGATCGGCTTCGACAACATAGCCGCCTCAGCCTATGCGCCGCCTGGGCTAACCACTTTCGACGCCTCGATCCGCCAGTGCGCGCGCGAGATCGGCGAGATGCTGCTGACCGTCATCGGCAACAGGCCGGACGCGCCACTGACGCGGCTGGTCCGGCCGACACTTGTCTCGCGGGCAAGCCATGGCCCGGCACCCATAGGACGGAACTGACGCCTCAGCGGCGCACAACCAGGGAGGAACACGACGATGAATACGTTGCGGAGATTGGCAGGCGCCGTGCTGGCGCTGTCACTCGCTGCCGGTGCAGCGCAAGCCCAGCAGGTGTTGTTCTGGTCGACACAGGCGCGACCTGTGGAAGAGACGCAAAAAATGCGCGGTGAGGTGCTGAAAGGGTTTGACGGCCAGGTCGACTATCAGGTCGCCGAGGACGGGCCCTGGCTCACCCGCCTTCAGGCCGAACTGCAAGCCGGCTCCGGCACCATAGGCGTGCTCGGCGGCCTGCACGGAGACTTCTCCACCGTCGGCGCGAACCTTGTCGATCTCTCTGGCATCGATCTCGGTGGCGTCAAGGTCAACGAGACCTACAAGAAACTCGGCATGCTCGGCACCGGAGAGCAGAAGTACCTGCCATGGATGCAGGCCACCTTTCTGATGGCGGCCAACAAGCAGGCGCTGCAATATCTGCCGGCCGGCACCGATCTCAACACCATCACTTATGACCAACTGATCGAGTGGGCGAAAAACATCGCTGAAAAGACCGGTTCGCCCAAATTCGGTTTTCCGGCCGGCCCGAAAGGGCTGAAGCACCGTTTCTTCGAGGGTTTTCTCCTTCCATCGTATACCGGCTCGATGGTGACCAAGTTCCGCTCGGCGGAGGCCGAGACGGCGTGGAACAAGTTCAAGGAACTATGGCAATACACCAACCCGAACTCGACCAACTATGCCTTCATGCAGGAGCCGCTGCTGACCGGCGAAGTCTGGGTGGCATTCGACCACGTGGCGCGCCTCGCCGACGCCTTCAACCAGAAACCGGATGACTTCGTCGCCTTCCCGGCGCCGGCTGGCCCGGCAGGCCGCGGCTACATGCCAGTGGTGGCCGGCGTCGCTATCCCGAAGACCTCGCCTGACATGGACAAGGCCAAGGCGCTGGTCGCCTATATGCTGAAACCGGAAACCCAGATCGCGACGCTGAAGGCGACAAACTTCTTCCCCATCGTCGACGTCAAGCTGCCCGACGACATGCCGGCCTCGGTAAAGGCCTTCAGCCCGGTCATCGCCACCATGACCGGTGCCCCGGATGCGCTGCCGGCGCTGCTGCCGATGGGACTTGGCGGCCTCGGCGGCAAGTTCAATCAGATCTACACCGACAGCTTCGAGCGCATCGTGCTCGGCGGCGAGGATGTGCGCGGCGTACTCGACGAACAGGCAGCGGCGCTGAAGGCGATCATCGACCAGGCGAAGGCGCCATGCTGGGCGCCCGACAAGCCCTCGCAAGGCGCCTGCCCGGTCGATTAAGAATCCTCCCCGGGCGTCCGGATTTCCAGCGCGCCGGGCGCCCACCCCTTTTGAAGCTTCGAATAGAGAGCGCTCCATGCACGGCAAGGCCCTGCCCTATCTGCTGCTGATGCCGGCGACGCTGTTCCTCTGCGTCTTTTTCCTCTACCCGTTCGTGTTGATCGCCTTCGAGGCGTTCACCCGCGACGGCGGCTTTACGCTCGACAATTTCCGCACCATGGCGGGCAGCTGGAAATTCCCGGTCACTGTTCGCAACACGCTGCTGCTGAGCGCCGTCGTCGTGCCCATCCAGCTGGTCATGGCGCTGCTGATGGCAACGGTGGTGTCGCGGCTTGAAATCGGGCGCAGCACCGCGCTCTACATCTTCGCTATTCCGCTCGGCATTTCCGATCTCGCCGCCGGGCTGATATGGCTCGCCATCTTCGACCAGTCCGGCTTCCTCAACACCTTGCTCTCCAATCTCGGCGTCATCGACAGGCCGGTCATGTTCCTCGGCTACCAGAGCAAGCTGACGATCTTCATCGCCGTGGCGCTGGCCGAGATCTGGCGTGCGACCGCCATCATGATGGTCATTCTGGTCGCCGGCATGGGGCTCATCCCCCGGGAATATTACGAGGCGGCGGAGGTTTTTGGCGCCAGCCCGTGGAAGCGCTTCATCAAGATCACGCTGCCTCTGCTGCGCCCAAGCCTGCAGACGGCGATCATCCTGCGCGTCATCCTTGCCTTTGAGGTCTTTGCCGTGGTTGCAGCACTCGGCGGCACCAATCTGCCGGTGCTGATGGGCGAGACCTACAATTGGCAGTTCACGCTGCAGGACCACAATGTCGCCGCCGCCATGGCGCTTTTCATCCTCGCCATCTCGATCGGTTTCACGCTGTTCTTCCTGCGGGTGCTGCGTGTGCCGAAGGAGGCGCGGATATGAGCACCGTCGCGGAGCTTTCGATCGCCGCGCCTGAGGCCCGCAAAGCCGGCAACTGGTTGCTGGTCGCCACTGTGATCCTGCTTTGCGTCTGGGTGCTGCTGCCGATCTATCTGTTGATCGTCAACGCGCTGTCGTCGCCGGAAGAGGTGACCGCCTTTCCTAAGCGCTTCTTCCCGTCATTCGATTTCGGCAGCCTTTCTTTCTTCATCAATTTCGCCGGCGTCGCCAAGGCGCTGTGGAACTCCGTTCTCGTCGCCACGCTGACGATGCTCCTCTCGATCGGCTTCGGCGCACCCGCGGGCTACGCGCTGTCGCGCTTCGAATTCCCGGGCAAGGAAACGTTCCGTTTCCTTGTGCTGATGACCCGCGCCTTCCCGCTGCCGCTGCTGGCGCTGCCGCTGGCGGTGATGTTCATCCGCACCGGCCTCGACGACACCGCGATCGGGCTGGCGCTGGTCCACACCACGCTGGCGCTTCCGTTTGCGGTGCTGATCACCTTCTCGCTGTTCTCCGGCATTCCCGTCGAGCTGGAGGAAGCGGCCTGGACGCTCGGCTGCACGAGATTGCAGGCATTCCGAAAAATCATTCTACCGCTGGCGCTGCCGGGTATCGCGGCATCGGCGGTATTTGCCTTCACTATCTCCTGGAACGAGGTGTTTGCCGCCGCCGTGCTCACCATCGAGAACCGGACGCTGACCGCCTTCCTGCTTCAGGGCCTCGGCGAATCGCCGCTCTACCTCAAATTCGCCGGTGGCGCGGCACTGGTCATCCCGGCGCTGATCTTCATCTTCGCCGTTCGCAAATATCTGTTCGCCATGTGGGGGATCGCGAACCGATGACGCGCACAAAAGAGAACGCCGATGGCTGAGATCGCCATTAAGCAGGTCGCAAAACGTTTCGGCGGCTTCACCGCGCTGCATTCGATCGACCTGACCATCGCCGACCAGGAATTCATGGTGCTGCTTGGCGCCTCGGGTTGCGGCAAGACCACGCTGCTGAGGATCGTCGCCGGGCTGGAAACGCCAAGCCAGGGCGAGGTCTGGATCGGCGGCCGTCGCGTCGACCATCTGCCGCCGCGCGAACGCGGCATCGCCATGGTGTTTCAGAATTACGCCGTGTTTCCGCACCTGACCGTGTTCGAGAACATCGCCTTCGGCCTGCGCATGAAGAAGCTGCCGCAGCAGGAGGTCGAGGGGCGCGTCAACCGCACCGCGGAGCTCATGCATATCGAGCAGCTTTTGAAGCGCTATTCGGGCCAGCTTTCGGGCGGTCAGCGCCAGCGCGTGGCAGTCGCTCGGGCACTTGCGATGGAGCCTGACGTGATCCTGATGGACGAGCCGCTGTCGAACCTCGACGCGCTGCTGCGGCTCGAAATGCGCGCCGAGCTCAAGGGCGTGCTCGCTGCGTCCAAGACCACCACCATCTACGTTACCCATGACCAGGTCGAGGCGATGAGCCTCGCCGATCGCATCGCCGTCATGCACGAGGGCCGTATCGTCCAGGCCGCCTCGCCGGTAGAGGTCTACCGCAATCCGGCGGCCCGCTTCGTCGGCTCTTTCATTGGCAACCCGCCGATGAATTTCATCCCGGCGACGAAGGCGGCAGACGGCAGCTGGACCGTCGCCGGGCTGACGCTGCCTGGCCCGAAATCGGACAAGCAGACGATAGAATTCGCCATTCGCCCCGAGGATGTCGACGCCGGCACCGAAGGACTGCACGCCACCGTGCGCGTTGTCGAGCCGCTCGGACCGCACACGCTGGTCACCTGCGATGTCGAGGGCGGCCTGTTCCGCGCCATCCTCGAATCGAATGTCACGGTCGCTGTCGGCGATCACCTGCGACTCTTGCCCAAACCCGACCGCATCCGCTGGTTCGATCCCGAAACCACCAACGCCCTTTGATCCCCCCTTCGATTCTGAAAGTACGAACGCCCCGATGATATCTCTTGCTGTCGACGAAACCATCGCCCGCGCCGTCGAGGTGCTCAGGGAAAACGACCAAGGCACCTATACCATACCGACCAAGGGCCTCTACCCGTTTCAGTGGAACTGGGATTCCTGCCTGACCGCGCTCGGCCTTGCCCACTATGACGAGGCGCGCGCCTGGACCGAGATCGACACGCTGTTCGCCCACCAGTGGCCAGACGGCATGGTGCCGCACATCGTCTTTCATGTCTGGAGCGACGGCTATTTCCCCGGGCCGGAGGTCTGGCGAACGGACCGCCCGACCGCCACCTCGGGCATCACCCAGCCGGCGGTCGCCGGCTTTGCCGTGCGCCGCCTGTTCGACCGGGCAAAGGACAAGAAACTGGCGGCCGGGCGCGCCCGCGCGCTGCTGCCGAAGATCGACGCCTGGCACCGCTGGTTCTACGAAAACCGCGATCCAAGGGGCGAGGGGCTGGTCGCCATTATCCATCCATGGGAGTCCGGCCGCGACAATTCCATCGACTGGGACGACGCCTTCGAGCGCGTGCCGACCGAAGGCGTCGAGGCCTACACGCGCCGCGACACCTTGCACGCCGACCCGGCGCATCGTCCAACCAAGGCACAGTATGACCGCTATGTCTGGCTGCTGCAGCATTTCCGCGGGCTTGGCTGGGACAACGCCCGGCTGCACGATGCCTCGCCATTCCAGGTCGTCGATCCCGGCTTCAACGCCATCCTGATCCGTTCCGCCGCCGACCTTGCCGATCTCGCCGAGACACTTGGCGAAACCGAAATCGCCAAGGCCAACCGCGCCCGTACCGAAAAGGGGCTTTCGGCAATGGAACGGCTGTGGAGCGACACGCATGGCCAGTACATTTGTTTCGATCGAGTGGCCGGAAAGCACGTTGACAGCGCGTCGGTTGGCGGCATTCTGTCGGTGTTTTCGGCCATCCCGGAAAGCCGGGCAGCGACCATCGCTGCAACGATCGAGCGCATCGCCGGCAAAGCGCGTTACATCGTCCCCTCGCACGATCCTGGCGATGCGCGCTTCGACTCCAAGCGCTACTGGCGCGGCCCGGTCTGGCTGGTGGTCAACTACATGATCGCCGGCGGCCTTGCCGCCGCCGGCCACAGCCAAATCGCACAACGGATCACCCAGTCCAGTCTCGACCTGATCGCCGAGAGCGGTTTTGCCGAATATTACGATCCCCTCAGCGGCGAGCCGCTCGGCGGCAGCCGCTTCACCTGGACCGCAGCGATGGTGATCGAGTTCCTGAAAGGCAGAGCCTGAACGCTTCCACCTAGGCCGCCGGCTATCAAAGCCCGTTCTGTCTGCCGAATAACGGTCGATACTATTTGCGTCCGAGGCATGTCCTGGCCCATCAAAACAGAGCCAAGGCGTGCCGATCTTCACCACACCAGAGCTATAATAATTCTTCACAAACCGCTACCTATACTGCGTCGGGGCGGGGAGAAGCGCGGCTTGGAATTCGATCTGAAAACCATTGAGGCGCTTGCTCCCGATCAGGCGTCGCTGAGCGCCGCCTCCAAGCTCACCAAACGAACGAACTGGCCGCGGCTAGAAAAGCATGAGCAGCAGGCGCTCATCTGGGGCGAATGCCAGGGCTCCGGCTCCAATCCTTATCGCGTGGTGGTCGACACGGGTGATCACGGCTACAAATGCACCTGTCCCTCGCGCAAATTCCCATGCAAGCATACGCTGGCCCTGATGTGGATTGCCGCCACCGCGCCAGCCAGTTTTGCCGCTGCCAATACCACGCCGGAATGGGTGAATGACTGGCTTGGCCGACGCAGGAAGACAACGCCACAGCCGGCGCAACCGGTACCCGGCGCGGAAGCCAAGCGCATTGGCGAAGCCGCACAAGCCGAGGAGAGCACCGCCGTTGAAGACATCGCGGCGCTGGAGCGTCGCGAGGCGGCGCAGCGCAAGCGGGCGGAAAGCACACGAGAAGCAGTGTCGGCTGGGCTCGATGAGCTTGATCAGTGGATTGCCGACCAGTTACGGCTCGGTCTATCCGGGTTTGTCGACGCCAGCAGCGACCGTTGCCGGCGGATTGCTGCGCGGCTGGTCGATATGAAGGCGGCCGCGCTCGCCGGCCGTATCGACGAGATTCCATCGCGGCTGATGGCGCTGCGCAGCGAGGAACGGTCTGATGCCGCAATCCGCGAACTCGGCAAGCTCGTGCTGCTGGCCAAGGCGTGGCGGGCGGCGCCCGACGACCCCGAGCTGAAGCGCCTCGTATCAACGTCTGAACCCCGAGAACAGGTTCTCAGCAGTCCGAATGCAAGACAGGTTGAAAGCCTCTGGGAAGTTCTCGGCGAGAAGATCGAGAGCCGCCGCGATGGTCTGGTCAGCCATTCGACCTGGCTGCTCGATTTGAACAGCGCCAACCCGCAATTTGCCGTGCTGCTCGACTTTTTCCCGGCTTCGGCCGGACGCCGGTCCAACGCTTTCGCACCAGGCGACCGTTTCAATGCTCGACTGGTGTTTTATCCATCACGTATGCCGCTCCGCGCTCTGGTGGCGGAGCGCATGGGGGAAGTTGCGCCCGGCGCTTGGCCCGATTTTGCTTTTGGCACCGCGAAGGATCCGCTCGCCACGCATGCTTCCCATCAGGACGCCGCGCCCTGGATCGCCGATTGGCCCCTCATGTTGGCGCCCGGCGCTATCCTGCTCGACGATCGGGGTACGGCATGGTGGCAGGCGGAGGATGAACCGCAGGGGATCGCCTTGCCGATCGCCGGCGCGGTAGATCAAACCTTGCTCGGCCTCGACCTTGCGGCCACGGCAGCGCTCTGGAACGGCGCCCGGCTTGAGCTTCTGGCGGCGCAAAGCGAGTTCGGGAGGCTTGATCTGGCGTGAACGAACGCGAGCAAACAGGCCTGGCGGCAATGCGCGATTGCTGGATCACCGGCGGTGCTACGTTCGATCTGGCTCCGGCAGAATGGAAGGCAATCGCCGGCGGTGCAAGTTCCGACGAACAGGAGCGCCGGCTCCTGGCAATCACAGCACAAGCGCTCGACGTCGCGCTGCGGCCGGCCGCGCCGACGACACTCAAGCGTCGTCTGCCGCTGCCCAGACTTGCCCTGCCCATTCTGCCGGCACGATTTCGGCCGTTGTTGAGAGCCGCTCTGAAGCACGCCGCCGACGCGAGGCGAAAGACACGCGTGGCGGCGCTCGTCGCCAGCCGCGGCTTTGTGCTCCATCCCATGGATTGGATGCCCTCGGATCAGAACTGTCCTGACGTCTACGCGCCATGGGTAGACTGGCAAGCAAGCATGGACGGGGAAAGGCTCGCCCCACAAGAGAAACTGACTGCGGAAAACTGGGATGAGTTCTATCCCGCAGCGCGACGCTTGGCCCTTGCCGATATGCGCCGTACCGACCCGACATCGGCTCGAACGTTGATCGAAGCCAAGGCGTCTGGCGAACCGGCGGAAGTCAGGCTTGCGCTCATCGAGCTTATGCGCTTCGTCCTGAGTGCCGAGGACGCGCCTTTCCTGAAAAGCCTTTCCGCCGACAGGTCCGGCAAGGTGCGTGAACTGGCTGGCCGGCTGCTGGCAAGATTAGGAGAGCACGTTCGCCCGAGCGACGGTGGACCGGACGATCCCGTAGCCGAGCTCGCCGCCTTTATCACTGAAGGCAGATCGGGCTTAATCCGCCGCCGGACCATCTACACTCCGGCAAAACTAAAATCCCAAGCGCAGGAGCAACGCCGCGCCGAACTGTTCGAGATATGCAACCTCGTCGACCTTACCGAACGGTTCAACACTACGGAAGCCGAATTCATAGGAGGCTGGCAATTCGGCGCCGACAATAAAGCCGACATCCTGATCGCACGAATGGTCGCCACCACAGGGAGCGAAGCCGCCCTTACGCAGATGGCGGATACGCTTATCGCCGAAGGCGGCAAACCGGCGCTGTTCGTGCTTCACCTCATGCCACGCCTGGACAGCCGCAGAAAGCGTGTCCTCATCAGGCTGATCCTCAAGGAGACGACTTATCTTGGCATGATCACCCTGGCGGAAGGCATCGATGCCGACTGGCTGGAATGGGACGACCTGACGAATGGACAGGCGCTCGCCGCACTGCGTTCCGCCGCCGGCGGAAAAGACGACGCCGCGCGGCGGGGTCTCGACGATGTACTGGAGACGATCGGCTTCCTTGCCACCGCGACCACGGCAGCGAAATTGATCGACGACATGGTCGCGGCGGGCGTGCCGCCCGCGGCTCCTTCACTCGGGCTTCTGCGTCTCAACGCATCACTGGCGGGGCCTGGAACCAACACATGACCAATCCGGAGAACAGCAAAATGAACGCAGCCATCCGCCTCCCGGTCGAGCAGGCCTACGCTTCGGAATTGCAGGCGCTGGCGCGCGATGACGACCGGCAGAGGCCTGCCGGCTGGAGCCTCTCGCCACAGGCTGTGCTGACCTATCTTCTGGGCGGGAAGGCCGGTGACGGCACCCCGGTAACGCCAAAATACGTCGGTCGCCGCCGGTTGATGGAGACCGCGGTAGCGACGCTCGCCACCGACCGCGCACTGTTGCTGCTCGGCGTTCCCGGAACCGCCAAGTCCTGGGTATCGGAACATCTTGCCGCCGCCATCATGGGCGACTCGACGCTGATCGTGCAGTGCACGGCCGGCAGCGACGAGAACCAGATCCGCTATGGCTGGAACTATGCGCAGCTACTGGCAAAGGGCCCGAGCCAGGAAGCGTTGGTGCCGACGCCGCTCTACCGAGCCATGCAGAACGGCAAGCTCTGCCGGCTGGAGGAACTGACCCGTATGGGCTCGGACGTGCAGGACACGCTAATCACCGTGCTTTCCGAAAAGATGATGCCGATCCCGGAATTGAACACCTCGATCTACGCCCAGCGCGGCTTCAACATTATCGCCACGGCAAACAACCGCGACAAAGGTGTCAACGAGCTCTCCTCGGCGCTCAAGCGTCGCTTCAATGTCGTGGTGCTGCCATTGCCGGAGGACATGGCCGAAGAGGTGGCGATCGTCTCCAAACGGGTCGACGAGATGGCTGGCGGGCTCGACCTGCCGGTGCCGAAAAACGTCGGCGAGGAGATCGCCCGGGTATTGACCATCTTCCGCGAATTGCGCTCCGGCGCGACTGCCGACGGCAAGGTGACGCTGAAGACGCCTTCTGGCTCGCTGTCGACCGCAGAAGCGATCGCCACGATGGTTGGCGGGCTCAGCCAGGCGGCGTGGTTCGACAGTGGCAAGCTCGGCGCCGAAGGCCTCGCCGCCAGCCTTGTCGGCGCGATCGTGAAGGATCCGGTGCAGGACAAGGTGGTACTGGAGGAATATCTGGAAACGGTGCTCAAGAAGCGGCCCGACTATGCCGGATATTACGCGGCGCTGAACGCAGCGATCTGACGCCATGGGCCACGGCGACATTGCCTATTTCGGGATACGCCATCACGGGCCGGGTTCCGCCGACAGCCTGGTGCAGGCACTGCAGGATTTGAACCCGGTCGCCGTGCTGATCGAGGGGCCGATCGACGCCTCTGAGCTTCTGCCCATGCTGGCCCGCCCCGAAATGCAGCCGCCGGTGGCGCTCCTTTGCTATCCGGAGGAGGATCCGGCTTCGACAAGCTTCTGGCCTTTCGCCGAATTCTCGCCCGAATACCAGGCGGCGCTTTGGGCTGTGGGCAACAAGGCGACGTTGCAGTTTATCGACCTGCCGTCATCGGCACGATTCACCACTGCTGCGATCGGTGGCGCGGAGGACGCCGATGCGACCGAAGCTATCCAAGCCCCCGAGAATGGTGACGCGGCTCCGCTACCGCGTGATCCGATAGCCATGCTGGCGCACGCCGCCGGTTATGAGGACGGCGAAAGCTGGTGGTCGGACATCATTGAACAGAACCCGAAACCCGGCCCCATATTTGCCGCCATCGCCGATGCGATGACGACACTGCGGGACGGCGAGGGTCCGATCGCTGAGTTCGAAGCCAAACGCGAGGCGCATATGCGGCTCGAAATCGCCGCGGCGCGCAAGGCGTTCGATGGGCCGATCGCCGTCGTCTGCGGGGCATGGCATGTGCCAGCTTTACAGGCCACCCACACACAGAAAAACGATCAGGCGCTGATCAAGGGAATTGTGCGGCGCAAGAGCACAATGACATGGGCGCCGTGGACGGGACCGCGTCTGGCGCTGGGATACGGCTATGGCGCGGGCGTCGTCGCACCCGGCTGGTGCAAGCATCTTTGGCGCACGCGCGGCCGTCACGATGCGGCAACCCTGTGGCTTGCAATGATCGCCGCCGTGCTGCGGGCGAAGGGCCACCTGATCTCGACCGCTTCGTTGATCGAAGCTGAGCGGCTCGCCCGGACCCTCGCCGCAATTCGCGAACGACCGAAACCCGGGTTTGAGGAATTGCGCGACGCCGCGATTGCCGCCCTCTTCAACGGCGAAGCGTTGCTGTGGGGACTGGTCGAGGCCGAGCTGCTTCTTGGTTCGGACGTCGGCGAAATTCCGCCCGACACACCGCTGGCGCCGCTGATCGAAGATCTCCAGCGCAACCAGAAGGCGGCGCGGCTGAAGCCTGAGGCGCTGGAACGGGAACTGTCGGTCGACCTGCGAAGCGAAAGCGGGCTGTTCCGCTCGACATTGCTGCATCAACTGAACGTGCTCGGTGTGCATTGGGGCAGACTGACCGATGCCGGTCGCAGCCGTGGCACCTTCCGCGAGCGGTGGACGCTGGTCTGGGAACCAGAATATGCCGTTCGTCTGGTCGAGAACCTGATTTACGGGCCGACCATCGAAAAGGCTGCCAATGGCCGCCTGATCCAGATGATCGAAACGGCGGCGACGCTCGATACGCTTGCGGCACTGGTCCAGAGCGCCATCACGGCAAACTTGTCGGCAGCATCTACTGCCGGCCCACGGCGTTGGAGGTACGCGCGGCGCGCAGCAGTGAATGCCTGGATATCCTGGCGTCGGTGCCGCCGCTCGCCGACATTGTCCGCTATGGCGAGGCCCGCAAAACGCAGACGGACCGGCTGTCCGGCCTCATGGAGCGGCTGATCGTCGAAGGTGCGATCGCGCTTCCCTATGCTGCGCGCGATCTGGATGAGCAGGCCGCCGCGATACTGGTTGGTGCGATGCGCAAGGCCGATGAGGCGATCAGGCTGGTCGAACCCGGCCAAGACGTGCTGGACGGATGGCGCAACGGGCTGGCTGCCGTGCTGGACGCGTCACGGTCGACGGCGCTGCTGGCCGGGTGCGCCGCACACCTGCTCTACGAAGCCGGTCGCCTGTCCGCCGAAGCCGCTGCCGGGCTGCTCGGGCGACGCCTGTCACCGGGGACGCCTGTCACTGACGCGGCCGGGTTCTTCGAAGGCTTCTTCAGCACAGCCGGTCAACGGCTGATTTATGACGAGGGTCTGCGCGGTGCGGTCGATGGGTGGCTCAGATCCCTGGACGAAGATGCTTTCATCGCGCATCTACCGCTGCTGCGCCGTGTCTTTTCCAATCTGGACAGCATGGAACGCCGGCGGCTGATCGAAGCGGTCCTCGGCGGCGCGGCGCGCTTGCCGGCTGGCGTGACGCCGACGCCGGATGGCGGCGACGCATGGCGTCGACACCTGGGGCTGCTTGGACCATTGCTCAACGGAGAAACCGGCAATGGATGACGAGGCCGAAATGAACGAACCGGGCCCGCTCACTGCCGATGGCGGAAGGGAGCGCCGCTGGCGACTGGCGATCGGCGCCGATGACGAGGCGTCGCCGGCACTTTCCAGCGACGACAAACGGCTTTCGGCGGCGCTCGACGCGCTCTATGGCGACGGTACCAACTCCGGGGCCAGCGACCCCCGCAAGCGGCGTGGCGGCCTTGGCCGGTCAGCGCCGCGCGTTGCACAATGGATGGGCGACATTCGCTCCTTCTTTCCGGCGCAGGTCGTCCAGATCGTCCAGAAGGACGCCTTCGAACGGCTGGACCTGAAGCAGATGCTGATGGAACCGGAATTCCTCAAGGCGATCGAGGCGGACGTCAATCTCGTCGCCGACCTGATTTCGCTGCGATCGGTCATGCCGGCCAAGACTAAGGACATTGCCCGTACGATCATTGCCGATATCGTCGGCAAGCTCATGCAGAAGCTGGAACAGAAGACCGCCGAGGCTATACGCGGCGCGCTCGATCGATCGAGACGAACCAACCGCCCGCGTGCGCGCGATATCGACTGGCAGCGCACTATTTCGGCGAACCTTCGCCACTATCAACCCGAGCATAAGACCATCGTGCCGGAGAAACTGGTCGGCTTCATGCGCAAGCAGCGCCGGCTTGTCGATCTGGATGAAGTCGTTCTCTGTGTCGACCAGTCCGGCTCGATGGCAAGCTCGGTTGTCTATGCCTCGATTTTCGCGGCGGTGATGGCCTCGCTGCCGGTTGTGCGCACCAAGCTTGTCTGCTTCGATACGGCGGTTATCGACCTGACCGACGAGCTCAGCGATCCGGTCGAGGTGCTGTTCGGCGTGCAACTTGGCGGCGGCACGGACATCAATCAGGCGGTCGCCTATTGCGCCGACCGTATCGAACGGCCAACCAAGTCGCATCTGGTGCTGATCACCGATCTCTATGAAGGGGGTAATGGCCAGGACCTGCTGCGGCGACTGGCAGCGTTGGTTCGATCCGGTGTAAATGTTGTCGTGCTTCTGGCGCTGACCGATCAAGGCCGGCCCGGCTACGATCCGACAATGGCAGGCTCGGTAGCAGCCCTTGGTATTCCCGTCTTCGCCTGCACGCCGGATCTGTTTCCGGACATGATGGCTGCGGCCTTACGCCGCGACGATATCGGAGCATGGGCGGCAGGCGCCGACATCAAGGTGGTCCGCGCCGAAACGCAGGCGTCGAGCCCGTCACCAACTGCCATATAGGTTTGACAAACAGCAGCCCGTGCCTATCGTCGGCGTATTACAGGAGCGGCGCATGACAATAGCAACCGGCTGCGGTTTTGGCGGGTTTTCCGCATGCGTTCTTTGCAGCGAAAATCATCTCCGGACGCGCTCACAATCCTCACCTATCACTGCTCGCGTCGCATCACTGTGTGCGCGCCAATCGCATCCGTGAGCGCTCTGTCCCCGCTGACCGCCGAGCTTCTGTCGCGACTTGAGGGTCGGCTGGATCGGTCGGCGATCGTCTCGGCCGATGAGGCCGGGCCGCGTTACAGGGAAGACCCCGACGGCAAGACCGGTGCGCGGCCGGAGGTCGTGCTGCGACCGCGCACTGCCGGCGAGGTGTCGGACATACTGCGCCTGTGCAATGAAATCGGGCAGAGGCTTGTGATCCAAGGTGGCCGGACCGGGCTCGCCGGCGGCGCTCGCGTCCAACCCGGCGAAGCTGTGCTGTCGCTGGAGCGCATGACTTCCGTTGAAGCCCTCGACCGCGAGGCGGCGACCATCATCGCCGAGGCCGGCGCGCCGCTGCAAACGGTGCAGGACGCCGCCGATGAGGCCGGCTTGCTGTTCGGCGTCGACATCGGAGCGCGCGGATCGGCCACCGTCGGCGGCAATGTCGCCACCAATGCCGGCGGCATCCGCGTGCTGCGCTACGGCATGTACCGGGCGCAGGTGCTTGGGCTGGAAGCAGTGCTTGCCGACGGCAGTATCCTGACCTCGCTCAAGGGTTTGGCGAAGGACAACTCCGGCTACGATCTCAGCCAATTGTTCATCGGCAGCGAGGGCACGCTCGGCGTGGTCACGCGCGCATCCCTGCGGCTGCATCCGAAGCCGGCCACCGAGATCAACGCCTTCTGCGCGCTTGCTTCGCTGGACGCAGCGATCACGCTGCTTGCGCTGCTCAAGCGAAAGCTCGGGCCCTTGCTGTCGGCCTATGAGGTGAATTTCGCACCGCTCTATGGCGCCATGATCGCCGGCATGGAGGCGCCGGCGCCGCTACCCGCCGGCTCGCCCGTCTATGTGCTTGCCGAGATACAGGGCAGCGAGCCCGACCGCGACGGCGAACGTTTTGCCGCGGTGCTGATGCAGGCGGTTGAAGATGGCGTGATCGACGACGTGGTCGTCTCGCAATCGCCGCGCGAATTCCGGGCGCTCTGGGCGGTGCGCGAGGAGGCCAACCGTTTCCTGTTTTCGATGGCAGGCCTGATTGGCGTCGATATCAGCATCCCGCTGGCGAAAATGGCGACTTTCCTGCGCGAAACAGAAGCCGCAATCAAGTCCATTGACCGCGGCGCCGACATCTACGTCTTCGGCCATCTCGGCGATGGCAATCTGCATTATCAGGTCCGCACCGCGGATCCGGCGGCCGTATACGGCATCGTGTACGGCGGTGTTGCCGCGGCTGGCGGCGGCGTCTCGGCCGAGCATGGCATCGGCCTCGACAAGAAGGAATGGCTGCACCTTGTGCGCAGCGACGCCGAGATCGCGGCCATGCGGGGCCTGAAAGCAGCCTTCGACCCGAACACCATCCTCAATGCCGGGCGCATATTCGACCTCGCACCGGGCTGAAATCGAAGGCAGGTAGCGCTGGCCGGGTGCTGCCCCTATCTGGTCGCGCCCTTCAATTCCGCATGCGCAACCGCGACGCGGGCAGCAAGCGCGGCGTTGTTGCGGACCAGCGCGATGTTGGCCTTCAGGCTGCGGCCTTGCGAAAGCTCGTTGATGCGTGCGAGCAGAAACGGCGTTAGTTCCTTGCGCCCGATGCCGCGCTTCTCGGCCTCAGCCACGGCCGCTGCGATCGTGCCGTCGATGAACGCCGGATCGAGCGCGTCCGCTTCGGGGATAGGGTTGGCGACGAGAATGCCGGTGCCGGATTCCATCTCGTCATGCAGCAGCATGGCTCGCGCGATCTCGTCGGGCGTGTCGAGGCGATGATCGGCCCTGAGCCCGCTGGAGCGGGTGTAGAAAGCCGGAAAATCATCGCTCCCATAGGCGATCACCGGCACGCGCTGAGTTTCCAGACATTCCAGCGTCTTCGCAATATCGAGGATCGACTTAACCCCGGCGCAGACGACGGTGGTGCCGGTTTGGCCGAGTTCGGTTAGGTCGGCGGAGATATCGAAAGTGGCTTCGGCGCCGCGATGCACGCCGCCGACGCCGCCGGTTGCAAAAATGCCGATCCCGGCCAAAGCGGCGATCCGCATCGTCGCCGAGACGGTGGTTCCGGCCGAGCCGCCGCGCACCATGATGGCGGCGAGATCGCGCCCGGAAGCCTTGACCACGCCCTTTGCCACTGCCAGCTCTTCCAGTTCACGGTCGTCGAGGCCAACCTTGATCTTGCCGGCGACCACTGCGATCGTGGCGGGCACCGCGCCGTTTTCACGCACCACGGTCTCGACACCACGGGCCGTTTCCAGATTGGCCGGATATGGCATGCCGTGGGTGATGATCGTCGATTCCAATGCCACCACGGCGCGGCCTTCATCAAGCGCGGTAGCGACTTCGTCGTTCAAGTGGACAAGGGAAGGTTTCATATCATCTCGCTTTCAGGCAGGAATGCGGTACATGCCGGCGGCAAGGAACCGCGGCGACAGATCGGGGTGGACGCTGGATTCGCTCTCGGTGGTCAGTGTGGCAAGCAGCGCGCCGGTGCGCACGGCATGAGCGACCGGCTCACCCGAAAGCACCTTGTACAGAGTGCCGGCGATCATCGCGTCACCGGCGCCGGTGATATCGACGGGCTGCGCCGGGACGGAGTGCATGGTCGTCACACCGCTCTCGGTCGCAACGGCAAATCCATGCGCGCCCACGGTCACGATCGCTTCGGCAGCGCCGGTCGCGCGCAGCGCTGCTGCTGCTTCCTCCGGCGTCAGCCGCTTGTCGGCATCCGTCATGCCGAGCATCGTATTGGCCTCGTCATGATTGGTGAACAGAAGATCGATGCCGGTCAGGTCCTTCGGCAGGCGCGCTGATTTCG
This sequence comes from Mesorhizobium sp. M1428, assembly GCF_040317515.1. Taxonomy (NCBI): domain Bacteria; kingdom Pseudomonadati; phylum Pseudomonadota; class Alphaproteobacteria; order Hyphomicrobiales; family Phyllobacteriaceae; genus Mesorhizobium; species Mesorhizobium sp. M1428. The sequence continues at coordinate 189,735 of NZ_JAMYKT010000006.1, forward strand.
GCGCCGATACCGTGTCGACTGCGAGCTTGAAGCGCGCGCCCTGCTTGCGCGACATCAGTGCTGCGATAGTCGCGGCCGGCAGATTGCAGTCGATGAACACCCATGTCGCCGAAGCCAGATGCGGCCAGAAGCGGTCGAGATAGGACGACGAAAACAGATCGAAGATCTCCATGTCGGCAATGCCGAGCACGAGGTCGTTGTTGCGGTCGAGGATGGCCGCGTATTCCGCCGTCGGCCGCTCCGTGGTGGTGATGACCTGGCTGACATCGGCGCCAAGATCGCGCAGGTGCCGCACCAGCGAGCGGCCGGTTTCATCGTCGCCGACGATCGAGACGAAGCTTATGTCGACGCCGAGGCGGGCAAGGTTTTCGGCGACGTTGCGGGCGACCCCGCCGAAGCTGCGATAGCCGTCGACTGGGTTCGACGTCTCGAAAATCAGATCCTTCCTGGCGTGGTATTTGCGGTCGAGCACCGCGCCGCCGACGCAGACAATGCGCTTGGACGTCGGCAAGACATAACCACGGCCGAGAATGTAGCCCTTGTTGACGAGTTGCACGATGTGGGCCGCGACCGTCGAGCGGGCGATGCCGAGCGCGGTTGCTATGTCCTGCTGGCCGGCAAACGGGTTCGCCGCAATGAGGTCGAGAACCGCTTGTTCCTGTGCTCCAAGGTCGTCCATTTGTCTTATCCGGCCCGTCAAATTCGAGGCTGAACGCTGTCGCAACAACAGATGACATTGTCAACATTTGTTTCGACCGAGTGTCGGCTACGGCACCAGCACCAATCCGCCCGTCGTTCGCCTGGCTTCGAGGTCGCGGTGAGCGTCGCCGGCATCGAATAGGCTGTAGCGCTTGGGCGGTTCAATCCTGACGACACCCTGTCGTAGCGCGGCAAAAAACCGCTCGACGTGCGGGGCCAGTCTTTCGGGCGTGTCGGTGTAATGCGCGTAGTTGGGACGCGATATGGTAATCGACTTCGATGCAAAGCGGCCGATGTCCCAATTGCCGATCGGCCCTGACGCCTGACCGAAACTGACGAGGTGACCGCGAATGCGAAGCGCCGCCAGCGAGCCGCCGAACGTATCATTGCCGACCGCATCGTAGACGACATCGGCGCCGACGCCTCCCGTCAGCCGCATGACGGCTTCAGTGAAATTCTCGCGCGAATAGACAATGACATGATGCGCCCCGAGGCGTTCGACAATGCGCGCCTTGTCGTCGCTCGACACCGTTGCAATGACCGTTGCGCCGAGATGGCGTGCCCATTGCACCAAAAGCTGGCCGATGCCGCCGGCGCCGGCATGGACGAGAACGACGGAGCCCGGCCGAACCGCGTGCACGTCGTGCAGCAAAAAACTCGCACTGACGCCCTTGAGCAGCCCCGCGGCCGCAATCTCGTCGGGAATATCGTCGGACAGGCGAACCAGCAGATCGGGCGCCATGTTGCGCCGCTCGGTATAAGCGCCGACCGGCGGGCAGGCATAGGCGATGCGGTCGCCGACCGAGAAACCGGCAATCTCCGAACCGACCGCTTCGACGACGCCGGCCGCCTCCATGCCTGGCACGCCCGGTGGCTGCAGAAGGTCGAAATAGCCGGTGCGGCAATAGACGTCGATGAAGTTGACGCCGATCACCGTATGGCGGATCCGCACCTCGTTCGGCACCGGCTGCGGCAAGCCGATCTCCTTCAGTTGCAGCACCTCCGGACCGCCATAGCGCTCGACCACAATAGCCCTGGTTGTGGCTGACTGGCCGAACGATGTTGTTGGGGAAGAGACCGGCGAAGCGATCAACGGCGGGGCTGACGGAGGTGCCGGAGGCGTTCTTGCCTGGGCAGGAGGCGCAATCCTTCCTCGTAAAAGGCTGCGGATCGCCGCGAAACCGGCCTGATAGATGCCCTCGGTGATGAGCTTGACCAGTTCGTCGCGGCGGTGCGCGGGGGGATAGAACTCGGAGCGCCACTCCCAGAACGTAGCATTGCCGTCGGTCACCGGTTTCAGCCGGATCGATGCGACATAACCCATCAGTGGCAGCGGTGCTTCGAGCAGGCAATAGGCGAGCCGAAAGTCCTTATCGGACAGCGCCAGCAGCTGTTCGCGCAACTCGCCGCCATCGGCCAGGCGGAAATGACGAACCGAGCCGACCGCATCGACCGGATCGCCGCCCTCGATCTCGCTGAACGAGATCGCCGGGTGCCAGCGCTCATGGCTGTTGAAATCGCGCAGGATCGACCAGACATCATCGATAGGCGCATCGATGATCGTGCTCTGGCGGACCTGAACCATCGCGGGAATGTCAGCGCCCGAAGCGCTGCTTGAGTGCGCTCAACGCCGCCTGGAAGACGCCGGTGCCGATCTGATGCATAAGCGCTGCTTCGCGCTCAGGCGCACAGTCGAACTCCGCCTGCCATTCGGCCAGAGTGAGATTTCCGTCGGTGACCGGCGTCAGCGACAGCGTGGCGATATAATTCTCCACCGCCATCGGGCTTTCCAGGATCGCATAGCTGCAGGACAGGTCGTAGTCGGATAACGCCAGCAATCTTTCGCGGATCCGCCCACCATCCCTGTGCACGAAATTGCGGATGCAGCCGATCTGGTCGGCTGGTGCGTTCTGTTCGATTCGACTCTCGGCGACGAACGGCGCCCAGGCCGGAAGGCCGTTGAAATCGCGCACGATTTTCCAGACTTCCGCCGCCGGCGCGGGAATGACCGAGGACACATAGACCTTGCTCATGCCCCACCGCCCGCGTGGAACAACTCATTCGCACAACGCACCACCCACCGGACCCGGTCAGCGGTCGCGGTCGTCATCGTCGTCCTTGCTGACTTTGCCTTTGCCTTTTTTATCGCGCGTCAGGCTCGATATGTCCTTGGCATCGCGCAGCACGTCGGTCATGCGGCCGAGCGAGCCGCCCTCGATGCCGATCTCCTTCATCAGATTATCGATCATCGGCGCCTGGACCCGGTAGCGCAGCGCCGAATCGATCACCTCGTCGGTGACGTTGCGGTTGCCGCCCTGGCCGCCATTGATGCCGTCGACATGCAGGATCTTGATGCCGTCGATCTTCTCCATCGGCTTGACGCTTTCGCGGATGATGCCTTCCATGTGGTCGAGCAACTTGCCGCGCAGGCGGCCGGCGCGCGCTTCATTGGAGAGCAAATTGTCGGCCTCGTTGAGCTGGCGATGGCCGGCGGCATCGACCTCATAGCGCTGGGCAGCGGCAAGGGCGTGGATCTTCTCCGCCTCGGCCGCGGCAACAGCGGCGATCTTCTGCGCTTCGGCCAGGCTCTTGGCAGCCTTCATCTCGGCATCTGCCGCGGCCGTAATGCGCAAGGCCTCGCGCTCGGCCTCGCGGGCCGCACCGATCAGATCGGTCAGCTTGCGGCGCTCGGCGATCTCGCGCTCACGCGCCGTGAAGGCCTGCTCCTCAGCCTGGATGGCCTTGGCCCGCACCGCCTCGGAAGCCGCGACGGCCGAGGAACGCTCCTGCGTCTTCTTGGCGATGTCGATGGCCTTCTGGATTTCGGCGATCTCGATCTTCTGGTCGCGCTCGACGCCAAGCTGGCGGATGTCGCGATCCTTGATCAGCCGGGCCTCCTCGATGCCGCGCTCGGTGGTGATGCGGGCGCGCTCGACCTCTTCGCCGGCCGATATCTCGGCCTCTTCGAAAGCCTGGCGCTTGGCGATCTGCAGCGCTTCGAGGTGACGCTCACGTGCGATTCTGACTTCGTCAATGGCGCGCTCCTGGCCGATCCGCGCCGTTTCGGTCGCCTGGTTCTCGACGATTTCGGCGCGGCGCTTTTCCGCCTCGGCCCTGGTGACCTCCAATGCCTTTTCCGCCAGCGCGATCTGGCGTTCGAGTTCCGCGATTTCCAGCGCCTTCCTGCGCTCGATCTCAAGCTCGCTCTGCGTGCCTTCGCGTTCGATCCTGGCCTTTTCCAGGGCGAGCTCGAGCGCGATCTGCTCGCGCTCGGTCAGTTCGCGCATTTTCATTTCCGTCTCATCGAGCGCACGGCGGCGCGCAATCTCGCGGCGCTGCGTGTCTTCCTCGCTCTTGATGCGCTCCTCGGTGATGTTGCGCTCCTGGTTGAGGCGCGATTTCTCGACCGCTTCGCGCGCCGACAGTTGCGCCTGTTCGGCCTCTTGGTCGCGGATTGCCCGTTCCCTGGCGAGTTCGGAGCGCTGCGAGGCGCGGCGTATCTCGACCTCGCGCTCCTGTTCGAGGCGGGCATATTCGGTGTCGCGGTCGATCTCCAGCACCTTGCGCTGGGTATCGAGGTTCTGGTTGCGGATGTCGACGAGCGTGCGCTGCTCGATTTCGTTGCGCATCCTGCGGCGCGTCTCGATCGATTCCGTCAGCTGGGTGAGGCCTTCGGCGTCGAAGGCATTGGACGGATCGAAATATTCAAGGCTGGTCTGGTCAAGATCGACGATGGCGACGCTCTCCAGCTCCAGTCCGTTGGCGGCGAGCGATTCCGAGGCGAGCTGGCGGACCCTGGCCGCATAGTCGCCGCGCAGCTCGTGCATCTCTTCCAGCGTCATCTGGGCGGCAACGGTGCGCATGGCACCGGCAAACTTGCCTTCCAGCAATTCGCGAAGGCTGTCGGGCTGCAGCGTGCGGCGGCCGAGTGTCTGGGCGGCGGCTGCGACCAGCTCGCGACTGGCGCCGACACGGACGAAGAACTCCGCGATCAGGTCGACGCGCATGCGGTTCTTGGTGATCAGCGCAAAGGCATCCTCGCGGCGCACTTCGATGCGCAGGACGTTCATGTTGACCGGCGTAATCTCGTGCAGCACCGGAATGACGAAAGCGCCTCCGTTCACCACCACCTTCTCGCCCATGAAGCCGGTGCGCACGAACGCCGTCTCCTTGGTCGACCGGCGATAAAGCCATCGCAGTATGTATACGGCGATTACCACGACTATCGCGGCAATGATCAGCCACAAAAGGAAAGCGCCCAAGGTCTGCGCGGCCATCTTTTCTACCCTCCCAAATAGAATGCGGTCAGCCACAGGCGACCGGCATCAATTCCATAAATCCGCCCGCTCGAAATCATCACGCTCGTCTCTGCAGTTTCGGCGTGATGGCGCGGAACGCATTGACTGCGGCGTCGACGAAAAGCGCGTCATTGATATTTGCACTCACACGCTCGACATGGCGCTGCGCCGTCTGGCGAACGGTCTTCTCGATCGCCTCGAACAGGGCGTTGTCGGCTTCCGGATCATGAAATGGTTGGCCCGGTGCATCGAGCATCGACACACCGCCCTCCGGCAGCAGGAAACGAACGGCACCGTTCATGGCATTGAGCCGCGCACCGATCCATTCGCCGAAGGCGCGGTTCTCGTCGCGGGTTGTCCGCATCAGCGTGACGTTCGGATTATGGATGACGAATTTACGGCTTCGAAATTTCTCCGGCACGCTGTCGCGCGGGCCGAAATTGACCATGTCCAGCGCGCCGGTCGAACCGACATAGGGTAGGCCGGTACGGATCGCCGCGCCAAAGCGATCTTCAGTCGCCGGGAACACGCCGCCGACGATCATGTCGGCCACCTCCGTCGTGGTCAGGTCGAGAAAGGCCGAGAGCAGCCGCGAATCGCCGAGCTTCTCCATTGCCCGCCCGCCTATGCCGGTGGCGTGGAAAACCAGACAGTCGTAGTCGGCCTCGAGCAGCCTGGTCACCGCTTGCACTGCCGGGGTCGTGACACCGAACATGGTGATGCCGACGGCGGGGCGCGCCAGCTTGCGCCTGGCTTCCCAGGCTTCGGCGTTGGGCAGTTGCGCGACCATGCCCGCCATCGCGTGCGCGGCATTCGACAGCACCTGTTCGGTGATCGAGTTCAGCCCCTGAACGTCGGCGACCGAATGGAACATCATGATATCCGCACCGCCGACATATTTGGCGACATCGCCGGCTGCCACGGTCGACACCATCAGTTTGGGGATACCGACGGGCAGCGCGCGCATGCCTGCTGTTGCCAGGGTGGTGCCGCCGGAGCCGCCGGCCGAGATGACGCCGCCAATGCGCGGCTCGCGCTCGATCCAGTGCGCGAAGGCTTCGGCCATGGCGCTCACCGAGCCGCCGCGATCATTGGTGAAAACGGCTGATGATCCCCGCATATGCATGCCGGCCACCTGCATGGCGGGAACGTCGGCGCTCGACGGTTTTCCGGAGGTGGAGAGGTCGACGGTGCGAACCGGAACGCCGAGCGACTTCAGCCGATCCGCGATGAATCGCAATTCCTTGCCCTTGGTATCGAAAGTGCCGGCGACGAGCACTGTTCTTCCGATGCGTTCGGCGAAAGGAATTGCAAAGATTTTTGTCAAATCGTCCTGCGGCGCGGCCTTCTCGACGGCCGCTTGCCGCAGGGCAGTGACCGGCACGTTCCAGCGGTTGGGCAGTTCGGTGACCGGACGGTGGATTATGTTCGGGGTTATCGGTTCGGACCCGGTCGCCGTCCGCTCGACGCGGTAGACTTCCGCCAACTGGTCCTTGGCCTGCGCCGCGGCTGCCGGCGTGACGGACGTCTCGTCGGCATGGCGTCCGACGCCAAGCAGCCGTTGCTGCAATTCCCGGTCTGCCGCGAGCGCTGCCGCGTCCATCAGCCGGTTGATGCGACCGTTGACCATGATGGCAACCTGGTTGGAAACCGCAGTCGCCACGCCGATATTCTGCTCGATGACGAGGATCGCCATCTCACCTTCCTCGGCCAGGGTGACCAGCATCCGCTCGACCTGGTCGACGATGATAGGCGCAAGGCCTTCGGTCGGCTCGTCCATGACCAGCAGCTTCGGGTCGCTGAGCAGGGCACGCGAGATAGCCAGCATCTGCTGTTCGCCGCCGGAGAGCTGCGAGCCGCCATTGGTGCGGCGCTCGGCGAGGCGCGGAAATGTCTGGTAGATGCGTTCGACGGTCCAACTCGCATCGCGCCGATTGCCGGCAGCGAGACGGAGATGCTCGTCGACGCTTAGGCTTGGCCAGACGCGCCGCCCCTGCGGCACATAACCGACCCCGAGGCGATGGATCTCGTGCGGCTCGAGCGCAGTGATCTCGCGGCCGTCGACGCGGATCAAGCCGGAGCGTGCGCGCTTCAGGCCGACGATGGTGTTGCAGAGTGTCGACTTGCCCATGCCGTTGCGGCCGACCACCGACAGCACGCCGCTTTCCAGCATCAGCGAGACGCCCTGAAGGGCATGGCTTTCGCCGTAATAGACCTGCAGATCCTCTATTTTGAGGATCGCCTTGCCTATTTTGCCGGAAGCTGGGCCGGAAGGGAGCGTTCGGCCGAGGGGAACGGGGCGCTCAGCCATGCTTGCCCCCGAGATAGATCTCCTGGACCTCAGGGTCCGCCTCGATCTCCTGCGGCGTGCCTTCCTTGAACAGACGGCCGTTGTGCATCATCGACACATATTCCGAAACGCGCAGCGCGACATCCAGATCGTGCTCGATGATAATATAGCCGATGTGCTTGGGCAGCGCATTGAGGATCGCCACCAGGTCGCGGCGCTCGGTCGGCGACAGGCCAGCCGCCGGCTCATCGAACAGGATGAAGCGCGGCGCGCCGGCCAACGCCAGCGCGATTTCCAACTGCCGCTGCTGGCCATGGCTGAGTGTCGCCACCAGCACGTCGCGATAGGCCTCGAGGTGCACGGCATTGAGGATCGATTCCGCCTGCACCATGTTGACGTCGGTGGCCGTTGGGCGGAGCAGCGAGAACCGTCGGCGCGAGACGCCGCGGCAGGCGAGAAAAATAGAGTCGAGAACCGACAGGCCTTTGAACAACTGCGAGATCTGGTAGGTCCGCCGTAGGCCGCGCCGGATGCGTTCATGCGGCGGCAAATCGGTGATGTCCTCGCCGAAGAAGCGGATGCGGCCGGCAGTCGGCAGGAAATCGCCGGTCACTGCATTGAACAGCGTGGTCTTGCCGGCGCCGTTGGAACCAAGGACCGCGCGCCGCTCGCCGGCCGCGATCCTCATATCAATGCCGGAGAGCGCCACCAAAGCGCCGAAATGCCGCGCAACACCATCGAGCTCCAGCGCAAAGGCGCCGGAGCTCTGGAGACGGTTTGCTGCAAGAGTTTCGGTCAAGGGCGGATATGCTCGCAAGCCACGCGGTTACGGGCAGCTCGGGTTGTCGCGGCTGACAGCCCCAAGCTTGGTGAACTCGTCTTCGGGAATGCCCAGCGTCTGGTTGACCTGCGACACGACTTTGACAAGCTTGTTCAAAAGATTGCCGTCTGGCCCTTCCGTCACCTCGGTCAGGTAGATGTCCGCGATGGCGTTGCGGTTCTTGTCCAGCGACACCTTGCCGGTCGGCGTGTCGAAAGACAGTTTCGAGAGCGCATCTCGCAGCTTGGCGCCGCCGTCGGAGACATCGCCGCCGACCTGTTCGAGACCCAGCAACGTCGCCTTCATGTTGACGTAATAGCCGTGGGCGAAGAGCGACGGCGAGGGAAAGGCGCCTGGCTGCTTCTTGTAGGCTTCGACGAATGTTTTCCAGGCGGGCGCGTCGTTGGTATCGGCGGTCGGTCCGGCGGAAGGCGTGCCGACCAGCACGTCGCGCAGCTTGCCCTTCGAGGTCAGCACCGTCTGGTCGACGGTGATCGAGCCACCAATCAAGGGGGCCGCGCCGCCACCCTGCTGATACTGGGTCAGGAAGTTCACCGCGTCGGCGCCGCCAAGCGCGACGTAGATTGCATCGACGTCATCGGGAATGGCCGCGATGACGGACGAAAAGTCCTTGTTGCCGATCGGCACCCAGGATTTGGACGGCACCTTGCCGCCTGCCTTGCAGAACTCAGCCATGAAGCCGAAGACCTGCGTATACGGGAAAGAATAATCCTCGGCGACCGTGGCGACCCGCTTGTAGCCTTTGTCGTTGAAGGCATAGGTGCCGAGACCGGCCATCCACTGCGCGCCGTCGGTCGAGAAGCGGAAGAAATTTTCGGCCGGGTTGCGCAGCGTGGTGTCCTGTGCCGCGGAGGTGCCATTGATGAAAGTCACAGTCGGCTGGGTCTTGGCATAGTCCTTGACCGCCAGCCCTTCGTCGCCCGAAAGCGGGCCGACCAAGACCTTGACGCCATCCTGCTCGACCAGCTTGCGGGCAGCACGCACGGCGCTATCCGGCGAAGCGTCGGACGAGCCTTTGACGATCTCGATCTTCTTGCCGGCAACCATGCCGCTGACCTCGTCGAGCGCCGTCTTCGCGCCACGCTCGCCGTCTTCGCCGAGCACCGTGAACGGTCCCTCGAAAGTTGCGAGCAGGCCGATCTTGATCGTGTCGTCGGCGGCAAGCGCCAGAGATGGAGCTGTCAGCCCGGTGGCAAGCGCCAGCGCAAGCAGTGTGCGTCGATGTATTCTCATTTTTTCCTCCCTTTGATTGATTGATGCAGTTCATTCCGCTCCGGCGTCACGGACCGGAACGCAAGGACTCTTGAGCTAGCTGCGGCTTAATCCTCCCCCACAACCCAAGAATTCCATCCGGCGAGATGAAGACTATCACCAGGAACACCAGTCCGATCAGCGTGTTGAAACGCTCGGCGCCGACAATATCGATGGCAAACGTCTGCATCAGGACGACGACGAGCGCGCCGAGAAATGGCCCGATCGGGTGACGCAAACCGCCGATGACGGCGATGATCAGCACGTCGATGGCTGCATCGACGCCGATCGTGCCGGGTGAGACACGCCCATTGAACCACACCAGCAACACACCTGCTACGCCGGCAATGATGCCGGCCAGGAACCACGCAAAGACCTTGTGTGCGGTGACGTGATAGCCGAGGGCGCGCATGCGGCGCGGATTGTCGCGGATTGCCTGCACGGTCATGCCGAAGGTCGAGCGGGCGCCATAGAGTATCGCCGCATAGGACAGCACCGCCGAACCCAGGCAGAGATAGTAGAAGGCCTTCGGGTCGCGCCAGTTGACGCCCCAGAACACCGGCGCGCGAATGCCGGCATAACCGGAATGGCCGTTGAAGATCGCGTAGTTTTGCTGGGCGAAATAGAAGGTCGCGGTGGCGATCGCCAGCGTGATCATGATGGTATAGATGCCTTCGGTGCGCACCGAGATCCAGCCGATCAGCGCCGACGCCACCGCCGCCGCCATTATGGCGAAGGGTGCCGCGATCCACCACGGCCAGCCGAAGCCGAGCACGTTCGAATTGTTCTCGCCGAGGATGGCGATGGCATAGGCGGCGATGCCGGCGACAGTGATCTGGGCAAGGCTGACCATGCCGCCATAGCCGGCCAGCATCATCAGCGACAGTGCGAGCATGCCGAAGATCAGCGAATAGCCGCCGATCTGCGTCAGGAAGAAATCGGATGCCACCAGCGGATAAAGGACCAGTGCGACGGCAAGGACGATGTGGCCGGCGCCGAGCTTCTCCAGCCAGTTCGGTCGGGGCGCGGCGTCCACGGCGACGGTCAGGCTCATCGCGCCTTCCCCATGATGCCTTGCGGCCGCACCGACAGCGCTACCACCATGATGACGAAGGTGAGCACGATCCCGTAGGTTGGGAAATAGACGAGGCCGATCTGCTCGGCGAGGCCGATCAGCAGCGCGCCGATTGCGGCACCGGTAATCGAACCCATGCCGCCGACGATGACGACGACGAGCGAAGCGAGGAGATAGCGGACGTCCTCGCCGGGCGCCACCGACAATGCCGAGCCGCCGACGACGCCGGCAAAGCCGGCAAGTCCGGCGCCAACGGCAAAGACGACTGCAAAGACCGCATGCACGTTGACGCCCGAGGCCGACAGCATGGCGCGGTCGTCGACGCCGGCGCGGACCATCATGCCGACGCGCGTCTTGTGCAGCATCAGCCAAAGGCCGATGCCGATGACGACCGCAGCCGCCAGCACGACGACGCGATAAAGCGGGTAGGTGAGGAACACCGAGACGCCATTCGACCGCACGGCCGTGATCACCGGCAAGGTCAGTGCACCGTCGAGCCATTCCGGCACCGGGATCTGATAGGTGCCGCCGGCCCAGACCGCCAGCATCAGGTCGGCGGCGACGATCGAGATACCGATGCTGACCAGGGTCTGGCGAAGGTCATCGCCTTCCAGGCGCCGGAAGACGAAAATCTGCATGACGACGCCGACGAGAGCCAGAGCGATAAACCCCGCGGCGACACCTAGCAGCCAGTAGCCGGTACGGTTCGCCACCTCATAACCGATATAGGCGCCAAGCAGATAGAGCGAGCCATGCGCCAGGTTGACGTTACGCATCAAGCCGAAGATCAGGGTAAAGCCACTGGCGACCAGGAAATAGAGGCCAGCCAGAGTGATGCCGTTGAGGATGGCGCTGACGAATGCCTTTTTCGAGATCAGGATCGCGTTCAGCCAGTCCGGCCAAACGGAAAACACCAGCCATGCAACAACGGCGGCGACCAGGAGCCAGAAAAGCCCCCACGCCTGCCTGCGCGTCATGCCGCCGCCAGAAATCTCGAGCCCCGAAGTCCTGGGCCTCGAAATGTCAGACGAAGGTGGCCGGTCCAGAATGCTCATGCGGTCAGCCGGCGGCGCTGTTCATTCAAGCGCGGCGCTTTGTGGAACTTGCCGTCCTTCATGATGGCGAGGATGCGGTTCTTGTCCTGCAGGATGCGCACGTCGGATATCGGGTCGCCGTCGATCAACAGCAGATCGGCGAGGTAACCTTCCTTGATCATACCGAGCTCGTCGCCCATGCCCATAATCTGTCCGCCATATTTGGTCCCGGCCTGGATTGCCTCCATCGGTGAGAAGCCAAGCATCTCGACGAAGGTCTGGATGTCCCTGGCGTTGGTGCCTTGCGGCGTCCAGGCAAAACCGTAGTCGCCGCCGATGCAAACGCGGATGCCGCGGCGGTGCATTTTCTTCATCGTCTCGATGCACATTTCGAGCTCACGCTCATATTCGAGCGAGAGCGGCGAGCCCGGCTTGATGCCCCATTGCTCGGCATGGCGTGCGGTGTTGATCAGCCAGGCGATGCCAGGGGCCACGAAATGCTTGTCCTTGGCCGCCTCCAGCATGTCGAGGGCTTCCTCGTCGGCAAACGAAGCGTGGTAGATGTTCTGGATACCGTGGCGGACACACTGCTTGACCGAGCCGGATGAGCGCGCATGTGCCGACAGCACCTTGTTGCGGCAGCGGGCCTCGGAGGCGGCCATGGCGACCTCTTCCTCCGACATCGGCGTTTCTTCGGCGCCCATGCCGGTGATGCTCTCGCCGGACAGATTGAGCTTGATGGAATCGACACCGTATTTGATCAGCTGGCGCACCGTGCGGCGGATTTCCTCCGGACCTGAGACGACAATGCCGAGATTGAGGCCTTCATGCGGAATGTGCGAAGGCGCGGAGTCGCCGAGGCCGCCGACAGTCGTAATCTCGGGGCCGGCGGCAAGGTAACGTGGCCCGGGAAAACGCCCCTGATTGATGAATTTCTTGCACACAACGTCGAGTCGCGGCTTGGCGGCTGCGGCACCGCGGCCGGCGGTGAAACCGGCATCGAGCACCAGCTTGGCCATCTCCATGGTGACCAGCATGTGCTCTTCGACCTCCATCATCTGGATCGGGTCGATCCCGGGCGCATTGTTCCAGGAGAGATGCAGATGCGCGTCGATCATGCCCGGCATCAGCGTCGCGCCCATGCCGTCGATCGTCGTGACACCGCCTGACAGGCCGCTGTAGGCGGACGACACAGCCGGCGAGCCGAAACGCGACGAGCCCTTGGTGATCTGCTTGATGCGGTTGCCCTGAACCAGCACCTCGCCGGTGTAGGGGTATTCGCCGGTCGCATCGAGCACGCGCACATTGGTGAACAGCGTGCTGCCCGAACCGTTTGCGTTCCAGCCGTCGTCTGCCATCAGAAAACCTCCCAAACTGTCGGGCGCACTGTTTTTACGCCCGAATTCCGATCCTCACCTATCAACGCGTCTCAAAAAATCGGCGAGCTTTTGGCTGCTTTCGCGGGGGCACTCCACCGTGGCCCAATGGCCGCACCGATCGAGGGACAAGAATATCGCTCCCTTTATCCTGTCGGCAAGCGCCTGGCCGACGCTCATCGGATTGACCGTGTCGGCGTCGCCGGTAACCAAAAGGGTCGGCGCTGAAATCCGGCGCGTATCCACGGCAGCCGCCTTGGCCAGGGCTTCGCAGCTGCGGGCATAGGCTTCCGGGTCCTGCCTGGTGATGGATTCGCGCACGAAGGCGACGGCGGCCGGCGAGGTCTCCCTGGTATGGGCCGACAGTGCATTGGCGACGATCTGGTCGGCAATGTCGGCGATACCGCCTGATCGCGCCAATCGCGCACGGTTGGCAAGGCCTTGCCGCGTCGCCTCGGTCGGTTCGGCGAGCGCACCGAACAAGACTAGGGACCTGACCAGCGAGGGCTGCATCGCTGCGATCAACTGACACACGATCGTGCCCATGGAATGGCCGACGAAATGTGCCCGGGCGACGCCCATGCCAGCCATCGCACGGACGACCGCATCGCCCATGAGCTCGATCGTCAACGGATCGAGCGGCCGCGGCGAACGGCCGGAGCCCGGCAGGTCTAGGCGGATGACACGATAAGCCGACAGCGCTTCCAACTGCGGCTGGAACATGTTCGAGGTTCCGCCGAGACCGTGGATCATCACCACCGGTTCGCCCTCGCCGGTGCTTTCCGCGACTATCGGCCCGACGGTGACAGTCGTCATTGCACCCGCTCCACGATCCGGTTCTCCAGCGTACCGATGCCGTCGATCTCGACCCGGACAATGTCGCCGGCCTTGAGATATTTCGGCGGATCGAAGCCGATGCCGACACCGACCGGTGTGCCGGTGGCGATGATGTCGCCCGGCTTTAAAGTGATGCCTTGCGACAGCGTCGATATGATCGTCGGGATATCGAAGATGAGCAGCGATATTTTGGAATTCTGGCGAAGGTCGTCGTTGACGAAACAACGCACCGCAGCGTTTTCCAGGTCGAGCTCATCCTTGGTGATTGCCCATGGGCCCATCGGGCAAAACGTATCCTGCGACTTACCGATCAGCCACTGGCTGTATTTTCCCTGGAGATCTCGGGCGGTGACGTCATTGACGATCGTATAGCCCCAGACGTGATCGTAAGCGTCGGTTTTCGAGATGCCGCGCCCGCCCTTGCCGATAATGACGGCCAGTTCCGCCTCATAATCGATCGCAGTCGATATGGAAGGGTCGATCAGCACGCTCGAATGCGTTGCAACGACCGATTCCGGGACCTTCGAGAAAATGATTGGATGCTGTGGAATGGCGCCGGCAGCGGCGCTCGAATCGAAGCCGCTGCGGGCAAATTCATGGGCGTGCTCATGATAATTCTTGCCGACGCAAAAGATGTTGCGGGCAGGCAAAGGTATCGGCGCCTCGAGTTCGACCTGCGCCAGCGGTACCGGCGACAGCGTGCGCGGCATCCCGGCGCCGTTGCGCCGCAACAGCGCCAGCACACCCGACAATGCCTGTTCGACAGGAATATCGAATGGCGCGACCGACTGATTATCGACATCGACAACGCCGACGCGCCGTTCGCCGGCGATCGAAAACGTCGCGACCTTCATTCGTTCCTCCCTGAACCTTTTGTGAGCCAATATCTTGCTCTTTCGCTACACGCTATCGCCGATTGGTTTAGGCCGCAAGAGGGATTTCGTTGATTGGCTTGGCAAAACATGCCCAGGCCTCATCTGGTGCTGGACCAGCGGGGCACTGGCTGATAGTATTGGTTCAACATTGGATCAGATTAAAGTTCTCAACAAATGCCCAAGCTCGTCGCCAACGACATCGCCACTGTGCTGAAAAAGCGGATTTCGGCCGGCGAGTGGCTTCAGGACGGGCGAATGCCGCCCGAGCGCGACCTTGCGGCCGAGTTCGGCGTGGCGCGCAATACGGTGCGCCGCGCCGTCGGATTCCTGGAGGAGGACGGAACCGTTGTCCGGCATGTCGGGCGCGGCACTTTTCTGACCGCGACCAATCCCGATTCCATCGCGGCAACGGTCACGCGGATGGAAGGCACCAGCCCCGCCGACATGATGGAGATCAGGCAGCTGCTGGAGCCGGCGGCGGCGGCCTTCGCCGCCACCAATGCCAGCATGGCGGAACTAAACGCCGTTCGCGAAGCACATCAGATCGCATGCGCTGCCGAGGACATGCCGGATTTCGAGCATTGGGACGCCGAGTTCCATCACCGCGTCTTCGCCTGCTGCCGCAATGACTTCCTGAAAGAGATTCACAATCTCATGCGCACGATCCGCAACCAATCGCCTTGGTTCGAAATGAAAAAGCGCTCATTCTCGGAGGAGCGCAGGCGCGTTTATTGCGACGAGCATCAGACGATAGTGGATGCATTGCTGCGCCGTGATCCGGAAAGCGCCAACCAGGCGATGCTCGCCCATCTCAAGACAGTCGAGCGCAACCTTCTGGGCCGCTAGTAAACGCACTGGTCAAGGAGGGCGGGTGACACGCGTCCAACGACTAAGCCTTCAGCACCGAGACGGCCAATTCGCTGTTGTGGACGTATTCATTGGCGTCAGGCTGCTTCTGCACGAGCAGGATGAACAGCAGGTCGGTTAGCGTCAGTTGTGCGTCGCGCGCGGTTATCGATGACGAGCGCGCGCGCTCTTCATCGGCGATCGTGTGGAGGCGAATGTCGGCAACCTGGCTCAGCGGATTGTCGCGAAGTCCGGTGACGGCGATAACGGTGGTGCCACGTTTGCGGGCGAGTTCGGCTATCCGCAGGGTTTCGATGCTCGCCCCGGAATAGGAGAGCGCGAACAGCACGTCACCTCGTCCAAGCGTCGAGACATTGGCCATTTGCACATGGCTGTCGCTGTCGTGCAGCACGTTGCGGCCGAGCTTCATCAGCTTGTAGGAAAAATCGCGCGCCACCAGCGAGGATGCGCCGACGCCAGCCAAATGAATGCGGCGCGCACCGTTCAAGGCTTCAAGGGCCTTGCCGATTTCCTGCTCGGTGTTGGCCGCGACGGTCTGCTGCATCGACGAAAGCTTGCTGCCGATCAGCTTGCGCAGGATGACCAGATAGCTGTCGCCGACCTCGATCGAACCGTGGATCATGCCAGCCGGCACGTGCCATTCCTGCGACTTGGCCTCGCTGACGGCGAGCTTAAGCTCCTGATAGCTGGCATAGCCGAGCTTCTGGCTGAACTTGACGACGCTCGACTGGCTGCGGCCGATCTCGGCGGCAAGCCCCGCTGTCGATAGGCGGAGCATCTGGTCGGGATTGTCGACGATATAGCGCCCGATCTCGCGGTCGCCGGGCGCCATGATTTCGAGCTTGGCCTCGATCTTCTTCAGGACGGACATGCGTTCCCCCGTTGCCTGTCATCGACAATGCCAACCCAAGGAATAAATTATTCCGTCTCTGATTGACAGCCAAGAATGAACCATCAAATCTCGACCGGTGCGGTTTCGGCCCAGCCTTCGGGCACGTCGACGATTCGGACATGAAAGATCGTAGACTCGCCGACAGCTCGGGATTAGGTCAGAGCTATGGACAAATTGCGGATCGTCGGCGGGCGCAGGCTTGAGGGCGCGGTGACGATCTCCGGCGCCAAGAACGCGGCCTTGCCGCAAATAGCGGCGGCGTTGCTTAGCCCTTATCCGCTGCAGCTAACCAACCTGCCTGAGGTGACGGATGTCGACAACATGCTTGGCGTCGTCGGGCTTCATGGGGCCGAGGTCACCAGATCGGCGCATGCCGCCACAATCGATACCAGTGCTGCCGTCTCCAGGGAGACAAGCTACGATACAGTCAGGCGCATGCGCGCGACGGTGCTGGTTCTCGGTCCACTGCTTGCCCGCTTCGGCCATGCCCGGGTCTCGCTGCCTGGCGGCTGCGCGATCGGCGCACGGCCGGTCGACATGCATGTCGCCGCACTTGCCGCACTTGGCGCCGATATCGCGATCGAAAACGGACTGATCGTCGCGTCGGCGCCGGGCGGACTGAAAGGCGCGCGCATCGTTTTGAGCTCGCCGTCGGTCGGCGCGACCGAAACGGCGATGATGGCGGCGACGACTGCAAAAGCAGAAACCGAGATCCTCAACGCGGCGCGCGAGCCGGAGGTGGCCGATCTTGCCGCCTGCCTGAACGCCATGGGCGCGCGGATCGAGGGCGCTGGCACGCACCGCATCCTGATCGCGGGCAGCACAGACTGGCGCGCCGCCACGCACGACATCATCCCGGACCGGATAGAGGCCGGCACCTATGCCGTCGCAGCGGCTATTACCGGCGGCCAGCTCGAGCTGACTCATGCCCGGCTCGAGCACATGGCATCTGTCGTCCAGCTGCTCGAAGCAGCCGGTATGAAAATATGGCCGGGCGACCGCGGGCTGATCGTATCGAGAGACGGGTCGCTCAAGGCGGTCGACGTGACGACGGAGCCTTATCCGGGCTTTCCGACCGATCTCCAGGCGCAGTTCATGGCGTTGATGTGCTGTGCCGAGGGCGCTTCGCTGTTGCGCGAGACGATCTTCGAGAACCGCTTCATGCATGTGCCCGAACTGATGCGGCTCGGCGCCAACATCAAGCTGCAAGGCACCATGGCGCTGGTGCGCGGAGGCGAGAAGCTGAAGGGCGCGCAAGTGATGGCGACCGACCTGCGCGCCTCAGTCTCGCTGGTACTGGCGGCGCTGGTGTCGGAGGGCGAGACGACGATCAACCGCGTCTATCATCTCGACCGCGGATACGAGCAATTGGACCGCAAGCTTCGGCTGTGTGGCGCCCAGATCGAACGAATAAGGCAATGAGTGCCGGTGGGGCGTCTCCGCATTATTTCCTGGGCGTCGATGGCGGCGGAACCGGCTGCCGGGCGCGTATCGAAGACGAGGCGGGAACCGTGCTCGGGCAAGGCCTGTCGGGCCCGGCGACAACGCGGCTCGGTATAGAGGCGGCCTGGGCCTCGATTGCCAAAGCCTTTGGCGCGGCGATCGAAGAGGCAGGGTTCGCGGCGGCGGAAATCGCCAGAATCCGCGCCGGTGTCGGTGTTGCCGGTATCGGCCGTAAGGGTGCGCTCGAGGCGTTTCGTGGCATCGAACATCCCTTTGCGACCATCGACTTCGTCAGCGACGGCATCGCGGCTTGCCTTGGCGCGCATTCGGGTCAAGACGGCGCCATCGTCATAGCCGGGACCGGGTCGATCGGGCTCGGCTTTGTCGAAGGGCGCGACCTGCGCGTCGGCGGCTACGGTTTTCCGATTTCCGACGAGGGCAGCGGCGCCGATCTCGGACTAAAGGCAGTGCAGCTTGCCTTGCGAGCCCATGACGGCCGGCATGAGCGGACGGCGCTGCTGGCCGAGGTGATGCAGCGCTTCAGGGACGATCCGTTCGAGGCCGTGGCCTGGATGGACCGCGCCAGCGCGACGGACTATGCCGCCATGGCGCCGATGGTGATCCGCCATGCCGACCAGGGCGATCCGGCCGGTCGGCGGATCGTGCAGGGCGCTGCCGAGCAGATCGACACGTTCGTGCGGGTGCTGTTCGAAAAAGGCGCGCCGCGGATTACGCTGCTCGGAGGTTTGTCCAGCCCGCTTGAGCCATGGCTCGCTCCCGACGTCCGCCGACGGCTGAAGCCGGCCGACGGCGACGCGGTTTCGGGAGCCATAATCCTGGCCAGAAAATCGCTCTGCCGCCAGTGATGCCTTGCTCGGCAAGGAATATAATATTCCTGCTTTCCGTTGACAGAGAGAATATCGAATTCTAAAAAGTTAACGAAACAGAACCGGCGCAGCCGGTATCCGAGCCGACGGCCAGGTGCAGGCACTGGACGCCGCTTGCCGCGGGCATCACAGTCCTGCTCGCAGTCGCACTTGAAAGTAAGCGAAGTGGTCGAACAAGGGTTGATGTCGGAGCTGGAGCGGCTGGTTTCCGAGGACCGGAACCCGAAGACGATGGACATCGATCTGTTGCCGACCCTCGAGGTGCTGCGCAAGATCAATGACGAGGACAAAGGCGTTGCGGCAGCCGTCGAGAAGGTCATCCCCGACATTGCGGCGGTCGTGGACCGGATTGTGAGCGCGTTCCAGAACGGTGCACGCCTTGTCTATATGGGCGCCGGCACCAGCGGCCGGCTCGGCGTCCTCGACGCCTCGGAATGTCCGCCGACCTTCGGCGTACCCGAAGACATGGTGGTGGGCCTGATCGCCGGTGGTGTCGACGCACTGGTGCACTCTGCGGAAGGCGCTGAGGACGATCCGAAACAGGGAATAAAGGCGCTGCAGGACATCAAGCTGACCGCCGACGACGTGGTGGTCGGCATCGCTGTCAGCGGACGCACACCCTATGTCATCGGCGGCTTGACCTATGCCAAGGAGGTGGGAGCCACCACCGTGGCGCTGTCCTGCAATCCTCGATCAACCATCGCCGGCATTGCCGATATTGCCATCTCTCCGGTGGTTGGCCCGGAGGTCCTCACCGGCTCGACCCGGTTGAAATCGGGAACGGCGCAAAAGCTGGTGCTCAACATGCTGTCTACCGCCAGTATGATCCGTATCGGCAAGAGCTATCAGAATCTGATGGTTGACCTCAATCCAAGCAACAAGAAGCTTGTCGCCAGGGCGGTCAGGATCGTGATGCAGACGACCGGCTGCGCGGCACAGCAGGCACGACAGGCGCTCGACCAGACCGGCAATGATGTAAAACTGGCAATCCTGGTGACGATCACCGGCATGGGTGTCGAAGAAGCACGTAAGGCGCTTGCCAACGCGGGAGGTTTCCTGCGCAAGGCGATAGGCGAAAAGACCGTGTAAGACCGCATGGATGCTGGGCCGATGTTCCGGGGCGTGTGTCCCTTTGAAGCGGTCCGGGGAACTGCAAGGCATCTGGTTTAACAATAATGGGAGACGACAATGGTACGGCACATTGGCAAGAAACTGCTTTCCGGCATGACGCTCGCGGCAATGGTTGGCCTCGCCGCGCTACCGGTGCAGGCGAGTGCGGCGACGCTGCATATGGCGTGGTCGCAGGACGCCACCGGTCTTGATCCCCACAAGCAGACGGCATTCTCCTCACTGCGGCTGCTGGAGCTGATCTACGAACCGCTGGTGCGGCTCGACGCAAACCTGCAAATCACGCCCGCGATTGCCGATTCATGGCAGTTCTCGCCGGACGGCAAGGAGCTGAGCTTCAAGCTCAATCCGAAAGCAAAATTCCAGAACGGCGCCGCCGTGACCTCGGCCGACGTCAAGGCATCGTTCGAGCGCATACTCGACGAGAAGACGGGCGCTGCGGCGCGCGCCAACTTTCTCTCGATCGCCAGCATCGACACGCCCGATCCAGCCACCGTCGTGTTCCACCTCTCGCAGCCGGATGTGCCGATCCTGACGGCGATGAGCGACGTCAATGCGGCGATCGTCCCGGCAAGCGAAATCACGGCCGGCTCGATTGGCACGACGACGATCGGCTCAGGTCCGTTCAAGCTCGAGAAATGGGATCCGAATTCCAAGGAAGTGCTTGTGGCCAACAAGGATTGGGCGGGCGGCACGATCGGTGTCGACGGCATCGAGATCAGCGTGTTGCCGGACGAGACGGCGATCCTGGCAGCGATGCGCACCAAGCAGATCGATTTTGCCCTGCTCAACGATCCGCTTGTCGCCACGCTGGTGCCCAAGGAAGCCAGCCTGCAGTTGAACCGCGTGCCGGTACTTGCCTATCACGTGCTGCAGCTCAATCCTTCCCGCAAGCCGATGACCGAACTCAAGGTGCGTCAGGCGATCTCCTGCGCCATCGACCGGCAGGAAGTGCTGGACACCGCCTCGCTCGGCGAAGGCAAGGTCACCGGCCCGCTGACCATCCCGGCGCTGGCGACCGATCCAAGCAAGTTGTTCTGCTATAAGCGCGACATTGTGAAGGCCAAGCAGTTGATGACTGAGGCCGGCTATGCCGACGGCTTTTCGGCGACCGTGATCGGCGCCACCGGCGAGCCGCCGACGGCAGCGGCGGAAGCCCAGGTCATCCAGTCGCAACTCGCAGAAATCGGCGTCAAGCTCGACATCAAGATGATGGAGCTCAACGTCTACGTCGATGCCTGGCTAAAGGGTGATTTCGACATGGCCGTCGCGCTGAACGGCGGCAGGGCCGATCCCTACACTATGTACAACCGCTACTGGACCAAGACGGGCAATCTGCAGAAGGTCGCGAACTATATCGACGACACGCTGGACAGCCTTATGCAGAAGGGCCGCACCGAGACCGACCCGGCAGCGCGCAAAGCGATCTTCGCCGACTTCGAGAAGCACATCACTGAGATGTCGCCCTGGATCTGGCTCTACACGTCCTACAGCTACACGGCACAGCAGAAGAATATCGCAGGATTCGAACCGGTGCCGACAGGTTCGCTGTTCAGCCTCGCCAAGGTGACGATCCAGTAGCTCTTTGATGCCGGACGAGAGGATGTTCTTCGCGTGAACTATCTGATGCGGCGACTGGCGACCTTCCCTCTCGTCCTGCTTGGCGTGTCCATCGTGGTGTTCCTGGCGATCCGGATGGTTCCGGGCGATTCGATCACGGCAATGCTGGGGACCGAAGCCGGCCTGCTGACGCCGCAGCAGCGCGATGCGCTTGCAGCTTATTTCGGCATCGACCAGCCCTGGTTCATCCAGTACTGGCGCTGGCTGCTTGGTCTTTTCCAAGGTAATCTCGGCATTTCGTCCACCTATGGCAGGCCGGTGCTCGACGTCATCCTCGAGCGTTTCCCCCTAACATTGGAGCTCGCCCTGCTGTCGATGGTCATCGCCCTGGTTGTCGGCATGCCGGCCGGGATTTTTGCCGCCACCCATAATGAAAAGCTGTCCGACCTCGGCGTGCGCGTTGTCGCAATGATCGGGCAGTCGACGCCGAACTTCGTCCTTGCCCTGCTGATCATCTACACGCTGTCGGCGGGGTTTGGCGTTTTGCCGGCGATGGGCGAGTTTTCGCCGCTGTGGCAGGATCCGCTGCGCAATCTCGGCCAGCTGTTGCTGCCTGCGGTCACGCTTGGATTTGCCTTCGCGGCTTCGGTGACCCGCATATCGCGTTCGGCGATGCTCGATGTGCTCAGCGACGACTATGTCAGGACGGCGCGCAGCAAGGGCGTTTCGGCGCGCGACGTCATCTGGCGGCATGCTTTGCCCAACGCGCTCATCCCGGTCGTGACGCTGAGCGGCATAGAGTTCGGCTATCTCCTGGGCGGGGCAGTCATCGTCGAGCAGATCTTTGCGCTGCCCGGTCTCGGCCGCATGGTTCTGGATGCCATCCTGCAGCGCGACTATGCGCTGGTGCAGGGAAGCGTGCTGTTCATCGCCTTCAACTTCATGATCGTCAATCTCCTAGTCGACCTCGCCTATGTCGCGCTCGACCCGCGTATTCGGCTAAGCGAGCACTGATGGCGACATTGCGGGCTATACTTGCGCACACCAGCGGCCGCATCGGCGGTGCCATCGTTGCGCTTTATCTGCTGCTTGCCGTACTTGGCATGCTGGGGCTGACGCCGGACAATCCGCTGACGCAGCACCGGGTCGAGCGGCTGCATGCGCCTGACAGCATGTACTGGATGGGCACGGATCTGTTCGGCCGCGATGTCGCAAGCCGGCTGATGACCGGGATCGGCCAGTCCTTCATCGTGGCCTTCTTTTCGGTCGCCTTCGCGACACTGGCCGGCACGGTGCTCGGGCTGGCGGCAGCCTGGTTCGGGCGCCGCTGGGACGGCCTGGTAATGCGGATCATGGACGTTCTGCTGGCGTTCCCGGCGATCCTGCTGGCGCTGCTGATCGTCGCGGTTGCGGGACCGGGAACCTCCACCAGCGTCATTGCCATCGCCATCGTCTACACGCCGATCTTCACGCGCGTCGTGCGAGGTCCGGCTCTGTCGCTCAAGGCGCGCGAGTTCGTCGACGCGGCCCGCACGTTCGGCAGCAGTGCGGGCTATATCGTAACACGGCATCTGCTGCTCAATCTGGTGGCGCCACTGACGGTTCAGGTGACGCTGGCGCTGGCCTGGGCACTGCTGACCGAAGCCGGCTTAAGCTTCCTCGGGCTCGGCACGCAGCCGCCCGCCGCGTCGCTCGGCCTGATGCTGAGCGACAGCCGCAATCTGATGGAGACAGCGCCTTGGCTGATGATCTTCCCGGGCGTGGCAATCATGATCAGCATCCTCGGTTTCAACCTGCTCGGCGATGCGTTGCGCGATGTCCTCGACCCGATGATGCGGAGATCGATCGCATGATCCCGCTGCTGTCCGTCAGCGGATTGCGCGTCGGCTTCGGCCGCAACCCGAAAGCCAATGAGGTCGTGCGCGGCGTCAGCTTCGATCTCGCCGACGGCGAAACGCTGGCCATCGTCGGCGAAAGCGGCTCGGGCAAATCGGTTACGGCGCTGTCGATCAATCGCCTCGTCGATTATGGCGGCGGCCGCATCACCGCGGGCTCGATCAAGCTGAGGCGGGCCGACTACAGCATCTTCGACCTGACCGCCGCGACCGAGCCGCAACTGACGAAGATCCGCGGCGGCGAAATAGGCATGATCTTCCAGGAGCCGATGACCTCGCTCAATCCGGTGCTGACCATCGGCAGGCAGATCGAGGAATCGTTTCGCCTGCATCGCGGCCTGACCGGCCGGCAAGCGACGGCGGCGGCCAAGGACGCGCTCGACCGCGTGCGTATTCCCGACGCTGCACGGCGGCTGAAATACACGCCCAACCAGCTTTCGGGCGGCATGCTGCAGCGGGTGATGATCGCCATGGCGCTCGCGTGCAACCCGCGCCTGCTCATTGCCGACGAGCCAACGACGGCGCTGGATGTTACGGTGCAGGCGCAGATCATGGCGCTGCTCGCCGAGTTGAAGCAGGAAACCGGGATGTCGATGATCTTCATCACCCACGACATCGGTCTGGTTGCGGGCATCGCCGACAAGATCATGGTGATGCAAAGCGGAGAAGCTGTCGAGCAGGGCGCGCTGAACCAGATATTGGACGATCCGCGGCATCCCTATACGCGGCATCTGCTGCATGCGGTGCCGCATTTCACCGACGGCAGTGCGACACGCAGGGACGCGCAACGCGAAAAGCAAAAAGCTGCCGAGCCGGCGCTGAAGGTCGATGGCCTCGTGGTGCGATTTCCGGTCAAGGGTGGTTTTCTCAGCCGTACCAGCGGTGCCGTCCATGCCGTTGACGGTGTGGATTTCGAGCTGATGCCGGGCGAGACATTGGCGGTCGTCGGCGAGAGCGGTTCCGGAAAGTCCACCACCGCCCGCGCGATTCTGGGGCTGGTGCGCTCGACGCGCGGCACAATCTCGGCCAGCGCGCGTAAGGCCGCCGCCGGGCAGAGCGCCCTTCCCGTGCAGATGGTGTTCCAGAATCCCTATGGCTCGCTCAATCCCAGACTCACCGTGGAAAACATTCTCGCGGAGCCGGTGATCGCTACCGGCGGACGGATAACTGCTGAAGCGCGGGCGAAAATGGCCGCGCTGTTGAAACGCGTCGGCCTTCCGGAAAACAGCCTGCAGCGCTATCCGCACGAATTCTCCGGCGGCCAGCGGCAACGCCTGTGCATCGCTCGCGCGCTGATGCTCAATCCTTCGGTTGTCGTCCTCGACGAAGCGGTTTCGGCGCTCGATGTGTCGGTGCAGGCCAGGGTGCTGGAGCTTTTGATCGAGCTGCAGCGTGAATTCGGGCTGGCCTATCTGTTCATCTCGCATGACATGGCTGTCGTCGAGCGGATCGCCCATCGCATCGCGGTCATCTATGCCGGCCAGATCGTCGAGATCGGCGATGCCAGATCGGTGCTCTCGGAGCCGAAGCACTCCTATACCAAACAGCTTATCGCGGCCGTTCCCTCCATAGATCGGCGGCATGAACGTTTCGAGCTGGATACGCGCCAGGTCCCCTCGCTCGTGCGTCCGCTGGGATTTGAGCCAGGCCCGGCCAATTGGCAGCAATTCGGGCCGGATCATAGAGCACGGGTGGAAGTGTGATGATTGTCGCCCAAAGATATGAAAGGCCAGAGGGACAGCACCCCCCTCTGTCCTGCCGGACATCTCCCCGGCAAGGGGGGAGATTGGATGTCGCGTCGGCTTTCGCCAATTTTCAACGCGGAAGGAAATGGGCGCGGGGGGCGAAACTGCCAATCTCCCCCCTTGCGGGGGAGATGTCCGGCAGGACAGAGGGGGGTGGGAAGGATCACTGCCTCTCAGACGGAGGCTGGCGTTGACCGACCTCGCCCAGCTTTTCAACCGCGCGTTCGCGCCGCTCGAAGCGGCGGTGACGGAGGGCCGTATTCCAGGCGGCGTGTTGGGTCTCGTCGAGCGCGGCGGCACACGGATGGTGCGGGCGACAGGCCTCGCCCAGCGCGTGCCTGATATCAGGCCGATGCATATCGAAACATGGTTCGATCTGGCGTCGCTGACCAAAGTCATCTTCACCACGCCGCGAATCCTGGCGCTGGCGGAACAAGGGGTCATCGATCTCGACGCACCGCTGATCTCGGTGCTGCCCGACCTGCGCCAATATGACGAAAAAGCATGGGAACGGAAGGTGACGTTTCGCCAGTGTCTCGGTCATCAGACGCCGTTTCCCGCCGTTGCGCCGATCTACACCTATGGGCGTGACCCCGAGCTGCTGCGCGCCTTCATCCTGCAGCGCGAATGGCAGGCTGGGGAGCCGGTCTATTCCGATATCAACTTCATCCTGCTCGGCTTTGTTCTGGAGCGCCTGTCCGGCAAGACCATTCGCGACATGGATCCCGGCCCGGGCTTCGCGTTCTCCGCCGAACCGGATCGAGCGGCGGCGACCGAAGACTGCACATGGCGCCATCGCGTGCTGTCAGGCGAGGTCCACGACGACAATTGCTCGGCATTGCAAGGGGCCGCTCACGCCGGGCTGTTCGGAACGGCAGCTTCGGTCCTCGACTTTGCGCGAGGGCTGCTCGACGGGACCGGCGCGTCGCAGCGTTCGATAGCGCTGATGCGCACGCCCTTGTCGGCAACCCGCACCCATGGCTGGGAGCGACCCTACGAAGGCTGGTCCGGCGGCGCGCTGTGCAGCCCCGAAACCATCGGGCATACCGGCTTCACCGGCACCGGGCTGTGGATCGACTTCGACGAAGGCAGAGCATGGACCTTGCTCACCAATCGGATTCATCCGACACGTCATTTCAACAGCGGGATCGCAGCGCTTCGCCAAGTGGTCGGCGATCTCGTCAATGGAGCCTGACAGTCATGAATCCGAAAAATGCCGAACCAATGTGGGCCGTCGGACTGATGACCGGCACCGTGCTGGACGGCAATATCGACGTCGCGCTGATCAAGACCGACGGCGAGCGGATCGCTGATTTCGGCACCTACACGCTGGCCCCCTACCCGCAGTCGATCCGGACCTTGCTGGAAGAGACGCTTGGCCAGGCAAGGAGCTGGAATTTCACCGGGCCGGAACCGGCAATCTTCCACGAGGCGGAGGAGGCGCTGACGCGCGCCCAGTCCGCGGCGGTCAAGGATCTTGTCGAAAGCCACGGCCTGACCATGGCCGACATCGGCGTCGTCGGCTTCCACGGCCAGACCGTGCTGCATCGTGCCCCGCAAGCCGGCCGGCTCGGCCAGACCCGCCAGCTTGGCGATGGCGAACTGATGCATGCCATCCTGGGCACTAAAGTCGCCTATGACTTCCGCTCGGCCGACATGCGCGCCGGCGGCCAGGGCGGGCCGCTGTCGGCCGCCTATCACGCCGCGCTGCTGCGCGAAGCCGACGCCAGCGGCGACACGGCGGTGCTCAATCTCGGCGGCGTCGCCAACATCACCTGGTGGGACGGCAAGGACAATGTCGTCGCCTTCGACACCGGGCCGGCCAATGCACCGCTGAACGATTTCATCAAGTCGAAGGGGCTCGGCGAAATGGACCGCGACGGCGCCTTTGCGCGCGCCGGCACGGTCGACGAGGCACGGCTGGCCAAGCTCCTGCAGCATCCCTACTTGACCAAGCCCTATCCGAAATCGCTGGATCGGTTCGATTTCGGCGCCTCGATGGCGGACGGGATGAATGCCGAGGATGGCGCAGCCCTGCTGACGGCCTTCACCGCGGCCGCCGTCGGCAAGGCGCTCGATCTTCTACCACACCGGCCGAAGCGGCTGGTGGTCAGCGGCGGCGGTCGACACAACCCGACGATGATGGCCATGCTTGCCAGCCGCGCCGGTGTCGACGCCGTGCCGGCCGAGGCGATGGGCTGGAAGGGCGATGCGGTGGAGGCGGAGTGCTTTGCCTTCCTGGCAGTGCGCGTGCTCAGAGGCTTGCCGATCAGCTTCCCCAGTACTACCGGTGTGCCCCAGCCGATGCGCGGCGGACGCCTTGCCGGCTAATCAAGCCGCCAATCTCTTCTGCAGGAAGATACGGCTGCGGCCCATGGGAAAATCGGCAAGCACGCCGAAGGACTGATAGCCCTGGCGCTCATAGGCCTTGGCAGCCTTGGGATTGAACGTGTCGATCCAGGCGCCGTGGCAGCCGCGCGCCATTGCCTCCCTCTCGGCCGCTTCGAGCATCCGGCCGGCCATGCGCTGGCCGCGCAGCCGTTCATCCACCCAGAGCCATTGCACATAGAGCCAGCCCCAGGCGGTATATCCCGAGATGCCGGCGACAATAGCACCGCGCTCATCGCGTACGAACACGGCCAATGCCTTCCTGCCGGAGGCACCGACATCACTGTCGTTGAACGCCGCAAGCCGCTCCCCGAGAAAAGCGAGTTCCTGCGGCAGGGGATTGGCGGTTGTCTCAAGCGTTGTATTGTCCATCCATCAAGCATCTATCGAAGGACCGGACCGAGACGCAAGCCTGGCTGCGCTATAGCTTCGGCGAACGCCACGCCGCCGCCGCAGCAGCGATCAGCATCAGCAAGGCTGCAACCAGCGCCGATGCCGCAAAACCGAATGTGGAATAAAGCGGTCCGAACGCCGTGGTGCCGACGAACACCGCGAGATAGGTGACCGCGCTGTTCAGACCCATGATCGTGCCGCGGCGCGCAGGATCGAGCGCCGAGAGGCGCATCACCAGGACGTTCAATCCGAAATGATTGGCAAGGCCCCAGACGGCTATCATCGCTATGGTCAAATGGAAACTACCGCTCGCCGCGGCAATCGCGACATAGACGACCGCGACGAGCAGGTAGGCAAACGGCATGACACGCCGCGCACCCAGGCGATCGATAACGCCGTCAAGAAGTGCCGCCGCACCAAAGCCGGCGCCATAGGCGAGCGCGGCAAGCCCATTGGCACTGACCGGCCGTCCCAAGCCATTGTGAAGGTGATCGCCAAGATAGCCGTAGACGCCGTAGAACGCGGTCATGAAGGCGGCGCAGGCAACCAGAAGCGGCACGATGCCGGGAACGCTCAAGGCGCCCAGCGGGGTCGGCGCCGGACCGCTCTTCCTGACATCGCTCAGCGACGTCAGCGACAGGCTGGCCAAGGCGAGTGTTGCAAGCACCGCGACCGCCGCGAAAACGGCGCGCCAATGCACCAGATCGGCAAGTACGGCCGACAGCGAAACCCCGGCGACCATGCTCAGTGTCCAGCCGGTCAGCACGACCCCTATAGTGCCGCTTTCACGACCGGGCGGTGCAATCGCGGCGGAGCTGGCGTAGATTGCCGGCATGGCGACACCTGCAGCGATGCCGGCGAGAAGCTGGGCCGCGACCAGCGCCGTCACTGTCGGCGCAGCGGCGCTGGCGACGAGCGCTATCGCCAGCAGCAGCAACGCTCCTTGCAGCATGCGGCGGGCACCAAGCCGGTCGATATAGCGCGCCAGGAACAAGGCGCTCGCCGACGTACCGAGTCCGAACGCGGCGGACGCGATCATAACCGCCGGCACACTTGTGCCGAACGACGTGGCCACGGCCGGTGCGATCGGACCGAGCACCAGCGAGTTCGAGCCGATCACGGCAATGCACCCGGTCAGCAGGTAAGCGAGTGCCGGGATTGGCGGCTTGGGGGCAGCTGCGAATGTGGCGACTTGATCAGTGTTCGACATATGGCAATAATGGCCGTATTAAATTCTGCATCAATCGGGAATTTTAATATGAATGAAGAAACAGATGGCATTCCGCAGAACAGGCCTGCCGCCCGCGATATCGATGTAACCGACCGAAAGATATTAGGCGTTCTGGTCGACGATGCCACGATCAGCTATGCCGAGCTCGGCGACCGCGTCGGCCTTTCACCGCCGGCAGCCCATGAACGCGTCAAGCGCCTCCGGCGCAGCGGCGCCATCCGCAACACCGCGGTCATCATCGATCCCAAGGCGGTGCGCAAGCCGCTGCTTGCCTTCGTCCATATCGACACGAAGGGGTGGGGAAAGACGCCGGAGCTGATGGCAATTTCCGAACACCCCGAAGTCGAGGAGATCCACTCGGTGGCCGGCGACACATGCATGCTGATCAAGGTCCGCACCGAGGACACGCGGGCACTCGAAGGGCTGCTGTCGCGCCTGTACGAAACACCCGGCGTTACCTCGACGCGAAGCTACGTCGTGCTCTCGACCTATCTCGAGCGGCCGGTGCAGCCGGGGATTACGACGGAGTGGCCGACGCCCCGACACATGGCCAAGCCGCTCTATTAACTCAAACGATCCTCACGCGTATCCAAAGTCGAACCGGGAACGTCTTAGGCACTGCATCCTGTGGATCGGGCCGGTTTCGTTTTCGCCGGTTCCTTGGGTCCGACCGATGTCTGTTGCGCAACCGGAGACACGCGATGAGAAAATTGATCGTGGGCAGCTTCATCTCGCTGGACGGCGTCATCGAGGCACCAATGGAATGGGCCTCGCCCTTCTTCGACGAGGAGATGAAGGAGCACTCCTATGAAAAGGCCGGCGAGGCGGATTTTTTCCTGCTCGGCCGCGTCACCTATGAAATGTTTTCGGCGCGTTGGCCGCAGGTCAAAGGCAGCAAGTACATGGACCGCATGAACGGGCTGAAGAAGCTCGTCGCGTCGCGCAGCCTCAAGGAAGTAAGCTGGAACGCGTCGCTGATCGAAGGCGACGTCGCTGCCGAAATCGCTGGTATCAAGCAGCAAAGCGGCGGCAACATATTGAAGTATGGAGTGAGCAATCTCGACCAGACGCTGCTCGCCAACAGGCTTGTCGACGAGTATCAACTCTCGATCGTGCCGACCCGCGTTGGCCAAGGCAAACGCGCTTTCCAGGATGTCGACCCGTCGCTGGTCAAGCTGGAGCTTATAGATACGCACCGTTTCAAGAACGGCGTCATTACGCTGACCTATGTCCCGCAATGATCGTGTACCATGAAGATGCAGCCTAGACTTGACCCGACAGGGCTTTTCGACGTCCGCTATGCCGGCTTCCTGGGAACAGTCGCGCATTTGCGTGGACGGCTGCACCGCTACTGCGCACGCATGACCGGTTCGGCGCTCGACGCCGAAGACGTGATGCAAGAGGCGCTGTTCGAGGCGTATCGGAAGATCGAGAAGCTGGACGATGCGAGCGCCCTTCGCCCCTGGCTGTTTCGCATCGCGCATAATCGCTGCATCGATTTCCTGCGAAGCCGGCAGGTGCGCCAGCAGGCTGAGGCCAATTTCGCCGAGGACGAGATCATCCTGCCGGTCGAGCCGGCGGGCCAGGGCGCCGATCGCGCGATCGAACGGCTGGTGATCCACCTGCCCCCCAAGGAACGCGCCTGTGTCCTGCTCAAGGATGTATTCGACTATTCGCTAGAAGAGATTGCCGATCTCGTCGGCTCGACGGTGGGTGGCGTCAAGGCCGCGTTGAACCGTGGCCGCTCGAAATTGGCCGCCTTGTCGGGCGAGCCAATCGTCCGTTCGGAGCGCCAAAGCGATCCGGAACTTCTGGAATTGCTCAGGCGCTATGTCGAATTGTTCAACCGCCGCGACTGGGACGGCGTACGGGCGCTGACCAGCGCCGACGCACAATTGCGGGTCGCGGATTGCTTCAAGGGCAGGCTGTCGGAATCACCTTACTTCGTCGAATACGAAAGAGCCTCGACGGCCTGGAAAATAGCGATTGGCGAGATTGATGGCGAGGCGGTGCTGCTCGTGCTCCACCATGGCGAAGCCGGTTGGAAGCCGGCCCATCCCGTTCGGATCGAAGCCGCCGGCGGGATCATAAATCGCATCACCGATTATTATGCCTGCCCCTGGATCATGCCGACGGCTGGTTCGGTGGTCGTTTCCGGGCGGCCTAACTGTCCGGCATCGACCTCAATGAAATGGGATCGATGCCGGACAAGACATAGGCGGCCTACTGAAGCTTCGCCTGCAAGGCGTTGACGTCATCCGTCGTCATTTCGCCGTCGGTCGTCACCTTGCCGTCGACGATCTTCCAGAGCCGGAACGGGCCGGTGATGTCGCCATACTTATCGAAGGCGACCGGACCGATGACGCCTTCGTAGCGGATCGGCTTGCCCTCCTTGATCAGGCTGAGCGCCTTGGCGAACTCGTCCTTGCCGGCATAGATCGGCGTACCGGCCGGGTCGACCGCCTTGTACATCGCATCCTTGATTTTGGCCGGATCCTCAGAGCCGGCAATGGCGATTGCCAAGCCGACAATGGCGCCGGCATCATAGGACCGGTCGGCTGCGGGATTGGAGGGTTCGATGCCCGAAAATTCCTTGTAGTTCTTGGTGAAATACTCGGTCGATGCGGTCGGGCTGGTGCCCGAGGACGTGCCGTAGGCGTCCTTCAAATAGTCGGCGCCGACGGATTCGATGAAGTCCGGGCTGTTCATGCCGTCATTGAGCAGGAATTTCTGGACACCGCCCTGCGAAATCCAGGTGCGGGCGATGGTTGCGCCGTCGACAGGTGTGCTGACGAGATAAAGCCCATCGGGCTCGCCGGCCATCGCCGCGGTAACTTCCGAGGCATAGCTCGATTGCTTTTCATTGTAGGGCGTGTCGGAGACGATGGTGCCGCCGAGCGCCTTATAGGCGCGCGAAAATTCCGCCACCATGTTGACGCCGAAGTCGTTGTTGACGTGGACGACCGACAGCTTCTTGAAACCCTTGTCGATGGCGTATTTGGCGGCGGCGACGCCTTGCAGTGCGTCCGAGGTGATGGTGCGGAAGAAAATGCCGTTGGTCTTGCCGTCGCGCCCAAGCGCCGTCAGCGTCGGCGACGAGGAAGCAGGCGACACCTGGACGATCTTGGCCGGAGCGGTGACCGAGGTCAGGATCGGAATCGACACCGAGGAGATGATGCCGCCGATGATCACCGGCACCTTCTTGACCTGCACGAGCTGCGTCGCGGCATCGACGGCGATGTTGCCCTGGCTCTGGCTGTCGCGGGTGTCGGTCGCTAGATCGCAGCCGCGCACGCCGCCCGCCTCGTTGATATCGCGGAAGGCCATTTCGACCGATTTGGCGCCTGCCTGGCCGTACTCGCCGGCCGGGCCTGTCAGTTCCATGACAAGGCCGACGGTGATCTTGCAATCGGCGGCTTGCGCTGCACCGGCCGCTGTCAGCAGAGCGAGCGCGGTGGTGATCTGAAGTATGGTCTTTTTCATTGTTGTTCCCCTTTCGTTACACGACTCTCATTGATGTCTTGAGCCCTGTTCAGCCTTCAGGCATCTGCAGCCAGGTTTCATGCAGATGTCGCCATTCGACGCCGTTGGGCGCCGATGAACTGGTGGTGAAAACGGCACTCGAGCGACGGCGGCTGTGCTTGCCGGCGCGCTGCTGTGCTTCGATGTAACAGACGAGGATCGTGTCGCCTTGTTGCCAGCCGGCCCGGATATCCTCGATCGAGATACTGAAATCGCCCTCAGAGGTGGCGCGGCTTGCCCTGACATGGTCGAGCACCGCGTCACGATCGAGGACCTTGCCATCCGGCGCAACCATGCAGAAGCCTTCGCCCATGACGTGCTCGAAGCGCCTGAAATCTGCATTGTCCGCACTCGCCGCATTGAACCAGTCGACGAAGAAGCGGTGGAGATCGACCACCTCGGCGCTGGCGCGGGAAAGCAAGGAGGGCTTTTCGTCCATGGCCGCGTTCATTTCCTGCCTGCATTCAAATTGTAATGCATGATCGAGCCGTGGCGGCCGTGACGGTCGCGTTCCAATGTGTAGACGTCGCCCAGCGGCCCACGGCTTTGCGCGATCACGGCAGCGATCCTCGCCCGGTCGTCGACATCGAGCGCGATGTCCATGATTCTGGCATTGGCAAGGGCGTGCGCCTGGTTGCGGGCGCCGACGATGACGGCCGCCACTTGCGGCTGCTCCAGCACCCAGGCGCTGGCGATGGTGGCGATATCGACGCCGTGGCGGTCGGCGACGGCCTTCAGTGTGCGAAGCAACTCTTGGAAAAGCTCCCAACCGCCGAAGTCGTCGATGATCAGCTTGTATTTCACCAGCGACCGGTTTTCGAGCGGCGTCTGCGGCTCGGTAACGCCAAGCCATTTTTCGCTGAGGAAGCCGCCCGCCACCGAACCGTAGCAGAGGAAACTGACGCCATGCCGGCTGGCGAGTGCTGCAAGGCTGTTGGCCGGCCGCTGGTCGAGCACGGAGTATTGCAATTGCTGGCTGACCAGCGGCACACCTGCGGCCAGGATCTCGGCCAGCCGCGGCGTGTCGAAGTTCGTGGTGCCAATGTTGCGCACCTTGCCTTTCCTGCGGATTTCGTCGAGCCAGCCCATCGCATCGACATAGCGGGGCACCGAATAGTCCCACCAATGGAACTGCACAAGATCGAGCCGCTCAGTCTTCAACCGCCGCAGCGACTGGTCGACGATGCTGCTGATGTAGTCGCGGCTGATCGTGGAAAGCCGCTCGAGGTCAGGCACCAGCTTGGTGTGCACCTTCATCTTGGCGGCAGCGTCGAGGCCACGCTCATTGGCAAGGCGCAGGCGCGCCGCGCCGATCAGCTCTTCGACACCGGTATAGATATCGGCGCAATCATAGGTCCTGATGCCGGCGTCGAAGGTGACGATCAGGTCGGTCACCGCCTGTTGGCAGTCGATCGCGCCGTGCCCGCCGGCAAGCTGCCAGCCGCCGCGAATGACGCGCGAGATCGTGTAGCCGGGGCTGAGCTCGAATGCCTTGGCGGTCATCTCCGGTCATTCTCCTTGGGCAGCGGCACCGCCGTGGTCTCTGAATGGCTGAACCGCCGCTTGCCGGTCCTGATGATCCGCAGCCGGCTGGCGCAATTGGGATCGGGACAGGCGATCTCGGCGTCCGATGTCATCCAGTCGTTCCTGTGGGTCGGGCGCTGCTTTGCTGCTAGAAGCGGCAACACGGCCGCGATGGAATAGATCGAGAAACCTTGCCCCGCCGGCATCGACAGCATCTCGCCCTTCAACTCGAAATGGTCGCCGGGCTTGGCGCCGCAATAGATCGGCTTACCCTTGGGGATGACCGCCTCGACGCGAAGGTCGAAGAGTTCGAAACTGTCGTCGGTCTCAGCCATTCAGATCTCCACCCGGGTGAAGGTGATGTCGCAGGCGCCGTTGCGGCGGATCACGCCACAAGCGGCTGCGAATTTATCGCGCTCCTCAGGCAGCACCTGCGCGACGACGCTTCCGGCAAGCCAGCCGATCGGGAACAGCAGGCGTGCACCCTGTCCATAAAACAAGCCGATGTCGAAGATGGCATTCGGGTTGCCACCCCACATACGCGGCGGCACGTAGCACAACACGATGTCGCCTGGCTGCGGCGTCAGCGTTGCATTCTCCGCTGGCAAGGGCCGGGCATAGGTTTGGCCCTCAAGTTCGGCTGATGGAACCGGGCAGGAGATTTCCGGCCCCGTCCACATCGCATGGATGCCGGCAACGATTCGCGGCCGGTCGAGATAGGCCAGCAGGAAGGCGGCGTTGTCAGGCGCCTTTTCAGGCAACAGCAGCGCGGTCACGGAAAGCTGTGAGCGCGGCTCGGTGATGCTGATGCCAGGCGCCGTCATGCCCTCAATCCTTCCTTGCTTGTGGACTGAAGTTTGTCGCGCAGGAAGGCGAAAGGCCGGCTTATGTCGGCCACCAGCGCCTCGCGCGCCGCTTGCGCATCCTGCCTGGAAAGCGCTGCGACGATGCTGCGGTGGTAGTGGGCGGTATCGACCTCTCCGGCATCCGAAAAGGCGTAGATGGCGACGCGGATACAAGGTCCGGATTGGAGCCACAGGCTCTCGATCATCGGGATCAGCACGGCGGAACCGCAGCAGCGGTAGATCTCGAAGTGGAAGCTCTGGTTGAGCGTCGCCTCGCGATCGATATCCTTCTTGTGCTTCAGCGCCCGCATCTCGTCCCATTCGCCGAGCATGGCCTCGACCGAAGCAATCTGGCGCGCGTTCATGCGCGTCGCGGCCAAGGCGATCGCTTCACCCTCGATCAGAGAGCGGGCCCGCAAGAGGTCGTCGATGCGCTCCAGCGTGATCGGCGGCACGCGCACCGAGCGGTTGGGAAGCGCCTCCAGCGCCTTCTCGGTGATCAGCCTTCCGAGCGCCTCGCGCACCGGCATGGTGCTGGTGACCAGCGCGTCGGCGAGGCCGCGGATGGTCAGAACCTGGCTCGGCTCGAAAAGGCCGCCGATCAAGGCGCGGCGCAGCTCCGAATAGACGCGATCCTGCACGGTCTCGCGCCCGACCGGCGTAAGCTGGGCGGCGATCACCTCATTGTTCTTTTCGATGGCGGCCTTCTGCATGGGCAGTCCCGGTCTCTGGCCCGTTTTCGGCTTGCGCAAGAAATTAAAGCCGAATAGCGTGATCAAAGCAAGTGTGATCACAAATCAAATCATAGGCGACGAAGATCGCTTTCGGCCAGAGGGATTGATGAGCGACACGACGGAACGGCAGGAGGAGATCCGCACGCCGGTCCTCACGGCCAGGAACGTCCTCAGACGCTTCGGCGGCCTGGTCGCGGTCAACAATGTCTCGTTCGACGTCCGGCCGGGCGAAATACTTGGCCTCATTGGCCCGAACGGCGCCGGCAAGACCACGATGTTCGACTTGCTCGCCGGCAGCATTCTACCGACTAGCGGCGAAATCCTCCTCAACGGCGTATCGGTGTCGGGGGAAGCAGCCCATCGCCGCATCGGTCGCGGCCTTGGCCGCACGTTCCAGATCCCCCGGCCCTTGCCTAACCTGACGCTGATCGAAAACGTCATGCTGGCCGCGCAGGGGCAGGCCGGAGAAAAACTGCTCGCCAACTTCCTGACACCCCGGCGGGTCGCTGCCGAAGAAAGGGCTGCCGAGACGAGAGCTATCGAGCTGCTCGAGCTCGTCACGATCGCTCACCTCGCGCACGAACCTGCGCGCGTGCTTTCAGGCGGCCAGCGCAAGCTGCTCGAGCTGGCCCGCGTGATGATGGCCGATCCGGCGATCATCCTGCTCGACGAGCCGGCGGCCGGGGTCAACGCGACATTGCTCGAAGTCATCATCGACCGCATCCGCGACATCAATGCGCGCGGCATCACTTTTCTGCTGATCGAACACAATATCGACATGGTGACGCGGCTTTGCCATCGCGTGCTGGTCATGGCGAGCGGTCAGCTTCTGTGCGAAGGCACCCCGGACGAAGTGGCGCGCGACCCACGCGTCATCGAGGCCTATCTCGGGGGCGCGGCATGAGCCAAAGGGTACTCGACGTCCGCGATCTCGAAGCCGGCTACGAGCCTGGCGTTCCGATCGTGCGCGGCGCTTCGATCACCGTCGACCAGGGCGAGATCGTCGTCGTTCTCGGTCCCAACGGCGCCGGCAAGTCGAGCCTTATCAAGGCAATCGCCGGCCTTGTCCCGATCACCGGCGGCACGGTGCTGCTGGACGGCAAGGATATCACGGCGTCGCCCGCCCACACCATGGTCCGCCTTGGCCTTGCCTTCGTGCCACAAACAGAGAACATCTTCCCGCTGATGTCGGTCGAGGACAATCTAAGGGTCGCCTGCGGCATCCTGAGGCCGCGCGAGACGCCAGCCCGCATCGGGGAAATGTATGCGGCCTTCCCCGATCTCGCCCGTCAGCGCAAGACCGCCGCCGGCAACCTGTCGGGTGGACAGCGGCAAATGCTGGCCGTCGCGCGGGCGTTGATCATCCATCCCAAGGTGCTGGTGCTTGACGAGCCGTCGGCCGGTCTGTCGCCGAAATTCGTGTCGATGGTGTTCGAGATGCTGGCCGGCATCCGCGAATCCGGCGTCACCATCCTGCTGGTCGAGCAGAACGCCAAGGCAGCGCTTGCCATCGGCGACCGCGCCTATGTGCTGGTTGAGGGCAAGGAGCGGCACCAGGGTGTCGCCGCCGAGCTCTGGAACGATCCAGTCGTCGCTGAACTCTATCTTGGCCAGCGCCGCCTCGACCTTGGACAAGGGAGTGCGGCATGAGCCTGCAATTTGTCGTAGACGGACTGCTGGCAGGTTCCATGATCGGCCTCGGCGCAATCGGCGTAACTCTCACCTATTCGATCCTGCGGTTCTCGAACTTCGCCCATGGCGACTTCATGGCCTGGGGCGCCTATGCGACGCTCGCCGTCGTCGGGGCCATCGGCGCGATGTTCGGCAAGATCGCGCCGATCGCTCCCCTCTCCTTCGGTTGGCCGCTGGTCGTCGCGCTCATCATCGGCATGGCGGCCACCGGCATGCTGGCGCTGGCGCTCGACATGGTGTTGTTCGCGCGGCTGCGCGCCAAGGGCCAGGCGATCATCGTGGTGATGGCGAGCTTCGGCGCCTCGATGGCGCTGAGAAGCCTGCTCGAATTCATCTTCACCTCGCGTCCGACCTATTTTAGCCGGGCCATCCAGATCGCGATGCCGATAGGCTTCGGCATCCGCATCACCCCCGACCAGATCGCGCTGCTGCTGCTGACCGCCGTCCTGGTGCTCGGTGTGCATCTTCTGATGACGCGGACCCAGACCGGCCGCTCGATGCAGGCGTTGAGCCAGAACGCGGCACTTGCCCGCATCGTCGGCATCGACGTCGCCAAGGTGGTGCGCGTCACCTGGATCATCGGCGGCGCGCTGGCCTGCGTCGCCGGCGTCATGATCGGCATTCTCATCCAGATCCGCCCGTTCATGGGTTTCGAGATGCTGCTGCCGATGTTCGCGGCCGCCATCCTCGGCGGCATCGGCAGTGTGCCCGGCGCCGTCCTCGGCGGTTTGATCATCGGCATGGCCGAAGCGGGTGCCGTGCAATTGATCGGCGCCGAATGGCGGGCAGCCGTTTCCTTCGTCATCCTGATGGCGGTGCTGTTCGTGCGGCCCATCGGCCTTTTCGGAGTGAGGGAACGCTGATGGATCTGCTCGGCTACGGCGCTTTCTTCCTGACCACCGCGCTGATCTTTTCGCTCGTCACGCTCGGGCTCAATTTGCAGTGGGGGCTGACCGGGCTTTTCAATGTCGGGGTCGCCGGCTTCGTTGCCATCGGCGCCTACACCTCGGCACTGCTGACCACGCCCGACGATGCCGCGCGGCTCGGCGGCTTCGATCTGCCGATCCTTGTCGGCTGGCTCGGCGCCATGCTGGTGGGCGGTGTCGCCGCCGCCATCACCGGCATCGCCACGCTGCGCCTGAGATCGGACTATCTGGCGATCACTACTTTCGGCGTCGCCGTCGTCGTGCAACTGGTAGCGCTCAATGCCCAGAAGCTGACCGGCGGCCCGTTCGGCATCGGCTTCATTCCGCGTCCGTTCGGCGGTCTCGCCGAAACGCCGTTGCTGTTCAACCTTTCGAACCTTGCGATCGTCTCGGTGGTGACGCTGATCGTCTATCTCGCGCTGGAGCATCTGTCGCGCAGCCCGTGGGGGCGCGTGTTGAAGGCGCTTCGCGAGGACGAGCGGGCGGCGATATCCCTAGGTAAAAGCGCACGTTTCTACCGTGTCCAGGCCTTTGCCGTGGGCGGTGCCATCATGGCACTTGCCGGCGCGTTGCAGGCGCATTTCACCGGCTTCATCGCTCCGGACAATTATTTGCCGGCGCTGACTTTCCAGGTCTGGGTGATGCTGATCGTTGGCGGCTCGGGCAGCAACATCGGCGCCGTCATCGGCAGCATCCTGGTCTGGGCGATATGGGCCGGATCGGGAGCCTTGACGAGTGTGTTGTTCTCGCCCGAACAACAGGCCCGCGCCGCCTCGCTGCAGATCGTGGCGATCGGCGTGATGCTGTGCGTCATCCTGCTGGTCAGGCCGAACGGCCTGTTCGGCGACAGGCCGCGGCGTGTGAGGTTTGGCAAGAGCACGAAAGTGACACCGGACGAGAGCGCTGCAAGGTCATGAGCAGCGTTGCCATGCCACGCGGCCTGTCGCTATGGCACGCGGTCGGCCGCAACCGCCGCGACCGGCCCGCTCTCGAAGGTGCACTCGATGTCGATCTGGCGATTGTCGGCGGCGGATTTTCTGGCCTTTCAACCGCGCTGCACACCGCCGAGAAAGGCGTCGCGGTCGCCGTCCTCGAGGCAGAAATCATCGCCTGGGGCGCGACCGGCAGGAACGCCGGCTTCGTCGTGCCGAATTTCGCGAAAAGAGACCCCGACGATATCATTGCCCAGCTCGGGCCCGAACGCGGCGAACGCCTTATCGGGTTCGCCACCGGCAGCGCCGACCTCGTCTTCAACCTGATCAAGCGGCACGGCATAGAATGCGATGCAGTTCAGAGCGGCTGGATACAACCCGCCCATTCGCCGGCCGCTTTGGAAAAAACTAGATCGCGCGCCGAACAATGGGCGCGACGCGGAAGGCCGGCTGTCGCGCTGGATAGACAGGCGGTCGAGGAACTGACCGGCGTTCGCGGCTATCTCGGCGGCTGGATGGACAGGTCGGGCGGTGTCCTCAATCCGGTCGAATATGCGCGCGGGCTCGCCGACGCGGCGGAAAGGGCCGGAGCGCTCATCTTCGAGCATACGCGTGTCGCGTCGATCGATCACGTAGGCGATGGTTGGGCTTTGAAGACGGCCTCCGGTTCGGTCCGCGCCGAAAAAGTGCTGGTCGCCACCAACGCCTATGGCGGCGCGCTGGATTGCGCGCTGCAGCGAACCTATTTCCCGCTGAAAATCTTCCAGATCGCGACGGCGCCGCTGCCGCGCGAAATACGCACCCGCTTGCTTCCGGGCGGGCAAGGCGTCGGCGACACCAGGCGCAATCTTTTCACCTTCCGCTTCGATAGCGAAAACCGGCTGATCACCGGCGGCATGCATGTTTTTGGCCCCGGTGCCGACACGCGGGTGCCGCGGGCGATCTGGAGACGGCTCGCCAAGCACCTCGATCTCCCGGACATCCCGCCGCTTGAATATAGCTGGTCGGGGATGGCTGCCGTCGAGCCCGACTTCCTGCCGCACCTCGTCGATCTCGGCCCCGGCCTGATCGCGGGCTTTGCCTGTAACGGGCGCGGCATCGCCATGACGACTGCCATGGGCAAGGTGCTTGCCGACTGGGCTGATGGAACAAAGCCTCAGGATTTGCTGCTGCCGTTTGCGCCGCCGTCGCCGATCCCGTTCCACAGCCTGATGCGGCATGCACCAAACATGGTGCTCCCCTGGAGCATGCTGCGCGACCGGCTGGATGGCTGATCGACGTGCGTGTCTGTCCGCCGTCCTGATACCCGAACTGCTAGACTCACTCACATCATGTTGTTAACGACAGCGGATGAAGCAGAACTATCTTTATCTCATCATCGGCGCTTTGGTCGTCGCCGTCATTGCCTTGGGCATTTACGTTTATCGCGAGGAGACTAAGCCGAAAGGCGTGGAACTTCGTATCGACGATTCCGGCATTTCAGTTCAGGAAAAGTAGATCACATATTCCTGTTACCCGATTTTGCGCTGGAAGTCGGCTTGCACCGCCTCACCCCAACTCCAACGTCGTTATCGCATAGACACCAGACTGCATGAGCTGCGGCGCCTTTCCCTTGTACATTCGAGCGGTCTCGAAGCCCGGCTGAAGGCCGGCGGACGACAGCAAAGCTGCAAATTGCCCGCTGGTTTCGGGAACGTCGAGATGGACGTTTCCGGGACCGCACATGTGCGCAAGCGTGGCGAAGAGACGGCTTGCCGCGTCCAGATCGTCGGCAAAAAGCGGGCCGATCTTGAAGCCGTCCCGGCATTGGCGCGCGACGCCGTATCCCGCAATGGCGCCGTGCTTGATGATCGCAAGCGCCATATGCGGCGGGCGCAGCCAATGTTCCAGGAAGGATCGCCTCGGGCCGGGAAAGAAGCGGCGGTCATAGTCCAGTATGTCCGGCACGAGTTCCGGTCCTATGGCGCGAATCTCACTGCCGGCGGCTGCCGGGACATTCGGTGATCCCATGAACCGGATCGTACCGGTAGGCCGGCGCAAAGCCCATACTGCGGTAGTTGGCCTGCTGTTCGACGACGCCGTCGAGGCCGATCGTGCGCTTGCCGAGCCGCGCCATGCCGGCATCCCAAACGGCCTTGCCGTGGCCTTGGCCACGCCTGTCCGGCCGGCAGATGTAGAGGCCGATGAAGCCGAAATCGTCGCCATAGGCAACGGCCGAAATACCGGCCGACAATTCGCCGTCGACAAAGGCGCCGATGAAGCCCTGCGGGTCGGCTGCCTGGAACAGCGCGGCGTCGCCGAGGCCGGGATTCCAGCCTTCCGCCGCCGCCCAATCGACAAGGGTTTCCACTTCGTCACGTGCGAGCGTTCGGATCGTTCGGGGCATTGCGATCAATCGGCGGCACCAGGCGCGAAGGATTTCAGCGCACCATGATAGGGCTTTGCCAATGGGCTTGCATAGGCGCCGCGCTTGGATGTCGTCAGGCCAAGCGCGATCAATGCCTCGGCCTGTTTCACCGCAGCGCCCACGCCGTCGACGACCGGAAGCCCGAATTCCCGCTGCAGCGCCACCGCCAGGTCGGCCATGCCGGCACAGCCGAGCACGATCGCCTCGGCGCGATCCTCGTCGATGGCGCGCGCAATCTCGTTGCGCAGCCTGGGCAGTGCGCCGGACGCCGGATCTTCGAGGGCAAGAACCGGGATATCGGCGGCGCGCACACGCGCCCGCCCCGCCATGCCATAGCGCTGGACCAGCCCTTCGACCGGCACGCGCGAACGCCCGGTGGTGGTGACGACGGTGAAGCGCTGGGCGATAAACGAGGCCGTGCTGAGCGATGCCTCACAGATGCCGATGACCGGAATGTTAGCCATGGCGCGTGCGGGATCAAGGCCGGTATCGTCGAAACAGGCAATGATCGCGGCTTGCGCGCCCGAGCGTTCGCCGGCGGCGATCTCGACCAGCAGGCCGGGCACGGCAAGCGCCTCGTCATAATAGCCTTCGATCGACACAGGTCCCATCGTCGAGGTGACCGCAACGATCGTCGTCGATGCGCCGGCGACAGATCGGGCCGCGGCTGCGATAGTGTCGGTCATGCTGGCGGTGGTGTTTGGATTGACGACGAGGATCTGCACTGTCAGGC
This sequence comes from Mesorhizobium sp. M1428, assembly GCF_040317515.1. Lineage (NCBI taxonomy): Bacteria > Pseudomonadati > Pseudomonadota > Alphaproteobacteria > Hyphomicrobiales > Phyllobacteriaceae > Mesorhizobium > Mesorhizobium sp. M1428. Next base: position 232,055 of record NZ_JAMYKT010000006.1, read on the forward strand.
ACGCTCGCGGCGGCGGCCGACATAGACGATCGCGCCGAGCGTCAGCAGGATGACCAGGAAGGAAAACACGGTCGTCACGGTGCCCAGCGCATAGAGCACCGGTGTCGTCACATTGGTCGTCATGCCGTAGATTTCGAGCGGCAGCGTGTTGAACGTGCCCGAGGTCATCAGCGTGCGGGCGAACTCGTCATATGACAGAGTGAAGCCGAACAGGCCGACACCGATCAGGCTGGGTGCGATCATCGGCAGAACGACATGGGCGAAGGTCTGCCACGACGATGCTCCGAGATCGCGCGCGGCTTCCTCATAGGCCGGCGAGAACCGGTTGAAGACGGCGAACATGATCAGCACGCCGAAAGGCAAGGTCCAGGTCAAATGGGCGCCCAAAGCGGACGTGTACCAGGCGGGGCGGAAACCGATCTGCTGAAAGACAACGCCGATGCCAAGGCTGATGATGATCGAGGGCACTACGAGGCTGGCGACGGCCAGATAGAACAGTGCGGTTGCGCCGCGAAATTTCTGCCGGAAGGCCAGACCGGCAAGCAGCGACACGACAACAGTCACCATCATCACCATCAGGCCAAGGATGAGCGAGCGTTTGAAGCTGCCGCCGAAGTCGCCGACCGCCTGGCGCTCGAACAAATTGGCGAACCAGTGCAGCGAGACGCCGTTCAGCGGAAATGTCAGACCGCCATTCTCGCCCTGGAAGGACAGGATAAGGATCGCCGAAAGCGGGCCGTAGAGGAACAGCACGAAAAGCGCAAAGAACGCCGCCAGTACATAGAATTTGAGGGTCCGCTTGTCGTGACTCAAAATCTCACAGCTCCTTGCGAATGTCGACGATGCGCAAGATGCCCGCGACCATCAGCAGGACCAATACCAGCAGCACGACCGCGTTGGCAGCGGCCGCCGGATACTGCAGCAGCGACATCTGGTTCTTCATCATCAGCGCGACGGAGGCGCTCTGGCCGCCGGACATCACCTGCACGGTCGAAAAATCGGCCATCACCAGCGTGACGACGAAGATGGTGCCGATCGCCATGCCGGGCTTGGCGAGCGGGATGATGACGTTCCAAAGAACCTGCCAGCCGGAAGCGCCGGCATCGCGTGCGGCCTCGATCAACGACTTGTCGATACGCATCAGCGTGTTGAAGATCGGCGTCACCATGAACAGTGTGTAGAGATGCACCATGGCGAGCACCACCGCGAATTCGGAATAGAGCAGCCATTCGATCGGCTTCGGGATCAGTCCCATCTGCACCAGCGTCGAGTTGACCAGGCCATTGCGGCCAAGCACCGGAATCCACGAGATCATGCGGATGATGTTGGAGGTCAGGAACGGCACGGTGCAGACCAGGAACAGCACCATCTGCATGGCAGTGGTCCTGATATGGAAGGCGAGGAAATAGGCGACCCAGAAGCCGATGAACAGCGTCAGCGCCCAGACGATGGCGGCATATTTCAGCGTGTTGAGATAGGTTTTCCAGGTGACCCAGGAGCCGAGCGTGTCGGCGTAGTTGGTGGTCAGGAAATCCGGGTACATCGCCGCGAAATCGTAGTCCCAGAATGAGACCACGGCGATCATCAGGATCGGCAGCAGGAGAAACGCGCCGAGGATCAGCGCCAGCGGTGCCGCCTGGAGATAGGGTGCGAGGCCGGCAAAGGAGCGCCTACGTCGCGCTGGCTTCGCAGACGTAACGTGCGTGGATTGTTCGAGCGCTACTGCCATCTATATCTCGGTCGAAGTCGGCGATGCGACTGAGGGGTGTTCCCTTCTCCCCCTGTGGGAGAAGGTGGCCGAGCGAAGCTCGGCCGGATGAGGGGTGTTCCAGCTTGGCACCAACAGTGCTCCGTCCAGCACCCCTCAACCGTCTTGGCGCTGCGCGCCAATCCACCTTCTCCCACAAGGGGAGAAGGCAGAGGGCATCAAGCAGCGATGAACTCGTTCCAGCGCTTCACCATGTAGCGGTCCTCGTCCATGACCGAGTTCCAGCAGGCGACCTTGCCCATACGCTCTTCGAACGAGCCGCCGTCACGCACGGCGCCGGCCTTTTCCATGACCTTGCCGTCCGGCGACAGGATATCGCCCTTAGCCGGCTTGCCTTCGATCCAGTAGCCCCACTCGTCCTCGGACATGAACTTCTTGGCCGACACCATGTTGGCCGAGTAGTAGCCTTGGCGGTTGAGATAGCCGCCTACCCAGCCGGAGGTGTACCAGTTGATGTATTCATAGGCGGCGTCGAGTTCGGCGCCGGAGAGATGGGCTGCCAGGCCAAGCCCGCCACCCCAGGAGCGGTAGCCTTCCTTGAGCGGCTGGAACCGGCACGCGATGCCCTTGGAGCGGACCGCGGCCACGGCCGGCGACCACATCGACTGGATCACCACTTCGCCTGAAGCCATCAGGTTGACGCTCTCGTCGAAGGATTTCCAGAAGGCGCGGAACTGGCCGGCTTGCTTGGCCTTGATCAGGAAGTCGATCGTCTTGTCGATCTCCTCCTTGGTCATGTTGCCCTTGTCGGCATATTTGATATTGCCGGTGGCTTCCATGATCATCGCCGCATCCATGATGCCGATCGATGGGATGTTGAGGATGGCGGTCTTGCCCTTGAAGGCCGGATCCATGATGTCGGCCCAGGTGGTGATATCGCGGCCGACGAGGTCGGGGCGGATACCGAGCGTATCGGCATTGTAGATCGTCGGCACCATGGTGAACCAATTGGTCGGCGCCTTGGCGAAGGCCTTGCTGTCCTGCGCCTCGACGTAACCGACCGTATGCGGCGCGGTGCCCTGGGCGATAACGCTGTCCGGCGTCAGCTTGCCGGTTTTGAACAGCGGCACCAGTTCGTCGTAGTATTTCAGCTTGGTGACATCCATCGGCTGCAGGACGCCTGTCGGGAACACCTTCTTGCAGATCCAGTATTCGATATCAGCGATGTCGTAGCTGTCGGGCTGCGTCACGGCGCGCTGCGCGGCGGCGTCGGAATCGGTTGCCGTCATCTCCAGCGTGATGCCGAGATCGGCTTTGCACTTGTCGGCGATGGCATTGAGGTTAGACACACCGGTGCCGAACTGGCGCAGCGTGATGTTCGATTGCGCCCAGATGGTCGGAAAGCCCGATATGGCGCCGGAACCGGCGGCAAAACCGACGGCGGCGGCACCTGTCTTGAGCAGCGAACGTCGCGATATTCCAGTCTTCTTGTCGGTGGTGTTGGTCATGTTCAGTTCCCCTGTTTTGGTTGGTTATGCTGGATTCAGGAATGGAGACGGCCAAGGACGATCGCGTCCTCGGCGTCCCAAGCGATCGGCACTGCGTCGCCGACGGCAACCGGCCTGGCGAAGAAGCTGGTGTCGTCGACGATCACCGTGAAATCCTCGATGCCGGCGCCATTGACCGAGAGCTTCACGGTCGAACCGCGGTACTCGGCGTTTGAAACGATGCCGGTGAAGCCGAGCCCGGCTGCCGGCGGCTCGCCGATGCGCACGTGGTCCGTGCGAATGGCGATATCGATGGGCTCCCCGGTCTCCCTGCCCTGCCCGCTGGCGGCGAGCGTGACGCCGCCGGGCACATCGAAAACGACCATGCCGTCGCGACTGCCGGTGACGCGGCCGGAGATGACATTGTGGTCGCCCATGAAACGGGCGACGAAGGCGGTGGCCGGCCGCTCGAACACGATGCGGGGGTGCGCCGCCTGCTCGATGCGGCCGTCGTTCATCACCACGATCAGGTCGGCCAGCGCCATCGCCTCTTCCTGGCTGTGAGTGACGTGGACGAAAGTGATGCCGAGCGACGTCTGCAGCTTCTTCAGTTCGGCCCGCATGCGGATTTTCAGGAACGGATCGAGCGCCGATAGCGGTTCGTCGAGCAACAGCGCCTCGGGATCGGTGATCAGTGCGCGGGCGAGAGCAACGCGCTGCTGCTGGCCGCCGGAAAGCTGCGCCGGACGACGGCTGGCATAGGCCTCCATCTGCATCAGCTTCAGCATGTCGAGTGCCTTGGCGCGGCGCTCCTCCTTGCCGACGCCTTTCATCTTCAGGCTGAACGCGACATTGTCGATCAGGTCAAGATGCGGAAACAGTGCGTAGGATTGGAACATCATGGCAGTGCCGCGCCTAGCCGGTGGCAGGTCGGTGACCACAATGTTGCCGAGACGCACATCGCCGCTCGATATGCTTTCGTGCCCGGCGATCATGCGCAGCGTCGAGGTCTTGCCACAGCCGGACGGACCGAGCAGGCAGCAATAGGTTCCCGCAGGGATTTTCAGGCTGATGCCTTCGACGGCAGTCGTTGCGCCATAGACTTTCGAAACGGACACAATGTCGATTTCGGCGGCTTTGGACATCCAGCTTCCCCTTTGGTCGGAGTAGCCAAAGCATCATGCGTGCCAGTTGCGCGCCGCCGCACCAACCGACTGAATCCTCGAAGAAATCAGAGCCGCCTCCATATGGCTGCCGATACGGCACGCTTGTGCAATGCACAAATTATAGGCGATTGCTGCCGATCCTCGCAAAAATCGTATGCAATCTTTTTCATCCCTGTATTCACTTTGTCTCTCGTCCAAGCGATGCGATTCAGGGTAGAAGTACGCAGGATCACCGCCATGAACATTGCCGACCAGACTTTCCCTGCTATCGAGGCTGCCAACGAGGATCGCGCGCAGGCGATCCGCGACCAGTTGCGCGACGCGATCGTCGATCGCCGGCTGGCGCCGGGAACCAAGCTTTCCGAAGGCGAAGTCGGCACGCTGTTCGATGTCAGCCGCACCGTGGCGCGTGCGGCACTGCAGATGCTTTCCTTCGAGGGATTGGTGCGCACCGAGCGCAATCGCGGCGCCTTCGTCGCCAATCCGTCGCCGGAGGAAGCGCGGCAGGTTTTTGCTTCGCGCCGGCTCATCGAACCAGGCATCGCGATTGCCGCCGCCGGGCGGATGACGCCGGCGCATGTCGCCGCGTTCAAGGCCCAGCTCGACGAAGAAGGCCGTTTCATCGCCGAGCGCGGACCGAACGCAAGGCGATCGGAGATCAAGGCGTCGGGGGATTTTCACCTGCTTCTGGCGTCGGTCGCGGGAAACGTCATCCTGCAGCGCTTCATGGAGGAATTGGTCGCTCGTTCATCGCTGGTGATCGCACTCTATGGCCGCTCGGGCATCTCGAGCTGCGGCCACAACGAACACACGCAGATCCTCGAGGCGCTGGAAAATGGCAATGCCGAACGCGCCAGCGCGCTGATGCTGCACCACATCGACCATATCGAGGCCGACCTCGATTTGCGCGTCAGGAGCGGCCCGGCACTCAGGCAGGCGCTCGAGTTCTGAGATCACGTCAACGCACAATCCTCACGCACATCGGCGTGCCGACATCGATGGATCGGCCGGTGTCGGTCAGCCGGCCGGTGGCTGCGTCGCGCGCGAAAATCGAGATGCGGTCGGCGTTCTGGTTGGCCGAGAAGAGATGGCCGCCCGAGGGTGTCAGGGCCAGATTGCGCGGCGTGGCGCCGCCGCAAGGCGTATAGCCCACAAGGGCAAGCCTGCCGGTTTGCTGGTCGACCGAAAACACCGCGATGCTGTCATGGCCGCGGTTGGAGCCATAGAGGAAGCGGCCGTCGGGCGAGATCTGGATGTCGGCGCAGTGATTGCCGTCGCGCGCCTCGGCCGGCACGGCCGCCTTGCTGTCGATCACCGTAAGCTTGCCTGATGCCTCGTCCAGCGCCAGCGAGACGACCGTCGAATCCAGCTCGTTCATGACGAACACGAAGCGGCCGCCCGGATGCAGCGCCAAATGGCGCGGACCGGCGCCCGGCGCGAGTGCCGACTCGGCCAGTTTGGTCAGGCTGCCGTCTGAGCCGATCCGATAGGACACCAGCCGGTCGATGCCGAGGTCGGCGACGATCGCCATGCCGCCGGCAACCGTCTCGGTTACGCTATGGGCATGCGGCCGCTCCTGGCGGGCGAGGTCTGGTCCGGTCCCGCTATGCGCGACGCTCGACAACGGCGCTGTCAGGCCGCCATCCTCGCGCAGCCCCAAGACCACGACCGAGCGATCGGGGCCGCCCTCGCCCATGCCGTAATTGGCGACCAGCAGCTTCGTCCGGTCGCGCGTGATGGTGTTGTGCGCCGTGATGCTGCCCAGCGTCGGCTGCTTGTTGATGTAGGACAGCGTGGCAGTCTGCCTGTCGAAGCGGTAAGCCGAGACCACGCCTTCGCGCCAGGTGAACACTTCGGAATTGGCGTAGACGTGGGAGCCGTCCGGCGTCACCGACAGGAAGGTCGGATTGTCGATGTCTTCCGTCTCGGCCAGTTTCTTCGTCTCCAGCGTCCCCTCGTCGAAACTGTAAACACCCAACCCGACACCGCGCGCGCCTTGAAAATACGGGGCGTCGCGATTGAGGCTGCCGACGAAAACCAGACAGGCATTCTGCATCACTTCCTCCCTTGTTCCGCCGGCATTGGCCGCACGGAACGGGCAAAATTTCGCCTGTTCACGCTTGCAACACAACCCCATATGTGAAAATACTATTCACAAAAGAAGATTGACGGGAGGATCGATCATGCATTTCGCTGGTCTGCGGCGCGCCCTGATGGACGATTCCCGCTGCCCGGGGAAGCCGTCATGAGCGGTTTCGCGCCAACCGTGGGCGTGGCATCGACACACCCCGCCAACATGCCTAGGGATCATGCCGACCTCCCCGTCTGGAACGCGGAGAACTGGTTCTACGAAGACTGGCCGGTCGGCCAGAAGATCCGCTCGCTGCGCCGGACCATTGCCGAGGGCGACAGCCATCTCTTCAACACGCTGGTACTCGATATCCATCCATACGTGCAGGACCAGATGTTCGCCGAAACGGAAGGCATTTTCGGCAAGCGGCTGGTCGCCGGGGCCTTCGTGTTCTCGGCCGGGCTCGGGCTGGTCGCCACCAACTGCATCAACGCCTTTTCTTATGGCTACGACAAATTGCGCTTCATCAAGCCGGTGTTCATCGGCGACACGATTTATTCGATCCGCTCCAACCTCGACAAGAAGCCAAAATACAAGGAAATGGGGCTGATCCGCGCCAGCTACGAAGTCTTCAAGGGTGAAGGCGAGCTCGTGCTTTATTGCGAGCACCTGCAGACGGTGAAGTACCGCAATCCGGCCGATTTCGCCGGCAAGACGGAGAAATAGGCAATGGCGGCCATTGCCGAACTGCCGCTGACCGGGCTCATCGTTGTCGATATGAGCCAGTTCTTGTCCGGGCCCTACTGCTCGCTCAGACTGCTCGACCTCGGTGCTCGCGTCATCAAGATCGAACGGCCGGATGGCGGCGACCTGTCGCGCCGGCTCTATCTCAGTGACACCGAGATCGGCGGCGATTCCACTATTTTCCACGCGATCAACCGCGCCAAGGAAAGCTTTGCAATCGACTTGAAGGACGAGGCTGACCTTGCGGCGCTGCGCGGCCTGCTGGCCAAGGCCGACGTGCTGATCCAGAATTTCAGGCCCGGCGTCATCGAACGCCTGGGCTTCGATTACGAGGCGGTGCGCAAGATCAATCCGCGCCTGGTCTATGCCTCGATCAGCGGCTATGGCGAGGAAGGCCCGTGGGTCAAACGGCCCGGGCAGGATCTGCTGGCACAGGCCCGCTCCGGCGTGATGTGGCTGAACGGCGACGAGGACCAGGGGCCGGTGCCCTTCGGGCTGGCGATCGCCGACATGCTGGCGGGCTCCGCCGCCGCGCAAGGCATTCTTGCGGCACTGGTGCGGCGCAGCGTGACCGGCAAGGGCAGCCATGTCGAGACCAGCCTGCTCGAAGCGCTGGTCGACTTCCAGTTCGAGGTGCTGACCACGCATCTCAATGACGGGCGCCGGCTACCGCGGCGGTCGAGCTTCCGCAGCGCGCACGCCTATCTGTCGGCGCCCTACGGCGTCTATCCGGCCAAGGACGGCTATCTGGCGATCGCGATGACACCGATCTCGAAACTCGCCGATCTGCTCGGGCTCGAGGAACTTGCGCCCTACCGCGACCAGCCGTCGACCTGGTTCACCGCCCGCGACGAGATCAAGGCGATCATCGCGCAAAAGATCGCGACCAGGACGGTCGACGAGTGGCTCGGCATTCTCGAGCCTGCCGACATCTGGTGCGCCAAGGTTTTGACATGGCCGGAGATGATGGCCAGCGAAGGCTTCCAGGTCCTCGACATGCTGCAGACGGTGACGCGCGAGGATGACGTTTCGATCCTCACCACGCGCTCGCCGCTCAGGGTCGACGGCATCCGCGCCAAGGTCGAGCGGGCCGCGCCGCGCATCGGCGAGCACAGCGCAAAGATCCGCGCGGAGTTCGGGCTGTGAGCGACGTCACGCTCAAAGGCATGACCTGGAGCCATCCGCGCGGCTATGACCCGATGGTCGCCTGTTCGGCGCTGTGGAAAGAACGGACCGGCGTCGCAATCGAATGGGACAAGCGCTCGCTGCAGGATTTCGAATCCTTCCCGGTCGAGGAGCTGGCCCGTACCTATGATCTGATCGTCATCGACCATCCGCATGTCGGCCAGATCACCGCCGAGAGCTGCCTGACGCCGCTCGATGTCGCCGGCCGGGAAGCCGAACGCGCGGCACTTGTGGCGGGCAGTGTCGGCCGGTCGTTTCCGAGCTACAACTGGCAAGGCCGGCAGTGGGCGTTTCCGATCGACGCGGCGAGCCAGATGCAGGCATGGCGGCCCGACATGCTTTCGGCTGCGCCGGCGAGCTGGGCCGATGCACTCGATCTGGCGCGGCAAGGCCACGTGTTGTTGCCGCTCAGGCCGCCGCATTCGCTGATGACGTTCTACACGCTTGCCGGCAATCTCGGCCGGCCGGCCGCCGAAGGCCCTGGCGACCATGTGGATCCGGCAACGGGCAATCAGGTCTTCGAGATGATGCGCGAGATCGCAGCCCTCGTCGACCCGGCCTGTCTTGGCATGGATCCGATCGCGGTTCTGGAGCAAATGGCCGGATCGGGATCACGGATTGCCTGCGCGCCGCTGATCTATGGCTACGTTTCCTATGCCATTGCCGGGTTTCGACCCAACCGCCTGGCCTTTGCGGATATCCCGGCCGCGGGCAATGCCGGCCCCAAAGGCTCGGCGCTCGGCGGGACCGGCATCGCCGTGTCGGCCTTCTCGAAGGCCAGGCAGGCGGCCATCGACTTCGCCTACTGGATCGCCAGCGGCGAGGTGCAGCGCAGCCTCTACGCCTCGGCCGGCGGCCAGCCCGGCCATGCGGCAGCCTGGGAGGATGCCGCCGTCAACGCAGCCACCGGCAATTTCTACAAGGATACGCGGGCCACGCTCGAAGGTGCCTGGGTCAGGCCGCGGCACGACGGCTACATGGCGTTCCAGCAGGCGGCGTCCGATCGCATCAATCTCGGCCTGAGCGAAAGGCACAATGCCGCTCGCGTCGTTGCCGATCTCAATCGCCTGTTTCGGGAAAGCCTTTCGACGCAGGTGTCCGGCGTTGCCGGCGGAGGAGCCTGAAACAACCGAACGGAGGAGAACATGAACAGCCTGATCCGCGGCCTTATGGCCGCAACCGCACTTGCATCGGTCACGACCATAGCCTGCGCTCAAGACATTATGGGCGTGATTGCTGGATTGCCGACCGAACTGAAGGCCCAATATGACGGCGCGCCGCAAAAGGTGCTGCCGTCGGCCTGGGACAATTTCACGCCGCCGCCAAAGCCGTGGAAATGGTGCCACTCCGAGTCGTACCAGGGCAATCCGTGGCGCGTCACCGTCACCAAGGAGTTGAAGCGGCTGGTCGACGGCCTGATCGCCGACGGCACCGTGGCGAGCTTCGAGGTGTCGGATTCCAACAACGACGCCAGTCAGCAGATCAACCAGATCCGCGCCTTCATCGACAAGAAATGCTCTATCATCACCTCGATCCCCGGCTCGGCGACGGCGCTGGACGATGCCATCGATGCCGCAGCCAAAGCCGGCATCCCCTTCATCACGGCAGCTGGGTCGGTGACCAGCCCGAATGCGATCAACGTCGATTCCAATTATGCGCGCTGGGGCTACGACATGATGACGGCGATCGGCAAAGCAATGCCGGACGGCGGCAGCGTGCTTCTGGTCGAGGGCATTGCCGGTCACCCGATCGTCGTGCAGGAGCGCCAGGGCGCCGACAAGGCGCTGGCCGAAAATTCAAAGCTCAAGGTCTCGCGCAGCGTCAACGGCAACTGGACGGCTAACGTTACCAAGACGGCGGTGCTGCAGGCGATCGCCACCAATCCGGCGCCGATCGATGCAGTGTGGACGACGGGCAGCGAAAGCCGTGTCGTTGCCGAGGCCTTTGCCGAGGCTGGCCGCCCTGCCCCGCTGATCACCGGCTCGATCACCGGCGATGCACTCGGCTACTGGAAGGCCAATCCCGACAAATACCGCTTCGAGGGCCATGCGGTTCTGCCGCACTGGACGGCCGAGACGCTGTTTCGTGTCGGGGCGCGCATGCTGGATGGGCAGAAGCCCAAGCTCAACACGCTGCTGATCCCGATTCCGCCGGTGCACAATGCCGACCTCGGCGCCTGGTACAAGGACTGCATGACGCCGGACGCCGTCTCGATCTTCCCGGTCCCGCCGAAGGATCCGATGCCGGAGGAATGGCTCGATGCCTACTTCGCCAATCCGGCACCGACCAAGGGCTGGGATTATCCGAAGGTGCCGGACGCCTGCGCCAAGTAGCATTTATGAAAGCCGGCTCCGCACCAGCGGTGCCGGTTTTCTCCATCAGGATTGCTCATGCTGGAAGTCCAGGCCATCTCGAAACGCTACGGCGAAACGATTGCGCTGGCCAATGCCTCCATCGCATTCCGCGCCGGCACGATCCACACCATCCTGGGCGAGAATGGTTCGGGCAAGAGCACGCTGGTCAAGCTGCTGTCGGGGATCGTGCAGCCGGACAGCGGCGCGATCCTGCTCGACGGAGCGCCCTTTACCGGCCTCTCGCCGGCGGCCTTCCAGGGCGCCGGGTTCGCCACCGTGTTCCAGGAAGTGCTGATCGCGCCTGACCGTTCGGTGACCGACAACATCCTGCTCGGCCTCGACGGCCTGCTGACGCGCACTGTGCCGCGCGCCGAGCGGCGGCAACGCGCGCAAGCGGTGCTGAAGCGCTTCGCAGTGACCGAGATCCCGCTCGACCAGTTGGCCGGGCAATTGCCGCTGGCGGTTCAGCAATTGGTAGTGCTCGCCCGCGCCGTGGTCCGCAACCCGCGCATTCTCATCCTCGACGAGGTTACGGCGGCGCTCGACTTTGCCGATCGCGAGGCGGTCTTCGCCATGATGCGCAAGCTTGCCTCAGAAGGCTGCCTGATCCTGTTCATCACCCATCGCATGGACGAGGTGATGGCGCTTTCGGACCGGATCTCCGTCCTGCGCGGCGGCAGCGTGGTGACGACCGAGGAACGCGGCACGTCCACCGCATCCGAACTTCTCAGGGCGATGGCGCCACGCACTGCGGCGGAACTGGCGAATGGCTGATCGCGCCAGCCTTTCGGTGCGCGGCCTGGTGATCGCGCCGGGCGCAAGCCCCATGACGCAAACCATTGCGCCGGGCGAGATCGTCGGCCTTGCCGGCCTCGACGGCCACGGCCAGGAGCGGTTCCTGAAAGTGCTGGCCGGCCTGGAACGTCCGGCCGGCGGCGAGGTGACCGTCGAGGCGTCAACCGGAGCGCGCGCGATCACCAATTTCCGCAAGGCGGTCGCCGGCGGCATCGCCTATTTGCCGCGCGACCGGCGCACCACCGGCATTTTTCCGACCCAATCGGTGCTCGACAATTTTGCCGTCTCGACGCTGTCGCGCGATACGCGTTTCGGCCTGCTCAGCTTCGCCGCGCGGCGGCAGCGCTATGAGCGCTACCGGGACAGACTGTCGATCATCGCGCCACGGCCGGACGCCCCGATCACCACGCTTTCCGGCGGCAACCAGCAGAAGGTGCTTCTGGCCCGTGCACTGGCGCTGGAACCGGCGATCCTGCTGCTCAATGATCCGACGCGCGGTGTCGACGTGGCGACGCGCCATGTCCTCTACGATGTGTTTCGTGGACTGGCGGCGGACGGCATGGCTCTGGTCATCCTGTCGAGCGAGATCGAGGAGATCCTGCTGCTTTGCCATCGCGTGCTGGTGTTTCGCGAACAGCAGGTGGCGACCGAAATCACCGGAGACGCAATGAAAAGCGATGCGGTGATCGCCGCCATGTTCGGTCGCGCGGCATGAGCGGGTTGCGGCGCATGGCGGCGCGATGGCGCGGCGCTGGCTTTGCGGCGGTACTGCTGGTGATCCTGATCGCGGTCAATCTGCTGCTCAATCCGGCGCGCTTTCATCCTGCCGCCTGGGGCGCGCTGATCGGGCTCGCCGCGCCGCTGATCGGCGCAGCGCTCGCTTCGGCTCCAGTGATCCTCGCCGGGCGCGGCGGCATCGACATTTCCGTCGGGCCGCTGATGGGCTTCGTCAATGCGATAGTAATCCAACTGCTGTTTCTCAGGCTTGGGATATCTTCGCCGCTGGTCATCGTGCCGGCGGCGCTTCTGATCGGCGCGATCGTCGGCGCCGCCAACGGCTTTCTGGCGACCATCCTCCGCATCCAGCCGATCGTTGCGACGCTCGGCACCTATCTGATTCTCACCGGCATGACGCTGACCATCCTGCCGGCGCCGATCGGGCCGGCGCCGGGCTGGCTGAAGGCGATGGCCGGACCCTGGTCGGCACTGCCGCTGTCGCTGATCTTCCTGTCCTGGTGGCTGGTGCGGCAGACGCCTTACTACGACCAGCTGATGGCGGTGGGCAGCGACGACCGCGCCGCCTACACGGCGGGCGTTCCGGTCACCAAAGTGCGTTTCATCGCCTATGTCATGACCGGCATACTTGCCGCCTGTGCCGGCCTGATGCTAACCGCGCTGATCGGCTCGGCCGACCCCAACATCGGACCGACCTACACGCTGATCGCCATTGCCGCGGTGGCGCTCGGCGGCGTCAGCCTTGCCGGCGGGCGCGGCGGGCTCGCCGGGGCTGCGATCGGCGCTATCGACATCTTCCTGCTGCAGAGCGTGCTGACCGCCTTCAACGTCTCCACCTATGTGCTGCAGATCGCCTATGGCGCGATCCTGGTTGTGGCCGTCATCATGACGGCGCTGCAGGAGCGGCTATCGGGACGGAAAGGCTGAGAAACATGCGCCGGAACTGGTTCCAGTCCACCAATGCCCGCGTCGCCGGTGCCTTTGCCGTCGCTGTCGCCTTGCATCTCCTTGGCACCTTGCTCATTCCGGGCTACTCCCAGCCCTTCGCCATCCGGGCACTGTTGGTGATCGCCTCGCTGCTGGCGGTGGCATCGATCGGCCAGACCCTCGTCGTCATTCTCGGCGGCATCGATCTGTCGATCCCCTTCATCATCGGCTTTGCCAATGTCGTTGCCGCACAGCTCTACGGCGGCGGCTGGAATTTTGCTCTTGTCTGCACGGTCGTCGTCGCGCTCGCCATACTGATCGGGGCGCTGAACGGCCTGATCTCGCGCGGGCTCGACATCCACCCGCTGATCGTCACGCTCGGCGTCGGCATGATCGTGCAAGGTGCCGTGCTGTTGTGGACCGGCGGCTTTCCATCCGGATCGGCGCCTGCAGCGGTCTCCGCCTTCGTTTCGATCGGCGGTTCGGTCGGACCGCTGCCGGTGCCGGGGCTGGTGCCATGCGTCGCGGCGTTGACCTTGCTGGTGGCGCTGGTGCTGGCACGCACGCCATACGGCCGCCGTCTCTATGCGCTGGGCAGTAATCCAGGTGCTGCGCCGCTGGCGCTGATCGATCCGGTCCGCATGTGGACGGTCACCTATGCCGCGAGCGCCTTCTTTGCCGCCGCGGCCGGCGTGCTGCTGCTCGGCTTCACCGGTTCGGCCTATGGCGATGTCGGCCAGCCCTATCTGTTCCAGACGATTGCGGCAGTGGTGGTCGGCGGCGCCGCCCTTGTCGGCGGCCGCGGCAGCTATTTCGGCACCATTGCCGGCGTGCTGGTGCTGACGGAGATCAACACGCTGCTGATCGGGCTCGGCTTCCGGCCCTCGACCGTGCAGGCGGCACTTGGCCTGGTCATCGTGCTCCTGGTTTCACTCTACGGCCGCGAGCGGCACGTGTCGGCGACGATCTGAGCCGGCCTACAAACTCCACAGCCGCTTGGCATTGGCGGACAGCAGCTTTTGTCGCTCATCAGCGCTGGCGCCGCTGAGCAGCGCGTGCGTTGCCGCAATCCAGGTCGCAAGCCCGCCGCCAAGCGTGCAGACCGGCCAGTCGCTGCCCCACACGACCCGGTCCCAGCCGAAGCATGCGATAGTGTGCTCGACATAGGGACGCAGCGTTTCGACAGTCCAGGATCCGGCATCCGCATAGGCGACGACACCGGAAATTTTGCCGACGACGTTCGGGCGCTGCGCGATCTCCGCCATGTGCTCGCGCCAGGGGTGCTCGGCATCACCCTTGATGTCGGGCACGCCGCAATGGTCGAGCACGAACTGCACATCCGGCGCGAGGTTCGCGAGTGCGATCGCCTTGGGGATCTGGTGCGGCAGAACGACAAGGTCGAAGGTCAGGCCGCTGCCGGCAAGCCGCTTGATGTTTTCACGAAACAGCGCGCCCTCCGAAAGCTCGTCCGGCATGACGTGAAGCACCCGCCGGAAACCCTTGACGAAAGGATCGGCACGCTGGCGCTCGAGATAGGCGGCAAAGCCGGGCTCTTCCGGACGGCAGGAGGCGATTGCCCCCCTCAGCAAACTGCCCTTTTGCCGCGACAGCGCTTTGACACGGCTGGTTTCAGCCTCGATGTCGGCTGGATCGACATCGACCTCCATGTGCAATGCGCCATCGATGCCGGCGCGGCGGGCCTGGATTGCATATTCGTCGTAGGAGAAATCGCGGTTGAGCGCCGGCACGCCGGTCAGCCAGGGATAGCGCAGCGCGGACTGGTCGATCAGGTGGAGATGGGTGTCGAAGATCATGGTGGCGCGCTCCTCCTTGGCGACTTCGAGATCATCTCACGGAGAAATTCTTCATTCAAATAAGAATTCATCGCGATTGCTTGACGGTCGATCCCGCCAGTTGCGACAGCTTTTCGGTCGCTGCCAGCAGCAGCTCTATGGTCCTGGTGATGTCGGGCGCCTTGAGTGCGTTGACCAGGGTAATGTAGGGGATCGACAATGCGGCGATCGCCTTGCCGTCCGAGCCGAGAACGGGCGTCGACAGGTTGAACACGCCGGCCGTCTGCATCGACGCCATCATCTCGTAGCCGCGTTCCCTAATCTGGTCGAGGCGAGCAAAGAATTCCGGCGACTGCGGCGGCTTGTCGGTGCTGCGCAGATGTTCGGAGATCATCATCTGCCGCTCTTCCGGCGGGCGGAACGCCAGCAGCACATGGCCGGAGCCGGTGTCGAACAGGCTGATATGCGAGCCGACGCGGATAGAGATGCCCCAGTAATCCGGCGCCTCCTGCTGTGCGATCACTACCGCGGAACCGCGGTCGAAGACGACCAGCTGATTTGCCTGCTGTGTGGTTTCGGCCAGTTCGCGCATCAGCGGCGTCGCATAGGAAGCCAGCCGGCGCACCGGCGCGTGCAGCTGCGCCAGGCCAAACAGCTTGAGCGTCAGCGAGTAACGGTCGCCATCCGGCCGCGTGACATAGCCGCGCCGCACCAGCCGATCCAGCATGCGGTAGAACTCGTTCGGGCTGCGGTCGAGTTTCTTGGCGATTTCCGCCTGCGTCAGGCCGCCGTCGACGCCGGCCAGCAGCTCGAGGATGTCGAGCCCCTTGTCCAGCGCCGGGGCTCGATAGCGCTCGTCTTCCTCGTCCTCTGCCATTGGGCTTCTCCAGTGAATTTCACATTTCATATACGCATAACCGTTGCTTCCGGAAGAACTCTCGGCTTGACGATCCTATAAATATTTTGTTTGTATATGAATGAAGCTGCCGATCAGCCCTCGCTATGGATCGACGCAGACTCTTGGGAGGATACCAATGACGAAACTGTTTTGCGGCCTGTCGGCCGGCGTAACGCTGCTCGCACTGGGTGCGAGTGCCCTTGCTGCCGACCTGCCCGGCAAATTCGACGGCGTCACCATCGACGCCAAGCTGATCGGCGGCCAGCAATATGAAGGGCTGTACGCGCGCATCGGCGAATGGGAAAAACTGACCGGCGCCAAGGTCAACGTGATCTCGAAGAAAAATCACTTCGAGCTCGACAAGGAAATCAAGTCGGACATCGCCTCCGGCAGCATCAACTGGTGCGTTGGGTCGAACCACTCGTCCTTCGCGCCGCAATATCCCGATATCTACACCGATCTCAACAAGCTGCTGCCGAAGGAGGAGATCGACGCCTTCGTGCCGTCGACGATCAAGGCCTCGACGCTCGAGGGCAAGCTGGTAATGCTGCCGCGCGCGCAGTTCGACGTCTCGGCGCTCTATTACCAGAAGAGCCTCTACAAGGACGAAGCCAAGAAGGCCGCCTACAAGGCCAAGTACGGCAAGGAGCTGACACCGCCCGACACCTGGGACGAGGTCGCCCAGCAGGCGGAATTCTTCGCCAGCCCGCCCGATTTCTACGGCACCCAGTTCGCCGGCAAGGAAGAGGCGATCAACGGCCGCTTTTACGAGATGCTCATCGCCGACGGCGGCGAATACCTCGACAAGGATGGCAAGCCGGCCTTCAACTCGGAAGCCGGCGTGCACGCGCTCGACTGGTTCGTCAATCTCTACAAGGCCAAGGCGGTGCCGGCCGGCACCACCAACTATCTGTGGGACGATCTCGGCCAGGGTTTTGCCTCGGGCACCGTCGCCATCAACCTCGACTGGCCGGGCTGGGCAGGCTTCTTCAACGATCCGAAGTCGTCGAAGGTCGCCGGCAATGTCGGCGTGAAGGTGGCGCCGAAGGGATCGGCAGGCATTCGCACCGGCTGGTCGGGGCACCACGGATTTTCGGTCACCGAAAACTGCGCCAGCAAGGAGGCTGCGGCGTCGCTGGTCTGGTTCCTGACCAATGAGGACAGCCAAAAGCTCGAGGCGGCAAGCGGCCCACTGCCGACCCGCACAGCGGTGTGGGACTGGGACATCCAGCAGGCGGCAAACGATCCTTACAAGAAGGAAGTGCTGGCGGCTTTCCAGGAAGAGGCAAAGCACGCGTTTGCCGTGACGCAGACACCTGAATGGATCGAAATCTCCAACGCCGTCTATCCCGAACTGCAGGCCGCCATTCTCGGCGACAAGACCTCCAAGCAGGCGCTGGACGACGCCGCCGCCAAGGCCACCCAGATCCTCGAGGACGCCGGCAAGCTTTGACCATTCTCCCAAGGGGGCGCCGCGCTAATCGAAGAGCGGCGCCCCGCATTTTTTTCGAGCCATGTGCAACACGCTTTGTCTTGATCCCAGCTCGCCAATGGCGGCCTGCGGTGTCCGGGCACCAACCAGAACCGGATCGCCATGAAAGGCTGGAGACCTTCGCCGCCATTGCTGCTCCTGCTGCCGGCGGTGATCGTTCTGGCGGCCGTGGTGGTGGTGCCGTTGCTGCTCTCGCTCTATTCCAGCTTCACGCCGTTCCGGCTGACCAGGCCGGAGACGTTCTGGGTCTTCATCGGCGCGCGCAACTACGTCGCCATCCTGACCAGCCGCGCTTTCTGGGTCGCCTTTGCCCGCACCGTGGTGCTGCTGACCGTGGCGCTCAACCTGGAGATGCTGATCGGGCTCGGGCTGGCCCTGCTGGTGGAGAAAGCATCGCGCGGCCAGCGGGTCCTGCGCACCATCATGATGTTCCCGATGATGTTTTCGCCGATCCTCGTCGGCTTCCAGTTCAAATTCATGTTCAACGACAATATCGGCCTCGTGAACAACGCCCTGCAGGGGCTCGGCCTGACCGACCGCGCCATCCCGTGGCTGATCGACGGCAATCTCGCCTTCATCGCCATCCTGATCGCCGAGATCTGGTCGTCGACCTCGGTGTTCGCGATCCTTATCCTGGCCGGGTTGCTGGCGATGCCGCGCGAACCGGTCGAGGCGGCCCGCGTCGACGGCTGCACGCCGTGGCAGACATTCCGCTATGTCACCTGGCCGTTCATCATGCCCTTCGCTTTCATCGCCATGACCATCCGCTCGCTCGACGTCGCGCGCGCCTATGACATCGTCAAGATCATGACGGACGGCGGTCCTGCCGGCCGCACCGAGCTGGTCTGGACGCTGGTCGCCCGCACCGCCTACAGCGATGCCAGGATGGGCATGGCCAACGCCATGGCCTATTTCTCGATCCTGCTGTCCATCCTGTTCACCGTCTATTTCTACCGCAAGCTCGCCGCGGCGCGCACGCAGATCGCGGCGGAGTGGTGAGGATGGACCAGAACAGCCTGCATCGCGTAGGCAACAAAGCGCTCGGCATCGTTCACGGCATCGGACTGTTCCTGGCCATGCTGGTCATCTGCCTGCCCGGCATCTGGATCGTGCTGTCGTCGCTGCGGCCGACCGTCGAGATCATGGCCAAGCCGCCGGTGTGGATCCCGCAGCGACTCTCGCTCGACGCCTACATCGCCATGTTCAGCGGCGTCGGCCAGGGCGGCATTCCGGTGCTCGACTACTTCCGCAATTCGCTGATCATCTCGGTGACCTCGACGGTGATCGCCATCGTCATCGGCATGGCTGGCGGCTATGCCTTTGCGCGCTACCGCTTCCGCGCCAAATCGGCGATGTTCCTCGGCCTTATGCTGACGCGCACGGTGCCCGGCATCGCACTGTCGCTGCCGCTGTTCTTCGTCTTTGCGCGGCTTGGCATCATTGATACGCACTTCGGGCTGATCCTGGTCTATGTCGCGCTCAACGTGCCCTTCACTGTCTGGCTGATCGACGGCTTTTTCCGCCAGGTGCCGAAAGACCTCGCCGAGGCGGCGCAGATCGACGGCTGCACGCGCTGGCAGGCCTTCTGGCAGGTCGAGTTTCCGCTGGCCGGCCCCGGCATCGCCTCGGCCGGCATCTTTGCCTTCCTCACCTCCTGGAACGAGTTCGCTCTGGCCTCGCAGCTGACCCGCTCGATCAACTCCAAGACCCTGCCGGTCGGTCTGCTCGACTATACGGCCGAATTCACCATCGACTGGCGCGGCATGTGCGCGCTGGCCGTGGTCATGATCATACCGGCGCTCACGCTTACCTTCATCGTCCAGAAACATCTCGTCGGCGGCCTCACTTCCGGCGCGGTGAAAGGCTGACATGGCAACAGTATCGCTCAAGAAACTCACCAAGAGCTATGGTCCGGTGGCGGTCGTGCACGGCATCGACCTCGAGGTCGCCGACCGCGAGTTCATCGCGCTGGTTGGGCCGTCCGGCTGCGGCAAGTCGACAACCCTGCGCATGATCGCCGGCCTCGAGGCGATCAGCGACGGGGTCATCGAGATCGGCGGCCGCATGGTCAACGACCTGCCGCCGCGCTCGCGCAACATCTCGATGGTGTTCCAGTCCTACGCGCTCTATCCGCATATGACGGTGCGCGAAAACCTCGGCTTCTCGCTGAAAATAGCCGGCGCCGCTAAAGATGAAATGGACCGTCGCGTCGCAGAGGCATCGGGCATTCTCGGCCTCGACCAGTTGCTCGACCGCCGGCCGTCGCAACTGTCCGGCGGACAGCGCCAGCGCGTCGCCATGGGTCGCGCCATTGTGCGCGATCCCGACGTCTTCCTGTTCGACGAGCCGCTTTCCAATCTCGACGCCAAGCTTCGGACGCAGATGCGCACCGAGATCAAGAAACTGCATGCCAAGGTCCGGTCGACGGTGATCTACGTCACCCACGACCAGGTCGAAGCGATGACGTTGGCCGACCGCATCGTCATCATGCGTGACGGTTTCATCGAGCAGGTCGGCACGCCCGACGAGGTCTTCCGCCGGCCGCAGACACGCTTCGTGGCCGGCTTCATCGGCTCGCCGCCGATGAATTTGCATGAGGCGGTTGTCGACGACGGACAGCTGCTGTTCGCCAGCGGCGAGAGATTGCCTCTGCCCAGCCAGTTCAAGGCCAATGTCGAGGCCGGCGACAAAGTCGTGTTCGGCCTCAGGCCCGACGACATCTATCCGACCGGACACGGCATCAGCTCCGGCGAAGATGTCGACGTCCACCAGGTGGAATTGCCGGTGACCGTCACCGAGCCGCTCGGCAACGAGACGCTGGTGTTCGCCGAATTCAACGGCAGCGACTGGGTATCGCGCATGCTCAATCCAAAGCCGCTCAAAGCCGGCGACCGGGTCAAGATGAGCCTGGACCTGTCGCAGGCCCATCTGTTTTCCGCCGAAACAGGCAAGACATTGCGAGGTTAAAATCATGGCAAAGATCGAGAAAATCGAACTGCGGATGGTCGACCTCGTGCCTAAGGTCAAGCGCACCGATGCCATCCAAAGTTTTGTCTCGCAGGAAACACCGATCGTCACCATCACCGATGCCGACGGCGCGGTCGGCACCGGCTACAGCTACACGATCGGCACCGGCGGCTCTTCGGTGATGCGGCTCCTTGCCGACCACCTTGCGCCGCGGCTGATTGGCCGCGACGCCGACATGATCGAGGCGATCTGGCACGAGCTGGAGTTCGCCACCCATGCGACGACGATCGGCGCGATCACGGCCATCGCGCTCGCGGCCATCGACACTGCCCTTTGGGATCTGCGGGCCAAGAAACAGAGGCTGCCGCTGTGGAAGCTGGCCGGTGGCGCCAAGGACCGCTGCCCGCTCTACACGACCGAAGGCGGCTGGCTGCATATCGAAACCGAGGCGCTGGTCGAGGATGCGCTGGACGCCAAGGCCAAGGGTTTTCGCGGCTCGAAGGTCAAGATCGGCAAGCCGCACGGTTCCGAGGATCTTGCGCGCCTGACGGCGGTGCGCCGGGCGGTTGGAGACGCCTATGAGATCATGACCGACTGCAACCAGGGCTTCTCGGTCGACGAGGCGATCCGCCGGGCCGAGCGCCTGCGTGAACTCGACCTCGCCTGGATCGAGGAGCCGCTGCCGGCCGACGACATTGACGGCCATGTGCGGCTGTCGAGTGCCACATCGACGCCGGTCGCCATCGGCGAGTCGCTCTATTCGATCCGGCATTTCCGCGAATATATGCAAAAGGGCGCATGCTCGATCGTGCAGGTCGATGTCGGTCGCATCGGCGGCATCACGCCATGGCTGAAGGTGGCGCATGCAGCCGAGGCGTTCGACATACCGGTCTGCCCGCATTTCCTGATGGAACTGCATGTCAGCCTGACATGCGCCGTTCAGAACGGCAGATATGTCGAGTATATTCCCCAGCTCGACGAGCTGACCGGCAAGAAAATGCGTATCGAGGACGGGCACGCATTGGCGCCGGACGAGCCCGGCATCGGCATCGATTGGGACTGGGATGCGATCAAGGCGAAGAGCATCGCGGAATTCACCACGACGATAGTGAAATAGGAGGCGGACATGCAGCGAATGGGAATGGTGCTCGGCCTCAAGCCGGAGAAAGTCGCCGAGTATGTGCGGCTTCACGCTGCCGTCTGGCCGGACGTCCTCAAGATGATTTCCGCCTGCAACATCAAGAATTATTCGATCTATCTGAGGGAGCCGGAGCACCTTTTGTTCAGCACCTTCGAGTACCATGGCACCGACTATGCCGCCGACATGGCGAAGATGGCTGCCGATCCCACGACGCAGGAATGGTGGGCGCTGTGCGTGCCCTGCCAGGAGCCGCTGCCGACCCGCAAGGAGGGCGAGTGGTGGGCGTCGATGGACGAAGTCTTCCATTATGACTGATGACATTTTCGATCCTGCCTCGCTTTCCCAGGCCTGGGCACAGCCGTCAAAGCCCAGGCCGATCGTGATATTCGGCGCCGGCTCGATCGTCGGCGATGCGCATTTCCCGGCCTATGGAAAAGCCGGTTTCCCGGTTGCCGGGCTGTTCGACCCCGACCTGGCCAAGGCGGAAAAACTGGCGCAGAAATGGGGCGTCACCGCTTACCGGTCGGTCGAGGAAGCTGCGTCAATCAAGGACGCCGTCTTCGATCTGGCGACGCCGCCGGCCTATCACGCCGGCGTGCTCAGGACGCTGCCCGATGGCGCCGTGGCGCTGATCCAGAAGCCGATGGGCAGCAATCTCACCGAAGCCACCGAGATCCTCGAAATCTGCCGCTCCAAAAACCTGAAGGCGGCGGTGAATTTCCAGCTGCGCTTTGCGCCGATGATGCTGGCGCTCAAGGATGCGATCGCCAAGGGCTGGTTGGGCGAAGTGGTCGATTTCGACGCATGGCTGGCGCTGGCGACACCCTGGCAGCTCTGGGAATTCCTGCTGAAGGCGCCGCGCGTCGAGATCGCCATGCATTCAATCCATTATCTCGACCTGATCCGGCAATTGCTCGGCGACCCCAAGGGGGTTCACGCCAAGACACTCGGCCATCCCGGCCACAAGGTTGCGCAAACGCGCACCAGCGCGATCCTCGACTATGGCGACACCGTGCGCTGTGCACTGTCGATCAACCACGATCACAAATTCGGTCGAAAACACCAGGCCTGCGAATTCCGCATCTGCGGCACCGAAGGCGCCGCCTACCTCAAGCTGGGGCTCAACCTCGACTATCCGCGCGGCGAGCCTGACATCCTTGAAATCTATCCGAAGGGCGGCTCCGACTGGATTACGGTGCCGCTCGTCGGCGCATGGTTTCCGGACGCCTTCATCGGCCGCATGGCCAATGTCCAGCGCTACGCATCAGGCGAGGACACCGAGCTTGTCAGTTCCGTCGAGGACGGCTGGAACACCATGGCGCTGGTCGAAGCCGCCTACCGATCGAGCGCGGCGCCGGCAACGCCGATCGCGGCGAGGCCCTGACATGGAGCAGACTGTCTATTTCGAGGACTACCGGATCGGCTCGTCGCGCATGACCAGCGGGCGCACCATCACCGAGACCGACTTCGTCGTCCATGCCGGCCATACCGGCGATTTCTTTCCTCATCACATGGACGCTGAGTTCATGAAGACGACGCCGTTCGGCCAGCGCATCGCCCACGGCACGCTGGTGTTTTCGGTCGGCGTCGGGCTGACGGCAAGCGTCGTCAACCCGGTTGCCTTCTCCTATGGCTACGACCGGCTGCGTTTCATCAAGCCGGTGTTCATCGGCGATACGATCAAGACCCGCACCACCATCTCGGCCAAGGAAGACGACCCGAAGCGACCCGATTCAGGCCGGGTCGTCGAGCGCTGCGAGGTGATCAACCAGCATGGCGACGTGGTGTTGGTCGCCGATCACATCTACATCGTCGAGCGTCGCGACAAGCCGAGCAGGGCCTCGACGGATGGCGCTGAAACCTAAAGACAAAAAAAACCGCCTTGCGGCGGGTCCTCGGTGCGAATCAGTACCATACCCAAATTAGTAGCATAGCTGCCGGCACAAAGCAAGAACAAATACTACCCAGGGCAACTGCTTCAGGTCGGCGGTCATTGCCCTGCGGTCCAGCATTGTGGTTGGCGAAAGCCGAAGCGACATCCGATCTCCCCACTTGCGGGGGAGATGTCCGGCAGGACAGAGGGGGGTGGGACGGATCGCCAACGTCGATTTCAGCCATTTCCAACCGGAATCAGCCTGAGGACGTGGCAGCGATTGGTTGACAGGCCGGAGGGACAGCACCCCCCTCTGCCCTGCCGGGCATCTCCCCCGCAAGGGGGGGAGATCGGCAGCTTCGCCGACGGCGCCTACTCCGGAATGTTGAGGTGGAAGTTCCAGCAGGCGTTTGGGCGGCGCCGACATCGGGAATTGGTCATACCCGGTTGACCGGATAGACCGGCTTGCCGCCGCGCAGGACCGATGCGACATCGGCAAACACCTTGTTGCGAACCTCGGCGTAAGACTGGGTCGAGTAGTGCGCCGCGTGTGGACTGACCAGGACGGCGTCCAGCGCCAGCAGCGGATTGTCGGGCGAAGGCGGCTCCCGATCGAACGTGTCGATGCCGGCGCCTGCCAGATGGCCGCGCCGGATCAAATCCGCCAAGGCGACCTCGTCGACCAGGCCGCCGCGCGACACGTTGATGAGTATCGCCCCTTCCTTCATCCGCGACAGGGCTTGTGCCGACATGATGTTTCTGGTTTCCGGTGTCGCGGGAACGTGCAGCGAGACGATGTCGGCCCTGGCTAGCAGCTCGTCGAAGCCGACCGGTTCGGCACCGCCGGCGGTAATGCGCTCGGCCGGCAGATGCGGGTCGTAGGCGATGACATGGTAGCCGAAGACCCGCGCCCGCTCGGCAGTTAGGCGTCCGATCTGGCCGAAGCCGATCAGGCCGAGGATCTGCCTGTCGGGCCGCGTCATGCCGGCGCCATCGGTCATTGCAGCCCAGCGGCCGGCGCGCACTGCGCTGTCGAACTGCTTCAGCTTGCGCGTCAAGGCCAGGATCAGGGCCATGGCGTGGGTGCTGACTTCAACCAGGTTGGCGTCCGGCACATAGGTTACCTGAACACCGGCACGGCTGGCGGCCTCGACGTCGATCGAGTCGAGCCCTACGCCGAACCGCCCGATGACCTTGAGGTTCTTCAGTTCCGCCAAAACGCGAGCCGTGATCGGCTCTCGCAATACCATCAATGCGTCGGCGTTGCGGCAGTGTTCGATCAGGGCATCTTCCGTGAGCAGCGTCCTTTCGACAAACTCGACGTTCAAGCCGTCAAGGTAGCGCAGCTGCTCTTCCTCGACTGACAATACGCCGTCGGTCTTGATGATCTTCATGGCAAACTCTTGCTATGAGGCGCTGCGCGCCGAGGCAACGCCGGCGGCAAGGCCGGCGCCGAGAAACATCGTGTCGCTGGCCAGCATGTAGAAGCTGATGCCGTGCCGCGACCATTTGCCGACATCATCCGCCGAAGGGCGAAAGATGCCGACGGCCTTGCCGGCCGCGCGCGCCGCGGCCGCGATCCTGATAATCGCGGCATTGAGCTTGTCCTGGCCGGCCGGCCCCATGGCGTCGATCGAGACCGACAGGTCGCCGGGGCCAATGAAGACCACGTCGACGCCGTCGACCTGGACGATGTCGTCGACGTTGGCCAGGCCCTCTGCCGTCTCGACCTGGATGGCGACCGTCAGGACGTCGTTGGCCGATTTGAGGTAGTCCGGAATCCTGTAGCCATAACCGGCGGCGCGGCCGGGGCCGACACCGCGGGCGCCGACCGGCGGGTAACGGCAGGCCATGACCGCCATGCGGGCTTGCTCGGCCGTGGAGACGCGCGGTACCAGGACGCCCGACGCGCCGGCGTCGAGCGCGGCCGCCATCCACTCCGGCGTGTGGCCGGGAACGCGCACCATCGCGGGAACCTTGTGGACATCGGCGGCGCGGACCAGATCCTCGAGCCGTTCGCGGCCGATCTGCGAATGCTCCCAGTCGATGCACAGGAAATCGACCCCGCTCGCGGCCGCCACTTCGACCGCCACAGGGTGCGGGATGGCGCAGAAGGTGCCGATGAGGCGATCGAGAGAAACACATTTCTTGCGAAAGTCGTACATGAAATCTCCAGAAATTTTCGGCGTCGGCAAAACCTGTTTGCGCTATGTGGCCCTTGACGAAGGATGCACGGCTTCCGTCGACATCGGGAAATGCCGGCTGCCGCCTGAAAACGGCGGGAATGTCTTGTAGTCGGCGCGCATCTCCAGCCTCGCCGGCGATTGCAGCGCGTGCGTCAATGCCGCGGGACTGTCGAACATGACACGATTGCGCTGCATATGGTCGATCCGCGGCCAGGGCAGCGATCCGCACCAATCCAGTCGCGACAGAACCTCGATGTGGCGAATGCCGGGGAAGCCCCGCATCAATTGCGGATGATGCGTCACATAGTGGTGGAGCCAGACATTCATGTCTTCGGCCGGCCCGGGATAGTGGACAAGATAGCTGCAGGGCAGCCCGGACGTCTTGACGCCAGCGTCGTCGACGGGAAACGGACGCACGCACATTGCCTGTTGCGTCGGCCTCGAAGCGGCGATGCTCGACAGCATACTGGGTGCGGCAAGCGCCTGCAGATGGCCGGACGGCGCTAGCGCCGCCTCCATGTGCGCCAGTTCGTCGAAATAGAGCTGGAAGCCAAAGACCGGCGGTGGACCATCGTTGTTGAACATGTCCGTCGCCACCTCGGGCAGATAGATGTTTGCAAGCACAAGGCCCGGCGTTGACGCGATCACACGCCGCACAGCGTCAACGTCTTCACCGGCGATGGCCAAATTTGCCTCGCGGTCCTCATGGAAGAAAGCAAGATAGGCAAAGCGCATGTGGACACCTGCTGGTTCGACTAGATCAAATTCGGAAGAAAGAGAGCGATCTGCGGAAAGAGGACAATCAGCAGGATCAGCAAAAGCGTCAGCGCGATGTAAGGCGCCGCTGACATGGCAACCGTCTTGAGCGATGTGCCTTTCGGCGCAACGCCGATCATGATGAACAGCAGCAGACCAAACGGCGGCGTGGTGAAGCCGACCTCGTAGGCGAGCAGCAGGATCAGCCCGAACCATACGGGCTCGTAGCCGAATTGCTGGGCGATCGGCAGAAAGATCGGCAGCGTGATCAGCATCATCGAGACCTGATCCATGAACATGCCGAGCAGCAGGATGACGAGCACCATCATGAGCAGCATGGGATACGGTCCAAGATCGTAGCCGACGATGAACTGGATAAAGCCGTTGGAGGCGCCGGAGAAGGCGAATATCTGCGAGAACGTCGTCGAGGCCGAGATGATCAGGAAGGTCATGCCGGTGACCTTCATCGCGTCGTCCAGCGACTTCCAGACAACCGACCAGCTGAACCGTCGGTAGACGAACAACAATGCGAAGACGGCGGCACAGCCGAGTCCCGCCGATTCCGTCGGCGTCGCTATCCCAAGGATGATCGTGCCGACCACCATGAACACGATGACGCTCATCGGAATGATGTTGACGGCGACCGCCCTCACCTTCTCGGCCGCGGGAACGGCGGGTACCGGATAGTGCGGAGCGGCGTCCGGATCGATCTTCGTCTGCGCGAAGATCAGCGCCGCGTACATGACAACGAGCAGCAGCCCGGGCAAAGCCCCCGCTATGAGCAGCGCGCCGACGTCGATCTGGGCCAGCGAGCCGAGCAATACGGCCAGCGAGGATGGCGGGATGATGACGGCAAGGCTTCCGGCGCCAAGCACCGGCCCGTAGGCCATGTGCGGCTTGTAACCCCGCTTCAGCATCTCCGGCACCATCAGCGAGCCCATCATGCCGGTATTGGCGAGGCTCGAGCCCGACAGCGCGGAAAAGATCGTGCCGGCGGCGAGGACGACATAGGCAAGGCGTCCGCGCAGATTGCCGACGCACAGGTCGAGCGCGTAGATGACTTTCTCGCCCAGGCCGGAGCGGAAGAACAGGCTGCCCATGACGAGAAACATCGGCAGCGGAGCAAGCGCATAGGTCGAGACGGCGTCGGAGAAGTTGGCGACCATCTGCGTCACGCCGATCGAACCGCCGAAGAACAAGTATAGCCCGATCACATTGGTGACGAAGAATGCGAAGGCGACCGGCAGCCCAAGCCCCATCAACACCAGGATGGTGCCAACAAGCACGGCGAATGGAAACAGCCAGGCCACCGGTCAGAGCCCTTCCATTTCCAGCGGATCGAGGGTGTACAGCGTGTCACGGCCGAGCAGATATCTGAGCCACTCCAGCGCCGAGAGGTAGAAGGCGAGCATGATGGGCAGAAAGACCAGCCATTTCGGCATGTCGAAACTGCGCGTTTCATATTCGCCGCCCGCAACGGCACTTGTCAGGGAAGACAGAGCGACGCTGCCGAGGTAGAGGCTGACGCCGATGCAGGCGAGATAGACCAGCTTTTCAAGCACCGCCCGTGCCCGCACCGGCAGCGCCTTGCGCAGGAACTCGACGAAGACATGGCCCTTGCTGTGGACCAGCCATGGCATCGGCAGGAATGCCGCGTAAAGCAGGCCGTATTCCGTCGCCGATACTGCCCAGGCAAGCGGCCTCAGGCCCAGATTGCGGACGCATACATCGGCGACCACCGCGACGATGATGAGGCCAAGCACCACTTTTGCCGCCGCCGCCAACGCAAGGCTCAGCTTCCCAATCGCTGCAAACAATCTGTCCATGCCCGACGACCCTCATGTCCACCTTTGCCCCCCTTTGATGGAGGGCGCGCAAAGCGCCCTCAGCTCGGGCTACTGGAAGAATTTCTTCAACTGATCGATGTTGGTGGGATCGCGTTTGGCCATTCTCGCCCAGCTCGCCTGTGTGGCAGCCGCCAGGAATTTGTCGCGGCCGGCGCCGGTCAAGCTGATCACCTTCTGCCCGCCGGCGATCATCGCCTGTGCCTGCTTTTCGGACTCGGCAAGGTTGGCGTCATAGCTCGCGCGCTCGTACTCGACAGCCGTGTCGGCAAGCAGCTTCTGCGCCTCGGGCGACAGCGTGTCCCATTTGGCCTTGTTGATCGAGATCAGCACATCGGTTTTGAAGAATTGCGGGTCGACACGGTATTTTGTGAATTTGTCCCAGCCGAAGGACGCATAGCCAAATACGGTATAGGCGTTGGCATTGACGACGCCGCGCTCGAGCGAGGTATAGACGTCTCCCGGTGCTTGCACGATGACCGTCGCGCCCAGGGATTCGAGGAAATCGCGATAGAGCGGCGACGAACGTATCTTCAGGCTGCTCCAGTCGATGCTGCCTTCGCTGTTGAGCTTGGGTTCGTCGATGGTGAAGACGTTGAAGCCCGAGCCCGCGTCGACATGCGCCAGCAGATGGGCATTGGCCTTCTTCTCGAAAATCCCGCTGATGAAGTCCCAGCCGCCATTCTCGCGAATCTCCCACGGCGTCTTCGTCGATGCTGAGAAAACCTCGCCTTCGGGCACGAGCTCGAGGAACTGCCCTGCCGGTGTATCGATCACATCGATCAGGCCGCTCCTGAGCGCCGCGCCCTGCTGGATCGGCGGAATGACCTCCGGCCCGCCGCGCACATTGATCTGGACCACGCCCTTACCCTTTTCGTTCACCTTCTGAACGAACTTCAGGAAGCTCTGGGCGTAGCCATTCTGCGTCGGCGTGAAATGCACGGCGTTGAGGACGACCTCTTCGGCCGTGGCGATACCCGCTACACCCGACATCAGTGCAGCCAGAACAAGGGATTTCCAAATGCGCATTGCCGTACTCCCTCTGATAGATTCACTTCGCCGGGGCCCATCATCGGGCCGATCTGAAATTGCACGCTGCGCCGCCACACGAACGGCGGTTAGTTGACATCGTCTCCTACTGTCAGGAACCGCCCATGTGCGTAGAAGACCGGCGATCGGTGAGCGCGGTCCAGCGCAACGCCTGAGACGATGCCGATGACGATCATGTGCGACGCCCGCACGATGATTTCGGCGACCCGGCATTCGAACATTGCCCGCGCGCCGACAAGCAAGGGCGCGCCGGTTTCGCCGCGCACCCATGATCCGGACGAGAACCGCGCGGCGCCCCTGGCTTTGGTCAAGCCGCCAAAGGCACGCACAACGTTCTCCTGGTCGCCGGCTGGCAGATTGACCGAAAAGGGCAAGCCTTCGCGAATGGCCGAGGCAAAGGTGCTGCTGCGGTTGACACAGGCCAGCAGGGACGGCGGCTCGGCACTGAACGAGCAGAGTGCTGTCGCCGTGATACCGCAAAAGCCGATCTCGTCATGCTCCGAGGCGAGGATGGCGACGGAGCCCGCCACGGCCCGCATCGCCTGCTTGAAGGCGCGCGGATTGATGGCGTCGTGCCCATCCACCCATAGCGTCGGAATGGCGGCCGCCGGCATCAATTTACCCGAAGCCCGGCCTGGCGCATCAGCGGCAGCACGCGGTCGCAGAAGAAGGGCAGTTCGTAGGTGTAGTTGACGAATGTGAGGGCGGCGCCGGAATAACCCTGTTCCATGATCTTGGTGAGATCGTCGACGATCTTTTCCGGCGTGCCGATGAGCGGGAAGGTTCCAGCACCGCCGGCGAACCTTTGCCGATATTCGGTAAACGCCTTCGCATCATGCGAGTTCGCGAATTCCTTCTTCTTGCGCATATGCTCGTCGACGGCGCCCTCGTCCGCGCATTCCAGCGCGTAGTGCCGGTAATAATCCTCGGCTTCCTGCTGGGTCTCCCGGCAGACGACGTGACAGACCGTATAGACGCCGACTTCGCGTCCGACTTCGGCAGCTCGGTTGGTGATGTCGACCACATGCGCACGGCCGTCGGCGATTTCGGAAAAAGTCGAAAACAGATAGTCGCAGTGGCGCGCCGCATAGTTGCGCCCCGGCGCGCCGAAGGCGGCGTTCATGGTCACCGGTCGCGGCGCCTGCAGGCTCGGCGGCCGGCTGACGACACCCTTCAGATCATAGAACTCGCCGCTGAAGTCGAACGGCTCCCTCGATTGATAGGCACGCACGATGATGTTGATCCATTCCTCGGCCTGATCATAGGTCCGCTCGCCGACCGTCTGCCCGAACATGGCGAACTCATCCGGGTTCCAGCCGCAGACGATGTTCAAGCCGGCACGCCCGTTGGAGATGTGGTCGACCGTCGCCAGCGCTTTTGCAGCCTGCAGCGGATGAACCAGCGGCACATGCACCGTCATGAACAGGCCGATGTTTTCCGTGGCGACAGCAAGACCCGCCGCCCAGGTGAAAGTCTCGAACGACCATTCCCGCACATGCGTCAAACCGCCGAAGCCGCGCCAACGGGCGATCGGTAGCAGAAACTCGAGGCCGGCGCGGTCGGCGATGCAGGCAGAATTGAGGTTGTCTTCCCAGCGGGCACGCCAGCGCTCGGGAACGGTGGTCATTGCCAGGCCGCCATCGGCGTTCATCGAAAAGACGCCAAGCTTGAACCTGTTCGGCCCTTTCAGCGGGTGCTGCTTCCTGATCATGATTTCCCCCGCTGCGACATGCTCTCACCTTCACCGCTGGAATGTTGAGCCGGTGGGCTCAGCTTCATGAAACGCTCCTCGGCGTTCTGAATGAAGTGCGTCATGCGGTCGTAGGCGGCGACGGCGTCGCGCTTGACGAATGCCTCGTAGATGGCGCGCATGCCGGCCACGACGACGGCTTGTGTCGGCTGGTGAGACAGCGTCCTTAAACGGACGACGAGCACGTGGTCGGCGAAGCGGGCAATCGTTTGCGAAAGGCGCTCGTTCTCGACCGCGCCGAGCCAACAATTCCTGAATGCCGAATTGGCCTGGAAAAAGCGGTCGGCATCGCCGGCGGCGGCCGCAGCCTCCGCTTCCCGAAGCGCGGCTGCCAGTGTCTTGAGGTCAGCGGCGCCGAGTGTCCGTGCGGCGTGAGCGGCGGCCCGCGGCTCGAGCAAGCGGCGGACCTCGAAGATGTCGGCAACATCCGTTGCGGTAAGTGTGGGCAGCGTGAAACCGCGTGTGGTGCCGACGAGGTAGCCCTCATGCACCAACTGCATCAAGGCGTCGCGGACAGGCATTCTGGAAATACCGAGCTGGGCGGCAATGTCGACATCGACGAGCTTCTGGCCAGGCGCCAAATCGCCATGCTGTATCGTCAGCCGGATTTGTTGATAGACCTGGGCACGCAGATTGCCATCGCCAACCCGTTTGAGCTCTATCGTTTCCGTCATCCACGCCTTCCCATGCGAAGATTTCGTATATCGTTTGAGGCTGGTGTTCTCGCAGCGATCCGTGAAATGCAGCCACATATCGATGGAATTCGATCTGCAGGCCATGTTCCAATGCGAAGTGGAGCACAGGCTGGATCGGCTGGCAAGATGTTTTAAGTTTATAGTGTATACTGTTTTGGCTCGCTGTCCGGTGGGCAGAGGATCGCGCCATCCGTGCTGCCACGCCGCGCGACGGCGGGACAGCTGACGATCGGCGCGGTTCGGTAAAAAACGTACAGACGTTTTCCCGTGACACATCGAAGCTGGCGGATTTAACTAAAATTACTTGCGATCTGCGCGCGCCGGCACGCCCACCCGATCCCCTCGCCGGTGCGCATTACTGGATCGCCCGCCGTATCGAAAGGTGCGGCGGGCTTTTCGTTTCGTTTGGCGGGGAGGCGCTTATGCGAGACTTGCCCAGGAATATCGACGCTGACGTCGTGATAGAGATCAGCAAGCTGCTCGACGATCGGGCGAAGTCGGTGCCGGTGCCAGTCCATAAACTTGCAGCGATGATCCGGCTGAGCATCGAGACCCGCCTGACCGATCAATCCATCGAGGAACTGATCGTGGAAATGGCCGCGACGCGGGGGCTTGCGATGCTGTTCGACTTGCCGGTGGTCCCGGTGGTAAATGTCGACAATGTCGTGCCGATTGCCTTGGCGCGACGTCCCCGCTGACATTTCGCTCGAGCTCTACCGATCTCCGCCTCGCTGCCCGACTTCACTTGTCCTGATGCGCGGGCCGAGTGTCGCCTTTCTTTTCGGGGTCGTGGGTATGATGGCTGTCGCGTTCGCCGCCGCCGCCGGAGACCTTGCTGTGGCTGCGACGGTCGGGCGCGGCCGGCGGCTTGTCGACGCTCAGCGGCTTCTTGGCGTTTTCGTGCGCGGCGCCAGGACCGCCCTGGCGGATGCTGGCAGGCGTTTTCTTCGACGTGGACATGACCTAGCGATCTTGGACGTTACCTTGATGGGTAGTGTTGACCTTCGTATTGCCTTGCTGGCCCTGCTTGTCGGGATCCGGAACGGCAGATTGCGGTGCCTGGTCGGCCGCTACCGATTTTTTGTCACCGGCGCCCTTTGGGCTCTGATTCTTCGGCGGCACAGGGGGAGGTTTTGTGCTCATGGCGTTTCTCCTTCCGCCACCCAAACAAGCGGCTCGGGAGAAAGGTTCCCGAGGGTCCGATACGAACGGCGAT
Source organism: Mesorhizobium sp. M1428 (assembly GCF_040317515.1). Classification (NCBI taxonomy): domain Bacteria; kingdom Pseudomonadati; phylum Pseudomonadota; class Alphaproteobacteria; order Hyphomicrobiales; family Phyllobacteriaceae; genus Mesorhizobium; species Mesorhizobium sp. M1428. The sequence goes on from NZ_JAMYKT010000006.1 coordinate 264,888, forward strand.
TGCCGCAACGAGCCGGGTCCACGGGCCGTGGCTTGGCCGGCGGGCGGCCGGCACAATCCAGGACTATTTCTTGATGATGTTTCCGTTGTTCAGGTCGAAGGCCTGGGCGCCGAAAGCCTGCCGGAAGAAATCCTCCTGCAGATCGCCCCATTCGCCGAGATAGGCGCCGCAATTGCTGCAATAGATCGGCGTCGAATCCTTCGCGTTGTCGGGAATCTCCATCAGGATCGTCCCGCACGCCTTGCAATCGAGCTTGTCATCCAAACGGCGGCCCATTGGCCAATAATTGCGCGTTTTCAGCTACGCGCCAATTGTCGTTTTCGTACGAAACCGCGAACGGTACGTTTTCCACCTGCAGGCGGGCAGTAGGCTAACGGTCCGCGGGATTTCCGAAGGCAGGATCGCGCCGCCTCGAATACGTCGCCACCCTCGGCAGCTCATCTGGAAAGTCGACCCAGGGAAGCCTCATGTCCCAGTATGCATGGGCCTGTGGCGGAAAGCGTTCGGGGTGGTCGAGGAAGCCGATCGCCAGATAGAGTTCGTTGGGCAGGCCCTGGTCGATATAGCCGATCGATGTTCCGCAGTCCGCGCAAAAGGACCGGAGCACGCCGGGGGTTTTCGAAAAAGTCTTCAGTGTGCCGGTGAGCAATGTGAATTCAGAAGGCCGATAACCGACCCACACCGTTAGCGGGCTTCCTATCGCCTTGCGACAGTCGTCATCATGATCGGAGCAAACCCAGAACGGCTCGCCGCGCATTTGCGCCGTTATGGCGCCGCAAAAACAGGAACCCGTTTCAGTTCGTGGCATTGGCTAACGTCATTGCTGGACCGGCCTTCATTGCTGGCCCGGCATTTCGGTATTTTCCCTGGGGTTCTTCTTGATGCCGGCGGCAGGCGAGGTGTCGGCTGGAGCATTGCCACCCTGGTTCTGCTCAGGGGCTCTTTTGAGCGGCGAGGTTTGCCAGCCCATATCGCCGTACAAAAAGCCTATGAGAAAGCCGACGATGATGATGGCCGAAATCACCATTGCAATTAACGCGTTACGTCGCTCCATTTCGTACGGCTCCTTTCTTCGAGCCGAACAAGCGATGGCGGAAATGGTTCCGGTTAGACGGACGGCGTGACGGGACGGAGCCGGCCGGGAACATTCAGCCTCACGGCGGGTTCGTATGAGTGCTCTTCTACAGGGAGTGGCTTGCATGAGACCCGCCGTAACCGATCGCATCGAAACTAAGAAATACAACCACCCGACAGGCGGCTGGGGATCGCTCAAATCCCTGGTCCGCAAGGCGCGAGGCGAAGGCCTGCTATTGTCCGGGATATGGAGCACGCTGCTCAAGCAGAACAAGGCCGACGGCTATATGTGCGTGTCTTGCTCATGGGCAAAGCCGGCCCAGCCGAGGCCTTTCGAATTCTGTGAAAACGGCGCCAAGGCCACGATGTGGGACCAGACCAAGCTGCGCTGCGAACCCGCATTCTTCGCCGAGCACTCGGTGACCGAATTGCTCGACTGGCCGGACCACGATCTGGAGAAGCAGGGCAGGCTTACCGCACCCATGCGCTACAATGCCGCCACCGACCGTTACGAGCCGGTTTCCTGGGACACTGCATTCCGCGACATAGCTGCCGAATTGCGGCGGCTCGATCCCAAATCGGTGGTGTTTTACACGTCCGGCCGCGCCTCGCTCGAGGCCTCGTTCATGTACCAGCTTTTTGCGCGCATCTATGGGTCTTCGAACCTGCCCGATTCGTCCAACATGTGTCATGAATCGACGTCGGTCGGCTTGCCGGAATCGATCGGCTCGCCGGTCGGGACCGTACAGCTCGAAGACTTTGCGAAATGCGACATGATGTTCTTCTTCGGGCACAACACCGGGGTGACGGCGCCGCGCCTGCTGCATCCGCTGCAGGAGGCACGTCAACGCAACGTGCCCGTCTTCACTTTCAATCCCTTGCCCGAGCGGGGACTGAAGCGCTTCAAGAATCCGCAAAACCCCGTCGACATGCTGTCGCCCGGACCGGGCACAAAAATGTCCAGCGACTTCTTCCAGGTTCGTTCGGGCGGCGACATCGCCGCCATGACGGGTATCGCCAAGGCGTTGCTGGCCCTCGACGACGCCGCCCGCGAAAGCGGCAGGACGCGTGTCCTCGACACGGCTTTCATCGCCGAACACACGCATGGCTTCGCCGAGTTCGAAGCCTTCCTGCGCACCACCCAGTGGAGCGATATCGTCGCGCGATCCGGCGTTGCGCAGGCCGATCTGGAGCACGTCGCCGAGGTCTACAGCCATGCCAACGCCGTGATCGGCAATTACGGCATGGGCCTGACCCAGCATCGGCACGGCACCGAGAACGTCCAGATGCTGTGCAACCTTTTGATGATGCGCGGCAATATTGGAAAACCCGGCGCCGGCATTTCGCCGCTGCGCGGCCATTCCAACGTCCAGGGGCAGCGCACCGTCGGCATATCGGAAAAGCCCGAGCTCGTCCCGCTCGACAAGTTCGCCGAGTTCTACGCCTTTGAACCGCCGCGCGAGAAAGGTCTCGATACGGTCGAGACCTGCGAGGGCGTCATCGACGGATCGGTCAAGGGCTTCGTCGGGCTCGGCGGCAATTTCGTGCGGGCGGTTCCGGAAACCGGCCTGGTCGAGAAAGCCTGGCGTGGGCTCGACCTGCATGTCGAGATCGCGACCAAGCTGAACCGCAGCCATCTGATCGCCGGCCGGACAACCTATTTGCTGCCGTGCCTTTCACGGCTGGAAAGAGATCATCAGGCGAGCGGCGACCAAAGGGTGTCGGTAGAGGATTCCACTGCCTGTATCCACGGCTCGTTCGGGTCGCGACCTCCGGCTTCGCCACATCTGCTTTCTGAGCCCAGGATCGTTGCCGAGCTTGCCAAGGCGACAGTGCCGGGCAGGAGTTCGATCCCATGGGATGAGTGGGTTGGGGACTATTCCCGCATCCGTGACGAAATCGAGCACTGCTACCCCCAACATTTCCGCGACTTCAACAAGCGTTTCCTGACGCCCGGCGGCTTCCACCGCGACATCAAGGCGAGCAAGCGTGTGTGGGAGACGCCTAACAAGAAGGCCAATTTCAAGCTGCCGAGTGGCCTTGAAACCGACCCTGACATCGATGTCTCCGGCCGCGATGTGCTGACACTGATCACGGTGCGCTCCAACGACCAGTTCAACACGACCGTCTACGGCTACAACGACCGGCTGCGCGGCATCAGCGGCACACGCATGGTGCTGTTGATGAATGAAAAGGACATCCAGCGCCTCGGTTTGAGCGCGGGACAGGAGGTCGATCTCGAAGCCAATGCGCAAGATGGTGTGGAGCGCCGCGTGCACGGGCTGCGCATCACGCCTTTCTCGGTGCCGGAGGGAAATTGCGCCGGTTATTATCCCGAGCTCAACCCGCTGGTTCCTTTGTGGCACAGAGCCGAGAAGGCTCATGTTCCGGCGGTCAAATCGATACCGGTGCGGATATTGCCATAGGCGTTCGTTGTTCGCGGCAGGCACGCACCACGCCGATGTGATCTGGCACGACTTTCAAAATCGTGACCTCAGCAGGCTCGCGCGAGTTCATCCAGGGCATTCAGGATCGCACTCTGGCTCGCCGGCTTCTGCACGATCCTGCATGTGCGGAATCCGGCCGGAATTTCGCGTTCGCTATACCCGGAGAGAAAGGCGAACGGAACACCGCGCGTCCGTAACGCTTCCGCGATCGGATAGCTGGTCTCGTCGTTCAACTGAATATCCAACAGCGCCGCGTCTATGCCGCCTTCGCCGACGAGCCGGAGGGCTGCCGTTACCGACGAAACCGGTCCAACCACCTGATGGCCGGCTTTGCGCAGGTAGGCCGCCGCGTCGTCGGCGATCAGCCATTCGTCCTCGACGATCAGCACACGCATCTGTCCGGTCACGACGAGCCCTCGCGGGTCAGAGGGAATGCGATTTCCGCCTCCAAACCATTTGAGCGGAAACTTGTTTCAACTTTTCCGCCCAGTCTGTAGCCGATTTCGCCTCGTAGAAGGGTAAGGCCGAAGCCGCTGTCGGTTGGCTCCTTGATGCGGGGGCCGCCCTTCTCGCGCCAGACCAGCTTGAAGGTTCCGTCGACCACCGACCATTTAACAACTATCCGCCCGGCTGGCTTCGACAGTGCACCATATTTGGCGGCATTGGTCGCCAGTTCATGGATTGCCATGCCGAAAGAAAGCCCTTGTGCTGGCTTGAGGCTTACTCTCTCGCCATCAAGCTTAAACCGTTCAGGCCCGAAAGGATCGAGCTCCTGGTGCAGCAATTCCTCGACAGAGGCTTCCGTCCAGCTCTCACGCGAGAGCAGACTGTAGGCTCGTGACATTGCCTGCAGGCGACCTATCAAGGCTTCGGCGAACTCGTCTTTCGACGCCGAGTATTCACGCGTCCGGTTGGTGATGCTGGCGACAACCGCCAGCATGTTCTTGACCCGGTGGTTCAGCTCGGAGATGAGCACCTGCTGACGCTCTTCCGCCTGCGCCAGCGTCGTCACGTCGATCAGCGTCACGACCACGCCCTGGATGCTGCCGCTCTTGTCCCGGTAGGGATTGATGCGAACCAGGTAAGACCGGCCGTTGTCGTCGCGCGCAAGATGATGGTTCAGGGTCTCTCCGGTCTCGAACACCGCATCGATGTGCCGTTTCAGCTCGGGGTAGTCGAGCTGACTCGAAAGATCGGTCAGTGGCCGGCCGACATCGGAAAGACGCAAGTTGAAGAAGGATGATGCCGCGGGAGTGAAGGTGCGCACCACAAGGTTGCGGTCGAGGAAGATGGTCGCGATTTCCGTGCTTTCGAACAGGTTTCTGAGGTCGCTGTTGGCGCGATCTAGCTCCTCTATCTTGCCGGTCAGCTCCGCGTTGATGGTGTTGAGCTCTTCATTGAGCGACTGCATCTCCTCCTTCGAGGCCTCAAGCTCCTCATTGGTCGACTGCGCCTCTTCATTGACGGAGACGAGTTCCTCGTTCGAAGACTTTACTTCCTCCAGCGCCGTTTCGTATTCCTCGATGGTGGACTGCAGCCGTTCGCGCGTGTCGCGCAACTCCCGTTCGAGATCTGCCGCGTCGTCGGTGCCGCGGTTTTCGCGTGCCGGCTCGGACCGCATCCGGGGCTGTGCCACCGAATTGAACAGGACGAGATAGAGGGGCTCACCATTGCCGCGTTCCGTGTACGGCTCGACCGTCAGCGTAATGAACTGAAGCTGTCCGTCGTCTTCCTCGACCGCTATGTTCTCCCGCACGACCGTGCGGCGCGTCGTGGCAGCTTCCCGCAACGCGGCGCGCAGCTCAAGTCTCAGCCCGCGGCGGGCCAGGGTCAGCAACTGCCGGCTCGGCGCGCCTTGCGGCGCTTCCAGATATTTGCCCGTCCGCGTCGAATAGTAGACGATGTCGCCATCGCCATTGACCAGAACGTGCGGCGGGGCGAACCGCTCCAGCACCTGAGCCTCGATCGCCTGGCGCAGTGAATGGCTGGCGGCGTCCTTCTTCGAGCCGCCGCTTCCGACCGGAAGGGCACCCGTGCGGCCATTGCCGATCAGGACCAGCGGCCGCGGCGTGGCATGTTCCCGCGCCTGGAATATCCGCTGCTTCTTGTCGACCGTGGCGAACAGGTCGCCGTGCTGACCGACGCTCTCCGACGTGCCGAGGAACAGATAACCGCCCGGCCGCAGCGCATAATGGAAGATCGGGATGACCCGGTTCTGGATCTGCGGGCCGAAATAGATCAACAGGTTGCGGCACGAAATCATGTCCATGCGCGAGAAAGGAGGATCGCGGATAACGCTGTGCGGGGAAAAAATGCACAGTTCGCGCACCTCTTTGCCGAGCACATAGCTCTCGCCGTCGCTGTGGAAAAAGCGTTGCCTGCGCTTTGCCGATAGCCCGTGCAGCAGCGCTTCGGGATAACGCGCCGCACGCGCCACGGCGAGAGCCGGCTCATCGATGTCGGTCGCGAATATCTGGACGCGCGGCGGCGCGGAAAGCTTTTCCATGCGCTCGCGCATCAGCATGCCGATCGAGAACACCTCCTCGCCGGTGGCGCAGCCGGGCACCCAGACACGCACCGAATCGGAGGCGTTCCTGCCTTCAAAAATCTGCGGTATGATCTTTTCCTCCAGCAATTTGAACGCTTCGGCGTCGCGAAAAAAGCTGGTGACGTTGATGAGCAGGTCGCGAAACAGCTTCGCCACCTCGTCGGTGTCCCTCTTCAGCCGTTCTATGTAGGTGGTGATCGACTGCAGCTGCGTGATCTGCATGCGCCGCTTTACGCGACGCAGGAACGTCTTGGTCTTGTAGCCGGAGAAGTCGTGACCGGAATGGCTGCGCAAAATGGCGTAGATTTCATCGCGGGCCCGATCCAGGTCGGCCTTGTGCTCGTCATCCGCTTCGGCCAGTCCACTCAGCACATCGAAGCCGCGGACAAACGCCTGAAGCTTTGCACCGATCTGCTCGGCGGGCGCCGCTATGTCGATCAGGCCGCTCGAAATCGCACTCTGCGGCATGTCCGGGTTGCGGGGGCCGTACCCGTTGGACGCCTGGGCAATCGTCAGCCCGCCATGCTCCTTGATTGCCCTGGCGCCGAGCGTGCCGTCCGAATCGCCACCCGACAAGATAATGCCGACGGCATACTCGCCCTGGTCCTCGGCCAATGCGCTGAAGAAGATGTCGATTGGCTTGCGCTCGCGGTTGAGCGTATTCGGCCGGCGCAGCGAAAGCGCACCCTTACGGATGGTGAGGACGACGTTTTGCGGCATCACATAGACCTGGTCGGGTTGGACCGTCACGCCCTCCTCGGCCACGACGACCGGCATTTCGGTGTAACGCCGGATGACCTCGTGCAGCAGGCTCTCCCGTTCCGGGCTGAGATGCGTGACGACGACAAACGCCATGCCGGTGCCGTCGGTCAGCCCTTTGAACAGGCCCTCCATCGCGGGAATGCCGCCGGCCGATGCACCGACGCCGACAATTGGAAATCTTCCATTCTGGGATGCCACGCCAAGCCCCTGGTAACAGCCGCAAACACAAAGCCGTCAAATCGGGCCTTAGACCCAAATCGCGCCTCAGATTAAGACCGGGCCGGGCCTGAGGCCAGTAAATAGTCCACCAACGGAACAAAGTACCGCCGGTGGGCATTAACATTTGACTTTGGAGGCGGTTCCAATGGCAAAACGATCACCTGAAATAAAGCCGGCAAAGCGAATCCTGCTGCCTTCGCCGGATCTGACCAAGTTCCCGGTATCTGAAAATATTCCGCCTCGCCTGCTCGCGCTCGCGGAACGGTTGCAAGAGGTACTGGCTCGCCACTTTGCAGAAGTCCGCGCCGACAGCCGTAAATCCCGCAGGAAGAAGGAACAATGAGGTGCGCGACCTGCAAGGCTTGCATATCCTGATCGTCGAAGACGAATGGATGCTGGCGGGCGATCTTGCACGTTATTTCAGCAAGATGGGCGCCGTCGTGCTTGGCCCGGTGGCGACAGTCGAACAGGCATCGAAACATACGGACGAGGCGGAGGCCGCGATCCTGGACGTCAATCTCAACGGACGACGGGTATTCCCGATCGCCGACGAACTGATGCGCCGTGGCGTGCCGTTCGTGTTTTTCAGCGGCGATGAAGACATCGTTATTCCCGAGCGCCTTCGGTATGCCAGCAGCCTCCGAAAATCCTCGGACGGCCAGGCTGTTTTCGATGCTCTCTTCCCAGCCGAGACGTCGTCGTCGAAAGGAGGTCGAGCGTCGGAGCCCTCGGACGACGTATTTTCGCTGCTTCCCAAGCTCAGGCTCGCGGCGCGTCTGCTGCTGGGAGATGTGGAGGCCTCCGACCGGCTGGTCGAGCGAACGCTCGAACAGGCCATCGGCGAAATCGACAAGAGACGATCCGGCTCCTCCACCGAGGACTGGCTCAACGGCATCATGCGAAGCATCGTCAGGGCACGCGGGCCAAACCTGCTGCACTGACCGCAGCCGCTGTTGGCCGCGACCTTACTTCCGGCTGCGTTCGACGAATTTGTTGAAGCGGCTGGTTTTTCCGCCGCTGGTCTCATCCTGGTAGAGGAAGGCCAGTTCGTTCTCATCGAATATCCTGAAGAACTCATCCCATTCGACGGGCTCGAACGTCTCTTCAGGCTCGCCGAAGTCGATGCGCAGTATGCCGCCCTCGCCCTTGGTGCGCACCACCGCCGGCCGGCCGTCGCGATCCTCGGCCCAACGGCGGATTTCATCATGATCGGTGGTCGTCTTCGATTCAGACATTCCAATCTCCCTTCGATTCCACCGCACACCGCGAGATCCCGGTCCGCATTCCTGCAACCAGCAGATGCATCGCCGGCCGGCATGTGCGCGCGGTTGGTGACTATGGCTCCTAACACCAAGCGCGCTTCGATGTTCCCGTGCCCAAGGCAACGATGCTTTTCGCGAGCGCGGCGCTCCGGGAACTTTGTTGAAGCAAGGGAACAAACCTTTCGCCCGGAAGTTTGGGGCGGCAAAGCCATTCATATGAGGAGTTGTCGTGAAACGTATACTGGTCACGGGAGGCTGCGGTTTTATCGGCCGCCACGTCGCCCAGGAACTCGTTGAACATGGTTATGGAGTTTCAATTCTCGATGTGCTGCTGGACCAGGTGCATGGCGGCGAGGCAATCAGCCTGCCGGCGGGCGCCAAGCTGATCAAAGGCGACGTTCGCGATCGCGACGCCATCACAGAGGCGGTCGAGGATGTCGACGCGATCATTCACCTGGCGGCTGAAGTGGGCGTCGGCCAGTCCATGTACGAGATCGCCCGCTATGTCGGCGCCAACGACCTCGGCACCGCCACGTTGCTGGAGGCACTGATCAAACGGCCGATCGAACGGATCGTCGTTGCTTCCTCGATGAGCGTCTATGGCGAGGGTCTCTACGCCACGCCAGACGGCCGGCGCATCGACAATGCAAGACGGCAGCCGGACGACATCCGCAGCGGCCAATGGAATCCCCTGTCGCCGGAAGGTGAAGTCCTGTCGCCGCTGCCCACCGACGAGCAGAAACCGGTCGACCTCGCCTCGATCTACGCACTGACAAAATACGCCCAGGAACGCGCCGTACTGATCTTCGGCGAAGCCTATGGCGTCGACGCGGTGGCGCTGCGCCTGTTCAATGTCTTCGGCGCCGGACAGGCGCTCTCGAACCCGTATACCGGCGTGTTGGCGAACTTCGCCTCGCGCATCGCCAATGGCCAGCGGCCGCTGATTTTCGAGGATGGCGAGCAGCAGCGCGATTTCGTGCATGTGCGCGACGTTGCCCGCGCCTTCCGGCTGGCGCTGGAACAGCCCCAGGCGCGCAGCCATGTCATCAACATCGGCAGCGGGCAAGCCTACGCGGTCAGCGACGTCGCCCGGCTGCTCGCCGAAGCAATGGGCGTACCTGGCCGCCAGCCGGAAATCCTCGGCAAGGCACGCTCCGGCGATATCCGCAATTGCTTTGCCGACATCTCGAAGGCGCGCGAACTGCTCGGCTTCCAGCCGCAATACCGGCTGGAGCATTCGCTCGGCGATTTCGTCGCATGGGTGCGCAACACCGTCGCCATCGATCGCAGCGCCGAGATGAAGCGGGAACTCGAAGCGCGAGGACTGGTGTCATGAGACCGGATTCACGCAATTTTCGCGAAGCGCCCGTCGCCATTATCGGTGGCAGCGGCTTCATCGGCTCCAACCTCGCCGACAGCCTGTTGTCGGATGGCGAACCGGTGCTGGTCATCGACAATCTGAGCCGTCCCGGCGTCGAGCAGAACTTGGAATGGCTGACGCAAAAGCACGGCAGCCGCCTTACCATCGACATAGCCGACGTCCGCGACGCCGAGGCGCTGATGCCGCTGGTGGCCGGTTCGAAGGCGGTTTTCCACTTTGCCGCGCAGACCGCCGTCACCACGAGCCTGGTTCGGCCGGACGAGGATTTCGACATCAACCTGCGCGGAACGTTCAACGTCCTGGAAGCCGCTCGCCGCAGCGGCAAGCGCATCCCCGTCGTTTTCGCCAGCACCAACAAGGTCTATGGCCGCCTCACCGACCTCGCCATGCGCGAAGAGGACGGCAAATACGCGCCTCGCGACGCGGCCATCCATGCGCACGGCATCGACGAGACGCGCGGCCTCGATTTCTGCACGCCCTATGGCTGCTCCAAGGGCGCGGCGGACCAGTATGTCCTCGACTACGCCAAGTCATACGATTTGCCGACGGCGGTGCTGCGCATGAGCTGCATCTATGGCCCGCGCCAGTTCGGGACGGAGGATCAGGGCTGGGTCGCCCATTTCCTGCTTAGCGCCTTCTCCGACCGGCCGATCACCATCTATGGCGACGGCAAGCAGGTGCGCGACATCCTCCACGTTGCCGACGCGGTCGCGGCTTACCGCGCCGTTCTCGACCGGATCGAGGCAGTCAAGGGCCAGGCATTCAATCTCGGCGGCGGACCGGACAACGCCGTCAGCCTGCGCATGCTGCTGAAGGAGATTCGCGACCTAACGAAACGGGACGTTCCGATCCGTTACGACCGCGAACGCACCGGCGATCAACCGTTCTTCGTCGCTGACACGCGCGCGATCGAGGCGGCGCTGGGATGGAAAGCGCACGTCTCGTGGCAAAACGGCATCCGCGACCTAGCCGACTGGCTGCAGCGTCATCGCCTCGACCCGCATCCCGAACCGGCGAGGTACGTGGCATGAAGGTCGCTCTGGTCAATCCGTCCTGGACGTACCAGGACAGCATCTACTTTGGCTGCCGCCAGCCGCATCTGCCGCTCGAACTCGGCTATTCGAAAGCGCTGCTCGAAGCCGGCGGCCACCTGGTGCTGATGCTGGACGGGCAGATCCAGAAGCTCGACAACGCCGCGCTAGCCGATCGCGTCGCCGCCTTCGAGCCTGACATGACCGTCGTCAGCACCGCGCCGACCTACCTGTTCTGGCGCTGCGCACCTCCCGAGTTGCGCGTGCCGGCCGATTTCCTCAACCATCTTGCCGGGCGCGGCGGCCGCACCGTCGCCGTCGGGCCGCATGGTTCGGCGACGCCGACGCCGACTTTGCGCAAGCTCGGCGTCGACATCGTCGTGCGCGGCGAGTGCGAGGAAGTGGTCGCGGAACTTGCTCGGCGCGACGACTGGAGTGCTGTGCCGTCCACCGCCCATTTCGAGGAAGGAGAACTGGTCTCGAACGGCGGCGTACATGCGAGCTCGTTCATCGATCACCCAGCGCTCGAATGGCCATCGGACTGGATTGCCGCCCATCAGCACCATCATCACCGCTTCGATGACGACCAGGTCGGTTTCGGGGCGGAGGTCGAGGCGTCGCGCGGTTGCCCGTATAATTGCAGCTTCTGCGCCAAGATCGATTTCCGCGATGCCTATCGCCGACGGAACCACGAAGCAGTGATCGCCGAGATCGACCGACTGATCGCACAGGGTGTCGGCTACATCTACTTCATCGATGAGATCTTCCTGCCGCAAAAGGCGCTGCTGGAGGCGCTGGTCGATCGCGATGTGAAGTTCGGCGTGCAGACCCGTATCGACCTCTGGAAGCCGGAACTGCTGAAACTGCTCGGCGCTGCCGGTTGCGTCTCGATCGAAGCGGGCCTCGAAAGCCTGACGGTGGAAGGCCGCGCCATGCTGGCAAAACGCTGCCGGCTGGGCACCGAGGAACTGGCCGCGTTGCTGGTCGACGCAAGGCGCCACGTGCCGTTCGTGCAGGCCAATCTGATCGGCGTGGTCGAGGACGACCCGGCGCTGGTCGACTATTGGCGAAAGCACCTGATCGACAACGGCGTTTGGGCCAACGAGCCGGTGCCGCTTTATCCCTATCCGAGTTCGCCGAGCTATCGCGAACTTTGGGGCGAGCCCGACGATCTCGCCTGGGAGCGCGCGCATGAACATTATCTCGCATCCTTCCGAACGTTCAGCGACATCCAGGAGAAGCGGCCGCGTCCGCTGGCTGAATTGGAGGCCACATGTTGCGGACACTGAGCCCGCGACCGCGGCGTATCCTGATGACTATCGATGCCGTTGGCGGCGTCTGGCGCTATGCACTCGATCTGGCGAGGCAACTGGTCGCCGGCGGCGACAGCGTCGTGCTTGCCGGGCTTGGTCCGGAACCGTCCAGGCAGCAGGCCGAGGACGCCCAGTCATTCGCGGCGCTGACCTGGCTCAACACGCCGCCCGACTGGATGACCCGCAACGAGCACGACCTCGACACATTGCAGCAGGAGCTGCAGCCGCTCATCCGTGACTACGCCATCGAAATCGTCCATCTCAACGCGCCGACCCAGGCCGCGGGGCTCGACGTGCCCTGCCCGATCGTGGCGGTGTCGCATTCCTGCGTGGTGACATGGTTCCACGCCGTCAAGGGACAGGCGGCGGACGGCGAATGGGCCTGGCAGAAGGACCGCAACCGGCGCGGTTTCGACAAAGCAGGCATGGTCGTTGCACCGAGCCGCAGCCATGCGGACATGCTCGAAACCTGCTACGGGCCGATCGCGCGCCTGAGCGTCGTCGGCAACGGCGCACGGCCCGGAGCGAAGAGCGAAAGACGTGAATCGGTCGTTTTCGCCGCCGCGCGTTGGTGGGACGAAGGAAAGAATGCGGCGGTGCTGGACCAGGCCGCTTCCCTCACGCAATGGCCGGTCTTCGTCGCCGGCTCGCTGCAAGGGCCGGACGGCCAGCATGTTGGCTTCAGCCACGCCGTTCCCGTCGGGCCGGTGCCGCATGAGGAAGTGCGCTTGCTGATGGCGCGGGCCGGCATTTTCGTATCGCCGTCGCTCTACGAACCGTTCGGCCTGGCCACGCTGGAAGCCGCGATGTCGAAGACGCCTTTGGTGCTCGCCGATATCTCGACCTATCGCGAATTGTGGGACGGCGCGGCCATGTTCTACGACGCACGCGATCCGGGCGATCTCGCCAGATGCATCAACAGCCTTTGCAGCGACGCGCAGCGCCGGCGAGAGCTCGGTGAGGCAGCGGCTCGCCGAAGCCGCAGATTTTCATTGGCAAGACAGGCGACCGCCATGCGCGGCGTCTACGACAAGGCGGCCCTGGCCACCATGGCGGATAGTTGATCATGCGGTTTTTATTCTACACCCATTCGATCGTTTCCGACTGGAACCACGGCAACGCACATTTCCTGCGCGGCATCATGCGCGAGCTGGTCGCGCGTGGGCACCAGGCGATTGCGCTGGAGCCCGCCGACGGCTGGAGCCGGTCGAACCTGCTGGCCGAGAAAGGGTCCTTCGCGATCGAGCGTTTCCGGAAGGATTTTCCCGAGTTGATGCCGGTCACCTATTACGCCGCCTTCGACCACGAAGCCTGGATCTCCGATGCCGATGTGGTGATCGTGCATGAGTGGACCGAGCCGGACCTTGTCGCGCGGCTGGGAAGGGCGAAAGCAATTGGCGGCCGTTTCACGCTGCTGTTCCACGACACGCACCATCGCGCCATCTCGGCCACGCAAGCGATTTCCGCCTTGCAGCTTGAACATTATGACGGCGTGCTCGCCTTCGGCGAGGCGCTGCGGGAAAGCTATCTTCGCGCCGGATGGGGCAAGCGGGTCTTCACCTGGCACGAGGCAGCCGATGACCATCTGTTCCAGCCCCATCCTGAAATCGAGCGTAGCGCCGACCTGATCTGGATCGGCAATTGGGGCGACGACGAGCGCAGCACCGAAATCAGGGAATTCCTGGTCGACCCGGTGCATGAGCTTGGCCTGAGCGGCACTGTCCACGGCGTCCGCTATCCACGCGAGGCGCTCGCCGACCTTGCGGCCGCCGGCCTGCACTACGAAGGCTGGATCGCCAATGCCGACGTGCCGAAGGCGTTTGCGGCGAGCCGCATCACGGTTCACATCCCGCGGCGTCCATACCGCGAAAGCCTGCCCGGCATCCCGACCATCCGCATGTTCGAGGCGCTCGCCTGTGGCATTCCGCTTGTTTCGGCACCCTGGTCCGATGTCGAAGGCTTGTTCAGGCCCGGCACCGATTTCCTGTTTGCAAACAACGGTTCCGAGATGCGGCGTCATCTTCGCGCCGTGCTGCGTGACGGGGATCTCGCCGCTTCTCTGGCGAGATCGGGCCTCGAGACCATTCGCTCACGGCACACATGCCGGCATCGGGCGGATGAACTGTTCGGCGTGCTCGCCGAATGCGGGCACCGCCAAGCCGCCGACACGATCCTTGCAAAGGAGGCCGCCGAATGAAGATCGCATTTTACGGGTCGAGCCTGCTGTCGTCCTATTGGAACGGCGCGGCCACCTATTACCGCGGACTGCTCAAGGCCCTGGCAAGGCTCGGCTATGACATCATCTTCTACGAGCCGGACGTCTACGATCGCCAGAAGAACCGCGACATCGAAGCGCCGGACTGGTGTGCCGTCGTCGTCTACGAGGCCACTCCGCATGCCATGATGCAGGTGGCGGCGCGGGCGGCGGAGGCAGATATCGTCGTCAAGGCGAGTGGCGTCGGTTTCGCCGACGACGCGCTGTTGCGGGCGGTGCTCGATCACGCCCGTGCCGATGCGCTCACCGTATTCTGGGATGTCGATGCGCCGGCGACGCTTGGCCAGTTGCGCGACGAGCCCGACCATCCGCTGCATCGCGCGCTGCAGGAAATCGACCTCGTGCTGACCTATGGCGGCGGCGACCCGGTGGTCTGGGCTTATCGGGCAATGGGGGCGGCCGAATGCGTGCCGATCTACAATGCGCTCGATCCGGAAACGCATCATCCCGTCGGCAAGGATACGCGCTTTGACTGCGATCTCGCCTTTCTCGGCAACCGGCTGCCGGACCGCGAGGCGCGCGTCGAGGCCTTCTTCCTCGAACCGGCCGGCCGCTCGGCCGATCAGCGCTTCCTGCTCGGCGGATCGGGCTGGGGCGACAAGCAGATGCCCGCCAATGTCCGATGGCTCGGCCATGTCGGCACGCGCGACCACAATGCATTGAACGTCACGGCCAAGGCGGTGCTGAACATCAGCCGCGACAGCATGGCGGCCAATGGCTTTTCACCTGCGACGCGCGTTTTCGAGGCGGCGGGCGCCGGCGCATGCCTCATCACCGACGCCTGGCTCGGTGTAGACCTGTTCCTGAAACCCGGCGAGGAAATCCTGATCGCGCGCGATGGCGAGGACGTCGCCGAGATCATGCAAAGCCTTAGTGCCGAACGGGCCAAGGCGATCGGGACATCGGCGCTTCTGCGGGTGCTTGGCGAACATACCTATACGACACGGGCCGTTTTGGCCGACGCCATCTTCAGGCGCCATTTCGAGCGTCCGACCGTGGAGGCGGCCGAATGACGAAGCCGCTCGACATCGTCTTTCTTGGCCTGTCGCTCTCCTCATCCTGGGGAAACGGCCACGCCACCACCTTTCGGGGGCTGCTCAAAGGTCTCCACGAACTCGGCCACCGCGTCACTTTTCTCGAACGCGACGTGCCGTGGTATGCAAGTCACCGGGATCTGCGCGACCCCGATTTCTGCGCGCTACGCTACTACGAAACGACCGATGATCTTCGCCGCAATTTTGCGCGCTGCCTGCGCGATGCCGATATCGTGGTCGTCGGCTCCTTCGTTCCGGAAGGCGCGGAAATCATCGACGTCGTGGCATCGCTGTGCACGGGTCAGTTCTGCTTCTACGACATCGACACGCCGGTCACGCTGGCAAAGCTTTCAACCGATGATTGCGAGTATATTGCCAGACGGCAGGTCCCGTATTTCGACGTCTACTTCTCGTTCACCGGCGGGCCGACGCTTGCCCGTCTGACGGCGGAATTCGGCGCGAGGCGGGCCGAGCCGCTCTACTGCTCCGTCGACCCGGAACGGCATCATGGAACCGGCGATCCAATCCGCTGGGATCTCGGCTATCTCGGCACCTACAGCCCCGACCGCCAGGCGACGCTGGAGGCCTTGCTGTTTGAACCGGCGCGTCGCATTCCGGAGCGCCGCTTCGTCGTGGCAGGTTCGCAATATCCGCGCGAAATCGCCTGGCCGGACAATGTGGATCGCATCGAACACCTGCCGCCGGCGGACCACGCGGCCTTTTACAGCCGCCAACGCTACACTTTGAACGTCACGCGCAGTTCCATGATCGCGGCCGGATGGTCGCCCAGTGTGCGCCTCTTCGAGGCAGCCGCCTGCGGCACGGCGATCATCAGCGATAGCTGGGCCGGACTGGACAGCCTGTTTCCGGAGCGGACGATCCACACCGCGCGCAGGACCGAGGACGTAATCGGTATCCTGTCTGGGGAATCCGACGGCGCCCGGCTTGCCATGGCCAAGCAGGCGCGCGTGCTCATCCTGGCAGCTCACACAAGCATCGCAAGAGCCCGCGAATTCATTTCGCTGCTGGCGCAGGCCAAATCGCCACGTTCTGTTCTCGATCTGGATGTCGAGAGCGCAGCATGACCCGCAGACGGGAGAAGATAGAGATGCAGCTATCAAGAAAGGTGCAACGGACTAAGACCGTGCTTGTCGCGGGCGGCGCAGGCTTCCTCGGTTCGCATCTTTGCGAGACAATGCTCCAGGCCGGCTGGCGCGTGATCTGCGTCGACAATTTCCTTACCGGCCGCATGGAGAACATAGCATCGATCGCCGATCGTCCGGATTTTCGGCTGATCAAGCAAGACATTTGCCGGCCGCTGGAGCTTAGCGAACCGGTGGACCGCATCTTCAACATGGCGTGCGCGGCCTCGCCGCCGCGTTACCAGGCCGACCCGGTCCATACGACGCGGACTTGCGTTATCGGGACACTCAATCTGCTGGAGCTCGCCGCTCGTAATGGCGCCCGGTTCCTGCAGGCGTCCACCAGCGAAATTTATGGCGATCCCGAACAGCATCCGCAGAAGGAGGACTATGTCGGCCACGTGAACTGCATCGGCCCCCGCGCCTGCTATGACGAAGGCAAGCGTACCGCCGAAACCTTGTGTTTCGACTATTTGAGAATGGGAAAAGCCGATATCCGCGTCGCGCGTATCTTCAACACCTATGGTCCAAGGATGGACCCTGCGGACGGACGGATCGTTTCCAATCTGATCATGCAGGCACTCGAGAGACGGCCGCTGACGATATTCGGCGACGGACTGCAGACCAGATCGTTCTGCTATGTTTCCGATCTGGTCGACGGCTTGATGCGGTTGATGGAGGTCGATCCCAATCCGCGGCAGCCCGTCAATCTGGGCAATCCAGGGGAGTTCACCATCCTGCAACTGGCGAGCCTGGTGAGAGGCATGACCGCAACCAAATCGGGCCTGAAATTCCTGCCGCTGCCGCAAGACGATCCTCGTCGTCGGCAACCCGACATTTCCCGTGCAAGGAAGCTTCTCGGCTGGTCGCCGAAAGTGCCGCTCAGGCAGGGTTTGATGCGCACAATCGGCTATTTTGCCGAGCTTGAGGCGGCGCAGATGATCGACAGAAGACGTCGAATTGCCCCCGCCGTGCGTTCTGCATCAGGCCGGCTGCAAAACCTGCCGGCCTGACGGCCGGGAGCGTCTGACCGCTGCTTGATTGTGCGGTCGTTGCGGATTTGGTCACTTTTTCTCGTCGCGGGAACAACCCGTCCAGCTTCTGGTTTTGCCAAGGTACCGGCATGGAGACGATTGTGCATCCGAAGCGATCCGCCAAAGACATCGAGCAAATGGCCGCAAAGGAGACGGCTGCCTTCCTGCGCCGCGCCTCCATCACCTATCTGGAATGTTGTGTGAGCCTGATGATGACGCATCTTCAGCGCGAGGAAGTAGCGGCCATCCTCGAAAAGGAAGCGGATATGCTGCGCAGGCTGGACTGATGCTGGTCGAAGGGCCGCAGGTCGCCTTGGCATTCCAGGAAACGAAGCAGCGCGGCAGCGTAACGTCTTGCCGCGGCCGTCAACCGGATCTGTTCCCGATCATCGCCAGATCGTGCCGCCATGCTCCACAAGCCAAGCTGGAAGGCGAGATAGCAGGGCTCGTAGTAGTGGACCAGATTGGCATCGACGGGACGAGACGTAGTCGCCTCGACAGCGTTGCACAGTGCCGCAGTCGCTGCGTCGGAGAGGCTGTACTCGACACGGGCGCCGGCAATGTCCCAGGCGATGTCCTGGCAGCCGATCAGATCGTGCGATCGGCAATGGTCGAGGGCGTCCGTCTTGACCAGCGTTCCGCTGCGCGAAAGGATGAACTCCCACGGATGAAGCCGCCCGTCGATCTCGACCCGCTGCATGGTCTTGGGTGGAACCTGTTTCGAGAACCAGTTCCGCAACTCCGTGGCACGGCCTTCGCCCAGCGCTTCGTTTGTATTCTGCACGGCCATGGCGGCAAGCGCCTCTAGCGAGGCACCCGGCTCGGAGGCGGGCAGATTGGCTGCGCGCCAGGCCAGATAACATCCGAGATGCGCGACTAGTTTTCCTGTCGAAAGCCTTGCCCGGTCCAGCGTTGTGCCGTCGATCCAGCGTTCGACGAGAAAGCCATGGCACAGCCCGGCGACGTCCGGGCCAAACCCTGCGACATGCAGCCTCCGGGCAGTCTCGGCCTTGTGCATTCCGATTTCACCGAGGCCGACGAATTTGACCGACCATTTTTCCCGGCCCGCAGAGGCAAGAAACTTTCGCCGCTCGAAGCCGCGGTGAACGGGTGGCCAATGATCCTGCGAGCCATAGTGCAAGTGACGCCACTCCCCGGCGGATGTTTCCGTCAGCTTGACCGCTGTGCTGCCGATCGTCCTGGCCACCCAATCCCGCAGCGCCGGGACAGCGGATCCAGCGGTGAAAGTCCGCTCGAAATCCGCCGTGTGTTTTTGGCAAACCGTCCACGCCTCACGGCCGTCCGCCGATGCTTCGGGACCCGGGCCACCCAAATGGCTGGGGAACAGATGGAAGCGCCTGGCACCGATGCCCAGCGCTTGTAACCATGTGACGACGGCGTGGAACGAGCTGCCGGACAGGCCTGGGCCCTCATCGACGACAGCGAAATGGGCCGACGGCCTTGTCCTCCAGCCGCCGATCAACTCTGGATCGGCGGCAAGCCGCCGGCGAAACGGATGACCGGCCGGTCGGACGCTGACGGGTGCCGGTGCGCCGATGGCCGCCGCCACCATCGCTGCCAGCCCCAGGCCGATGCTGCGGATGCCGATCACGCATGTGTTAGCATCGAGACCCGACTGCCGTGCGGCGACGAAATAGCTCTCCGGATAGAGCGCGTAATGGGCATAGCCCTCGGCCGTGCCGATGAGGATTTCGCCATCGCAATCGAGTTCGGCCAGCATTCGCGGCACTTCGGCATCGACCGGGCCGTCGATAGCGAATCCGGCGTCCCACGATCTGCCCACGTCCCGGGCCAAGCCGACCAGGAGGTTCGCGCCCACGATCCGCTGTGGGGAAATCCTGTCCGTGCCGTTGGCCTCGAATTCCGCGTCGGCAAGGCCCTGGACCAATTCCGAAGCCTTGATGAACAGGCCGACCAGTGCTGCGTGCCGTCCGATCCCGCTTGGCATGTCCGCAATGTGCCCGGCCGCTTCGCAGGCCGAGGCGCGAACATATCGCGCGCTCCGCATTTGCTTGTGGTCGCCATAGACGATCATTGTCGGTCCCGGTTGGCCTCACTCCCAGCTGCACAACTCGGTGGGCGCTACTTTGATCCACCATCGGTTGCACGATTTTTGCAGCCGGCAAGGAACAATCAGCGAGGCAGGTGGTTTGGCACGAAGAACTTACCTTCAACAGCATAGGCAGCGGTTTCGTGGGATCGAAGAAAGTTCGGATCGGAATAGTAGGGGTGGGCAACTGCGCCTCCTCTCTTGTACAGGGCATCACCTATTACCGCGACGCAAGGAGCAATGAACCCATACCCGGGCTGATGCATGCCGATCTTGGCGGCTACCACGTCAAGGACATCGAGGTGGTCTGCGCTTTCGATGTCGCCAAGGGCAAGGTCGGACGCGATGTGGCAGACGCGATCTACAGCGCGCCGAACAATACTTTCCGCTTTGCCAATGTCGCGCCTGTCGGCGCTCGCGTCGAACGCGGACCGACGCTGGACGGCATCGGCAAATATCTGCGCGACGAGATCGAGGAGGCCGACGAGCCGGTCGCCAACGTCGGCAAGATCCTCGCCGAGAGCGGCGCCGAAATCCTGGTGTCCTATCTGCCAGTCGGTTCGGAGGAGGCAACGCGCTTTTACGCCGAGTGCGCGCTCGAGGCGGGCTGCGCCTTCGTCAACTGCATACCCGTCTTCATCGCCTCGCGGCCGGAGTGGCGCCGACGCTTCGAGCAGCACGGCCTGCCGCTGATCGGCGACGACATCAAGAGCCAGGTCGGTGCGACGATCGTCCACCGGCTGCTCGCCAACCTGTTCCGTGAGCGCGGCGTGCGCATCGATCGCACCTACCAGCTCAATTTCGGCGGCAATACCGACTTCCTCAACATGCTGGAGCGTGAGCGGCTGGAATCGAAGAAGATCTCAAAGACGCAATCCGTCACCAGCCAGCTCGACGTTCCCCTGGAGCCCGGCAACATTCACGTCGGGCCGAGCGACCATGTCCCGTGGCTGACCGACCGCAAGTGGGCCTATATCCGGGTCGAGGGCACGACCTTCGGCGGTGTGCCGCTGAATGCCGAGCTCAAGCTGGAAGTGTGGGATTCGCCCAATTCCGCCGGCGTCGTCATCGATGCGGTGCGTTGCGCCAAGCTGGCACTCGACCGCGGTATCGCAGGCGCGCTGACCGGTCCCTGCAGCTATTTCATGAAATCGCCGCCCGAGCAGTTCACCGACGCGGAAGCCCGCCAGCGCACGCTCTCTTTCATCGCCGGTAAGGACGAGCCGATGCTCGATGCCGCCGAATGACGACGACGTTTTTTCTTGTGCGCCACGCCGCGCACGACAATGTCGGCCGTTATCTTGCCGGACGGATGGCTGGCGTGTGCCTCGGCGAAGCCGGCAAGGCACAGGCCTCGCACCTGGCAGAGCGCATGGCACGCGAGGCGATAGCGGCAGTCTTCTGCAGCCCGCGCGAACGCACGCAGGAGACGGCCAATCCGATCGCGGTCGTCTGCAATGCCGGTGAAATCGTGATCCGCGAGGAACTCGATGAGATCGACTTCGGCACCTGGTCGGGAAAGACCTTCGAGGAGTTAAACCAGGATGCCGACTGGCGGGTGTGGAACGACCAGCGCCAGCAGGCGAGAACACCGAGCGGCGAGACCATGCTGGACGTGCAGCAACGCGTCGTCTCGCTGATCGAGCAGGTCCGCGGCACCTACCAGAACCAGTGCGTCGCGCTGGTCAGCCATGCTGACGTCATCAAGGCCGCGGTGTGCAAAGTGCTCGGCCTGTCGCTGGGAAACTGCTTTCGCCTCGATATCGACCCAGCGTCGATCACCACAGTTGTTTGGGGAGACTGGGGGTCGAAGCTGATTAGACTCAACGAAGCTGCCTGACGAGGAATTGCCGGATGCGCATGGTCATTTTCGGTCTTACCGTGACATCGTCGTGGGGCAATGGGCACGCCACGCTGTGGCGCGGATTGATCCGGGCGATGGCCGGGCTGGGCTGGTCCATCACCTTCTTTGAACGCAACACTCCCTATTATGCCGGGACGCGCGACCTCGACCAGTTGGATGGCGGCAACCTTGTCCTTTACCCGGATTGGGAGGACATCCAGCGCGTTGCCGAGCAGGCGATGAATGAGGCCGATGTGGTCATTGTCACCTCCTATTGCCCCGATGCCGTGAGCGCGTCGCGCCTTGCCCACCAGGCCTGTCACGGGCTGAAGGTGTTCTACGATCTGGACACGCCGGTGACGCTGGCCCGGATCGAACAAGGTGAGCCTCCGGCTTATTTCGGGCCGGAAGGGCTTCGCGATTTCGATCTCGTGCTGAGCTACACGGGAGGAACCGCGATCGACGCATTGAGGTCGATGCTGGGTGCACGCCGCGTCATGCCGCTCTACGGCCATGTCGATCCAGAGCGACATCGGCCCGCCCCGCCCAGGCCGGAGTTTGCCGGCGACCTTTCCTATCTCGGGACCTATGCGGCAGACCGCCAGGCCGGGGTCGAAAGGCTGCTGGTCAGTCCGGCTGCGCGCCTGCCGGATCGCCGTTTCCTTATTGGCGGCGCACAATATCCGCAAGAATTCCCGTGGAGCGACAATATCTTCTTCGTCCGGCATCTGCCGCCGGCCGACCACCCCGCCTTCTTTTCATCATCACGGCTGACCCTGAACGTGACCCGCGAGGCGATGGCCAAACGGGGCTGGTGTCCTTCCGGCCGGCTGTTCGAAGCCGCCGCTTGCGGTGCTGCGATGGTGAGCGACACATGGCCCGGACTGGAGGCCTTTTTCCGGCCCGGTGAAGAGATCGTCGTGGCCAACAGCACCGACGACGTGGTCGCCGCGCTCGACCTGTCCGACGCCGAGCTTGACGCGATCCGCCGCTGTGCGCGCGAGCGGGTGCTGGACGAACACACCTCGGCGCGACGCGCGAAGGAATTCGACCGCATCCTGTCCGATGCACTGCACGGCTCCACGCATGGCGAGCCGTTGAAGGAGGCAGTTTGATGTTGGGCATCGTGCCCGCAGCCGGACGGGGAAGCCGCATCCAGCCGCTCGGCTTTTCGAAGGAGCTTCTGCCGGTCGGCAGCCGCATCGACGGCAACACCGAGCGGCCTTGCGCGGTCAGTGAATATTTGGTGCGCCGCATGGTGCGCGCGGGGGCCGACAAGATCTGCTTCGTCATCGGCTCGGGTAAGTCGGATATCCTCGAATATTATTCTGCCGGCTATGCCGACGCGACTGCACTGTTTGTGGTGCAGCCCTCTCCGGTCGGCCTTTGCGACGCCATCTTCCGCGCCGCGCCGCTCGTCGCAGCCGACGAGACCGTTCTGGTCGGGCTGCCCGATACAATCTGGTTTCCCGAAGACGGTTTCCTGGCCCTCCCGGACGACGGCCTGTCCTTCCTGCTGTTTCCGGTGGACCAGCCGGAGTTCTTCGATGCCGTCGTTGTCGACCAGGACGATCGGGTGAAGCAAATCCAGGTCAAGCAGCAGAATGCCCAATCGAACTGGATCTGGGGTGCGTTCAAGATGCCCGGGCGCACCCTTCACCAACTCGCGGCGCTGTGGCGGGAACGGGACCGGTGCGACGAATATATCGGCACGCTGGTCAACGCCTATCTCGCCGCCGGAGGCGAAGCCTATGGCATCAAGGCTGGCACCGCCTATGTCGACGTCGGCACCTTCAACGGCTACCGCACCGCACTGCGGCTGCTTGAAAGCGCCGCCGGTACCAAGGACGACCAAGCCGCCATTACACTGCCAGGCCACCAGCACGTTCCTATCCTCGCAGGCGAAGGAGGCTAGCCATGCTGCATTCCGATGCCGAAATCCGCCGCCGTATCGACGCGCTCGGCCCATGGTTCCACAATATGGAACTGGCCGGCATCGAAACCGCTCCCGACCATTTCCTTGGCAACTATCCGCTAATCAAATGGCGCAAATTCGCCGACGCGATTCCCGCCGATCTTTCCGGCAAGGCGGTGCTCGACATAGGCTGCAATGCGGGTTTCTATTCGATCGAGATGAAACGCCGCGGCGCCGGCCGCGTGCTTGGCATCGATTTCGATGAGGCTTACCTGGCGCAGGCGCGCTTTGCCGCCGAGGTAGCGGACTGCGACATCGAATTCCGGCAGCTCTCGGTCTACGACGTTGGCGCGTTGCGCGAGCGGTTCGACATCGTGCTGTTCATGGGCGTGCTCTACCATTTGCGCCATCCTTTGCTTGCACTCGATCTGATCCGGGAGCATGTCGCCGACGACCTGATGATCTTCCAGTCGATGCAGCGCGGCAGCACCAACGTGCCGGCGCTCGAGCAGAACTATCATTTCTGGACCCACGACCTGTTCGACCGGCCGGAGTTCCCAAAGCTGCATTTCATCGAGCATCGTTACGCCGACGACCCGACCAACTGGTGGATTCCCAATCGCGCCTGCACCGAAGCCATGCTGCGCAGCGCCGGCTTCGAGATCGTGCTGCAACCGGAGCAGGAGGTCTATTTCTGCCGCACCGCCGACGTACCGGCCGGCGGCGGCGCCGTCTACCCGTCGAAAGGACAGATAAATGATTGAAGCCGCGATGATCTGGAACGAGCCCAACAACAAATCCCACTGGGATCCCGAGCTCGACCCCGACTGGAGCCGCTTCGCCACTACGGCAATCCTGGCCGCCGACGCGATCGCGTCGGAGAATTCCGCCTTGACCAAAGTCCTTGGCGGCATCTCGCCGATCGATGCCGGCTTCATGACAAGGATGAAGGAGTTCGGCGTGCTCGATCATGTCGACGCGGTCGCCGTGCACGGCTTTCCGCTCGACTGGAACCTCTGGCAGATCCACGAATGGCCGCAGAAGATCGGCGAGATCTCGGCCGTTACCGATCTTCCGGTATGGGTCAGCGAGGTCGGCGTATCGACCTTCGGCGCCGAAGAAGTACAGGTCTGGGGCCTGCGCCGGACCGCGGAATTGCTGATCGGCAACGCACCGCGCATCCAATGGTACAGCCTCTACGACCTGCCGCGCGAGTGGGAAGCGACGACGCGCCATCGCGAGGCGGAAGGCTCTTCCTATTATCGCCATTTCTACATGGGCCTGCTTCGCCAGGACGGCACGCCAAAGCCCGCGCTCGAGGAGTTCCTGCACCATACCCCGGCAATGGGACTGGTGCAGTGGTTCCATTTCGAAGATCACCGGCTGGACGACGCCGTTGCCTGGATGAAACGCCTCGGCGTCACCAATCTGCGCACCGGGCTTTCCTGGGCCGACAGCTTCAGGCCGAACGCGCTTGACTGGTTCGACAGGCAGATGGAGGCGTTGGCCGACTTCGACGTGACCGTTACTTTCTGCTTCACGCCGGAACACCGCGGAATGATGCCGCACCACAGCAGCCCGCCGCTGGTGCCGGAGGAATTCGCCGAGTTCTGCGCGGCAATGACGCGCCGCTATTCCGGCAGCATCGCTGCCCCTTCCGTCGGCAGGCTGCGCGCCTCCGCAGCGTGAGGAGCTTCGGCTCTCCAGCCATGACGCTCACCGTCCTCAACGTCGCCTATCCCCTCGCCCCGGTGGGGCCGGATGCGGTCGGCGGCGCCGAGCAGGTGCTGTCGATGCTCGACCAGGCGCTCGTACAGACCGGACACCGCTCGATCGTGATCGGCTGCCGGGGCTCGAGCGCTGCGGGTGTCCTCATCGAGACGCCGGCCGAACCGGGCGTGCTCGATGAAGCGGCGAAGCGCCGGGCGCAGCGTGCTCATCGCGCTTCAATTGCTACCGCGCGCGCCCGCTGGCCGATCGACGTGGTGCATTTGCACGGTATCGATTTCGACGCCTATCTGCCGGGCGACGGGCCGACATTGGTGACCCTGCATTTGCCGCTCGACTGGTATCCGGCCGACGCTCTCAATCCGGCGCGGGAGGATCTGTGGCTGCATGCGGTATCGGCGGCTCAGCAAAGAACCGCGCCACCGGGAGCCAGGCTCATCGAACCGATCCCAAACGGAGTGGACATCGACGCGCTGAGCGACCCGCAGGCCAAACGCGACTTTGCGCTCGTGCTCAGCCGCGTCTGCCCGGAAAAGGGCATCCATCTGGCGCTGGACGCAGCCAAGAAGGCCGGTGTGCCGCTGGTCGTCGGCGGCAAAGTCTACCTCTACGAAACGCACACCGCGTATTTTCGCGACGAGGTCGAACCCCGGCTGGACGACCGGCGCCGCTTCCTTGGTCCGCTCGGCTTTGTCGCCAAGCGGCGCCTGCTGAACACAGCCCGCTGCCTGGTCATTCCGAGCCTTGCCGCGGAAACCAGTTCGCTCGTCGCCATGGAGGCGCTCGCCTGCGGCACCCCCGTGGTGGCCTTCCCGAATGGCGCACTACCGGATGTGGTCGAGCACGGCAAGACCGGGTATCTGGTCGGGGATGTCGACGAGATGGCGCAAGCCATCGTTGCCGCACCCGGCCTGGACCCCGAGACCTGCCGGGCCGAGGCGCGGCGGCGGTTTTCACTCGATCGCATGGTTTCCTCCTACACGGACGCCTATCGGGCGCTGGCACGGCTCGGCACAGACAGCGGGCAGCTCGCGACGGCGAGGTGAGCGGAACATGCTCCGCAGTGAGATCATCGACGATCCGGCGGACCTGGAAGCCCTCGAGCCGCACTGGTGGGAGCTTTGGTCGCGCAGTCCCTCGGCGACGCCGTTCCAGTCTCCCGCATGGCTGATGGCGTGGTGGCGGACATTCGCTCCCGGCGAGCTAGCGACGGTGGCCGTCTGGAGTGGCGACGATCTGGTCGGCCTGGCGCCACTCTATCTGGAACATCAGGAATCCGGCGCGCGATTGCTTCCGCTCGGGATTTCGTTGAGCGACTATCTGGACGTCCTTTGTATTCCCAAGATCGCCGAACCGGTGGGCGCCGCCATCGCCGACACGGCTCTTTCCCTCGGCTGGTCACAGTGGATCTTACAGGACCTGCCGCCCGGCGCCGCCGGCCTTGCCATCAGGCATGCCGCGCTCGAATCGTGCCAGGCCGTCGGTCACGCCGCTTGCCCGGTGCTCGCCCTCGCCGGCGATCAGACGCTTCAAGGCTGTGTTCCGGCGCGGCGGAGGCGCCAATTGCGGCGCGCCCACAGGGCCGCGTCGAGTCGCGGCCGGGTCTTCATCGAACCCGCTTTGTCCGATCCGCAGACATTCCTCGATCACCTGATCCGCCTTCACCGCGCGCGCTGGGCCGGACACGGCGACGGCGTCCTGTCCGATTCCCGCGTGGAAGCATTCCACCGTCAGGCGCTGCCGCAGCTGGCCGCACGGGTGCTTGCCCGATGCTGGCTTATCACGATCGGTGACGCGGTCGTGGGCGCCTATTACGGGTTCCATCACCGTGGCCGCGCTTGCGCTTATCTCGGTGGCTTCGATCCGGCCTATGCCGAGGAAAGTCCCGGCGCGCTGCTCATCGGCCAGGCGATAAGGCAGGCGATCTGCGAAGGTGCGGAAGAGTTCGATTTTCTGCGCGGACAAGAGGCTTACAAATACAGCTGGGGCGCCGTCGACCGGTGGACGATGCGCAAGATCTGGACGCGGAGCAAAGGGCGATGAGCGCGACCCAGCCGGGATCTCGGCGGTCGACATCAGCAAGGCGGGTGCTGGAGGACTGCATGGCAGACGGTGCCGGCGTCGATGCCGTCATCGCCAGGCTGGCTCTCCGTTTCGAGACAGGAATCGAAGCCGCAGAACTGGCGAAAATTGCGCAAGACACGCACTCGGCCGACCCGCGAAAGACGGCAAAACTGCAACGGATTGCCGACCTGCTCCAGCGCAGGCCCGAAATCTTCGCCACGCTGCGCAAAACGGGTGGTGCCGTTCGGCACGAGCGTGGCGAGGGCGAGACCGACGATGCGGTCGTCAAGCGGCTGGCGGCGGGGTTTGATGCGGCGGCGGCGATTTCCCCGGCGGCGAGCGTCCAGCTGTCGTCTCTGGGCAATGAGGAAAAACTCTCTGCCGCTACGGCTGAGATCGTTGCTTGGCTGGAGAGGCGAGGCTTTACCGGCACCAGCCGCGATATACTGGACATCGGCTGTGGTATCGGTCGGTTCGAACAGGCGCTCTCTGCTCTGTCGCACCGGATCGTCGGCAGCGATATATCCCCGGCGATGATCTCGATCGCCCGCCGGCGATGCGCGGGGCTCGGCAATGTAGAATTCCACCCTACCCGCGGTTTCGATCTTGCCGATTTTTGCGATGCCAACTTCGACCGCGTGCTGGCTGTCGACAGCTTTCCCTATCTGGTGCTGGCCGGCCTCGCGGAGCGACATTTCGTGGAAATCGCGCGCGTGCTGAAGAGGCCAGGCATGGCCGTGCTTTTGAATTATTCATATCGCGGATCGCCGGCGCTGGATCGCGCCGACGTTCAAAGCTTCGCCAATGCAAATGGCATGCAAGTCCTCGTCGATGGCGAAAAGCCGTTCCGGCACTGGGACGGCGATGCCTTCCTGCTTACGATTTCCGGCGGAACATTGCGGCCCAACGCTGGTTCGGATGCCGAACGGGATAAGCCGCTATTCGACAGTATGAAGGAGGACAAGATGGCGTCCGGCAGCAAGAAGCACATCGGTCGCGGCAGTCACGGCAAAGGCGCTGGCGCTGGCGCGATGACCGATCTTCCCAAGGACAAGATCGGAGAGAACGCCGTTCTGTCCAACAGAGACAAGAAGCAGCACACCAAGGAGCGTGGGCTCGACGGCAATCGGGTCAAGTCCGAGCAGTACCAGGATCGTTCAGCGGATCGGCGGCCTGAAGAGTGATCGTTGCGGCAGCATGTGGCTTGCAGCCGGCGAGCAATTGAAACGCCGTGAGAGCTAACCGCTGACGAAGCTGTGCAAGGACCGAAACCGGTCGCATGGATAGTCTGCAAATTCTTGCAAACTCGCACTGTTGCCACCAGAGTGAGGTGAAGGGACCAACATTTGCCAAGAGAACGCGATGGCTCGCTCAAGGGAAGATTCCGTCAGCACGCGTGCCGATCTGACGATAGACCGGGAAATCGCTTCCTTGCTTGCGGCCATCGAACAGGAAAGGGTTCCTGACCGGCTGACCAAACTTGCGGTCGAATTGCAGCATGCGCTTGTCGAAAGGCGCTTGCGCGGAACCAGTAACTAACGTGACATATATTAGCGGCGCCTCTCGGCTTCGAAGTCCAGTTGTCCTTCGGACAGATAGCTGCGCCTTTCCATCAGGGTTTGCGAGGAACTTTCGCCAAGGTATTCCAGCACGCCGGCGCGTGCCCTGTTGAGCCGGCTCTTCACGGTTCCCACCGCGCAACCGCATATTTCGGCCGTTTCCTCATAGCTGACGCCCAGCACGCCTATCAGCATCAGAACCTCGCGCTGGTGCTCGGGAAGCCTCTGGATGGCCTGGTGGACTTCCTTGCCCTGTACGGACCATTCCTGCGTCGCTTCCGAGATCGGCCGAAGCGAAGCGCAGTCGAGCAGGCCGGGCGCTTCCCTCACCGCAGCCCTGACACGCGTGTAGTAGGTGTTGCGCATGATGGTAAAGAGCCATGATTTCATGCGCGTTCCAGCCTCGAACTTGTCAATGTTGGCCAGTCCCTTGGTCAGCGTCTCCTGAACCAGGTCGTCGGCATCATCGGGAGTGCGGCAGAAGGTACGGGCGAAAGCCCTCAAAGCGGGTATGAGGTCGACGATGGAAACTTCTTCGGTTTCGCGGGTCGCCAAGGCGTAGGCTGTGGGTGGCAATGGTCCAGCTCCCGTCCAGAATGAGTTCGTGAGCGCAGACCAGTTAAATGCATTGGGCGAAAGATCGTTCCGGTTGGCGAAAATCACCCGGCTCCAGAAACCTTCCAGAAACCGGAGAGGGCTTGGCTGGGCAATCCCGGCCGACGGCGGCATTTTTGACGGAACAACCACCGGGATCGCCGAGTTCAAATCAAGGTCGTCCGACAATTCGGGCGCCGCTATTTGGCGCGTCGGAATGCGATCTCGCAGCGGCCTTGGCGCCACCTCAAGGACGGCCCATCTCAAGAAACAGGAGGAGTTCATGACAGGAAACAAGCACGCCAAAGGCAAAACGCCGGCCGATAGCGATCTTGCCAACGATCCCGGCATCGGCAGTTCCAGGGGCACGATCAAGGAGGGCGACCGGCTCGATCAGGGCAACAACACGTTCGAAGGCGATGTCGAGAACGACACCACGCCGCAAGGCGGTATCAATCCCCGGCAAAAGATGCGGACCAACAAGTGACGCCAGGACCGGCTGCGCCCGATCGAAAAAACCCGCTGCAACCCGTGCAGCAATCCCGCGTTAAAGAGCATGGGCCTCGTGTCCGCCCCCGGGCGTTGATGCGACAAGTCTTTCGCGGAGACACAGATGACAACAAAATCGTTTGGCCGCCCCGTTCCAATTCTCGTCGGCCTTGGTTTCCCTCGCTATGTCGAAAATATTTGGCAGGCCTATGACGTGTTAAACGAATGGCCCAGTCGCGGTCCAGCGCACAAGGCGGCGTTCGACGCCTGTCGCGCCGGGCTGGCCGACGAGCTCGATGCCGAGACGGTACACGCGGCGTTCGAAACATTCGCCCGCAAGGCGGGCATTCTGGCGCACGATATCGCAGCCGAAATACCTGCGAAGGCCCACGATGGTTGGCTGAAGCTCCCGTCGGACGGCCCGGTAGACCCTGGAGGCTGATTACTCGCAGCCTACATGAAGCGGCCAGCTGCGTGAACGGGAAGGAATATGATGCTGAGAATAGAGTTCGATACTCCTGTTTGCATCTATTTCGGCAAGCCCGGGCGATCGCGATTGGTCAGTTCCGTTTTCGAAGCAATATATTGCCTGAACAGCGAGAAATGGCCGGCGCGCAACGCTCCGCTGGCGCTGGTAGCCGCTGATGTATTGAACCGCGCCCGGACCGGTCAAATCACGGCCGCCAAAGCACGCCAGGCATTTGTAGACGCCGCTTGGGAGGCGAACATTCTTGTCGAAGGCGAGCCGCATGACGCGCGTGCCCCGACAGCCCTCATGTCGGACAGCGGATGAACCGGCAGGGGCTGCCTTCCCGCAGTTCCGTCCAGGCCAACCCTATCACGAATGGCTCGCGCCCTCGCCCTCCTTCTCCCCCTTTTGCCTGAGGATTTCGTCCGTTCCGACCAGCTTCTTCGATCCGCCTGGGATCGCAGTGGAGACGACCGCCGGCGGGTCGCTTGCCGGGAAGGAATCTTCCAGGCCTGCCTGCAACTGGTCTTCCAGCGTTTGCGGCTCTTCCGATCGGCCGGACGTCCTGCGGGCGTCCAACTTCTCCAGCGGCTGTGTCATGTCCGGTGAAGACCTGACTTCTCGAATCCAGCCATAGAGCTGTTCGATGGCAAATTCCTTCATCGTGTCGAAATCGGCCTTTTCGTCACGCGATGCCTCGATTTGGTCGACCATAGTCTTCTCGAACCGGTCGAGGCTGTCGCTTCCGCAGGCGCGGCAGAGACGGACCAACGCCTCGCGCAATATGAGCGGCGCAAAGTGCGCGGTCGCCTCGAGCCTGAGCTGCTGCAAACGCTCCGGGGTGGCGGCTTGGACCTTTGACATGTTCGACCTCTCGCCTTGTGGAGCATGTCAACGAAAATTGTCGGCGGATGTTCCATCCATGACGGCCGCTGCATAGCTCGATCCTCAGCGGTGCGCGCCACCACCGACTGCCATGCGCATACCGAGACCGACGACGAAGCAACCTGCCAGCCGCTGCTGCCAGAGCCTTACCTTCGGCCTTTTCATGATCCAGGCCCCGAGCGTGCCGGATGCGAGTGCATATGTGCCCAGCACCAGCACACCGGTCATTTTCTGGGTGCCACCGAGCAGCAGCAATTGCAGCGTGACCGATCCGCGAGCAGGATCGACGAACTGCGGAAGGAAAGCCACCATGAAGGTTAGCGGCCAGGGATTTATCAGATTGGCGATCATTCCTTCGCGTGCGGCTACAAGCGGTCCGACATTGTGCGGCTCCTTGACGGCGACGCTGGCTGACGGCAACAACACCAAACGCGATCCAAGCCAAACCAGATAGGCTGCGCCTGCCCAACGAAGCATGGCAAAGGCAAGCGGCGATGCCTGGACGAGCGACGATATGCCGAGGGCAAGGAGCGGCAACTGGACCATGCCGGCGCCGAAGGTCATTCCCAGGACGGTGAACAGGGCAACATCACGGCCCTGCCCGATGCCGCGCGCAATCACCAGCAGACTGTCGGGCCCCGGCGGCATCTGCATCAGGATGACCGTTCCGACAAAAGCCGTCCACGAAGCGGGATCCATGCCGCTACTTCGCCCCGGTTTCGTAAGATGCCTTCGCGCCGTCCTTCAACCGGCCGGCATCTCGCATCATCTTGAGCGCTTCGTCCCTCGTCAGGCCGCACCTGCGGGCAAAAAACTCGATCTCATGGGCCAACTCGGCCGGCAGGTCGTCTTTTACATGCATTCTTCGCTTGTGTTTGCGCGCGCCCATCGAGGCTCGGTCCCGTATGCGTTAGTCCTCCCGAACTCACATCGGATCAGCCGGTTCCCACTCCCTGACCAATTCGCTTGCGCAAGTTTCTCACGCGCCGTCTGGCCGGCCGACCCTGTCCATGAGTTCGTTCAGGAATGCGAGCAGCGCGTCTTCGGGATCGTCGGCCTCTTCGGTCAGCATATCAATGCCCCAGTGGCCTAGGACAGCCTCCTGGACGATGCTCGGCTGCGGCATAAAGATGAAGGATTTCGGACGGTTCTTCTCGTAGCCGGAGCGGCGCCAGGTCTGCCAAAGCCTGTGCAACAGCAGACGAATGTTCATGTCCGACATGCTGTAGCCGATGAACAGGATAGTGCGCCCGAGCGCGTCGGCCCGAAATTTCACATCGAGCGGCGAATCGAACGATAGCCGTTCAAAATAATCGGTCTCCGCCAGAACCAGTGATTTGTCGTCGTCGAAATCGCCGTGGAATTTTATGATCTGCGTCACCTCGCCAGTGGCCTTGGGCAAATCCTTGGCATTGGCCACCTTCACAAAAGGCCGGCCATGGATCTCGAAGGCAACCTCGAGGTTGCGATCATAATTGGTGGTGTAGATAATCGGAAAATCGAGCGCCACGATGAGCTTGTGGATTGCCGACCGCTGCACTTTTTCCCGCGACACGCTCCATTCGCGATCCATCCAACTGCGCAAAGGACCGAGGCTCCCCTGCTTCAGCCGGTAGTATTCGGCAAGAGCCTGATAGCTGGCCTCCGGTGCGCCGATCATGTCCTCGTGAAGGCCGAGTTCCTTTTGCATGTGCTCGATGAGCTTTTGCCAAGACGGCAAGCCGACGCTCATCGACACCCCGGCTCCAACGAACAGGATCGCTCGTCGCTCTTTCACTGATTGAGCCAATTGCTCGACTGCAGACTGCATCCGACACAACTGCGATAGGTGCCGCTCCGTTCCAGCCGAGCCCGGGCCACCGGGAAGAGTAACTCCGATTTCCGATGGAATGTGCCCCGAGCGCCGGCCACCGAGTTGGCTCACCACATCCGATATTTATTTCGTTCCCTTTGGCACTTCTGCGCCTCTCACGCGTTGGGAGTGTTCAACAAACACGGCGCAGCTAATGGATCGCCAGCGGATTGCCTCAGTCGCATTATGTGTGTTCCTGCTTACGATCGGCGCCATCCAGCAAAAGGCTTGGGCCCAAGCACCTTGCCCGGCCGACCACGACAAATTGTTTGCCGCTCTCAAGGCCAACGTCAAAGCCAGCGGCGGCCCCGGCAATGGCGGTTTCGACACTAATGAATGGGCGGCAGTCGTGGCTCGCGACGGAACGGTCTGCGCCGTCGCGTTCAGCGGGCCTACCGCCGATGCCCAGTGGCCCGGCAGCCGGCTGATCGCCGCCGAAAAAGCCAATACCGCCAACGGGCTCAGCCTCGCCCAGATGGCGTTGTCGACCGCGAACCTCTATGCGCCGGTGCAGCCTGGCGGGCCTCTATTCGGCCTGCAGGCCACCAATCCGGTCAATCCAGCGGTGGCCTATGCGGGCGACCCTTCGACATTTGGAAGCTCCAGCGATCCGATGCTGGGAAAGCCGATCGGCGGTGTCGTCGTGTTTGGCGGGGGCCTGGCTCTCTACGACGGCAAGGGGATCGTCGGGGCTCTCGGGATAAGCGGCGATTCTTCCTGTGCCGACCACAATGTCGCCTGGCGCGTGCGTGCCGCACTCGGGCTTGACAAGGTACCGGCCGGCGTCAACCCAAACCGCAAGGACGCTATCATTTACGACCTCGATCCCGGCGGCAAGAGCCCTTCCGGATGGGGGCATCCATTGTGTGCCGGAACCGAAGCGGACGTGGCTGCCGAGCTCGGCGCCGGCGTCGGCGGCTCGATACGCAAATGAGGAAAGCGCGACAGGTGGCAAGAATCAGCGTGTCTAAGGACGGAAAAAGACCAATGGCCGCGATGCTGGGATGGACGCTGCTGGCCGGCTTCGCGCTGATTACCGCGGCGGTTGCTCAGTCAACGTCAAGCCCCGCGATAAATCCGCCGGCCGCAGCCGCTCCGCCCGACGACGGCCAGTGGGCGATGCCGGCAAAGAACTACGCCTCGACCCGCTACAGCGATCTCGCGGAGATCACCGAAGACAACGTCAAGACCCTGCAGGTGGCCTTCACCTTCTCGACCGGCATCAACAAGGGCCAGGAGGCTGCGCCCCTGGTGGTCGGCAACACGATGTACATCGTGACGCCGTTTCCCAACATCCTCTACGCGCTTGACCTTACCAAGCCCGGCGCGCCGATGAAGTGGAAGTTCGAGCCCAATCCCGAACGTGCGGCGCAGGGCGTTGCCTGTTGCGACGTGGTCAACCGCGGTGCAGCCTTCTTCGAAGGGCGCATCTATTTCAACACGCTCGATGGCCACACGATCGCCGTCGATGCGGCCACCGGCAAACCGGTCTGGAACACCCACATCGGCAACATCAACATCGGCGAGACCATCACCATGGCGCCGCTGGTGGTGAAGGGCAAAGTGCTGGTCGGCAATTCCGGCGGCGAAATGGGCGTACGCGGCTGGATCAAGGCGCTCGACGCCGGCGACGGGCACGTCGTCTGGACGGCCTACAATACCGGCCCTGACGCCGAGGTGCTGATCGGTCCGGATTTCAAGCCGCATTACGACATGGACAAGGGCAAGGATCTCGGCGTCACGTCGTGGCCGCCCGACGCCTGGAAGATCGGCGGCGGCAATGTGTGGGGCTGGATCTCCTACGACCCGGACCTCAACCTGATCTTCCATGGCACTGGAAATCCCGGCCCATGGAATCCGGATCTGCGGCCCGGCGACAACAAATGGACCGCCGGCATCTTTGCCCGCGATCCCGACACCGGCGCAGCCAAATGGTTCTACCAATGGACGCCGCACGATTTGCACGACTACGACGGCATCAACGAGCAGGTGCTGCTCGACATGACCTGGCAGGGCAAGGCCCGCAAGGTGCTGGTGCGGCCGGAACGCAACGGCTACGTCTATCTGTTGGACCGCACCACGGGCGAGGTCCTGTCGGCAGTGCCGTTCGGGCCGGTCAATTCCACCAAGGGCGTCGACCTCAAGACCGGCCGGCTGATTGTAAATCCGGACAAGAAGACCGGCACCGGCAAGGTAGTGCGCGACATCTGCCCGACCGCGTCCGGCCTCAAGGACTGGCAGCCTTCGGCGTTCTCTCCCAAGACCGGCCTGCTCTACATTCCGCACAACAATATGTGCATGGATGAGGAAGGCCTCGAAGTGAATTACATCGCCGGCACGCCCTATGTCGGCATGAATGTGCGCATGATTCCCGGGCCGGGCGGCAATCGCGGTGCTTTTACCGCCTGGGATGTCGCCGCCGCCAAGCCGGCGTGGAGCCTGAAGGAGAACTTTCCGGTGTGGAGCGGCGCCGTCGCCACCGCTGGCAACGTCGTGTTCTATGGGACGATGGAAGGCTGGTTCAAGGCGGTCAGCGCCAGGACCGGCGAACTGCTTTGGCAGTTCAAGACGTCGTCCGGCATCATCGGCCAGCCGATCACCTATCGCGGCCCGGACGGGCACCAATATGTCGCGATTCTTTCGGGCGTCGGTGGCTGGGCCGGCGCGATCGTATCCGGCGATCTCGACCCGCGCGACGCCACCGCCGCGCTCGGCTTCGTCAACGTCATGAAGGATCTGAAGGATGTAACCACGCCGGGAGGTACGCTGTATGTGTTCCGGCTGCCTTGAGACGATCGGCCGAGACGCGCGCGCGCGGAGAAAATCTTCTCGGCGGTTTGGCGTCGCGGTCGGCGCACTGGCGCTCTCGCTTGTTGCCGCCGTTGCCGATGCGCGCGAGCTGAGGATCTGCGCCGATCCCAACAACATGCCGTTCTCCAATGCCGCGAGAGAAGGCTTTGAAAACAAGATTGCCGAACTCGTCGCCCGGGAGCTTGGTGCGACTGTTTCCTACACGTGGTGGGCACAGCGGCGCGGCTTCGTCCGCAACACGCTGAAAGCCGGCTTGTGCGATCTGGTGCCCGGCACGCCCGCCAACCTAGAGATGCTGCGCACCACCGCGCCCTACTACCGGTCTTCCTATGTGTTCGTGACACGCAAGGATGCGCCGGAAATCACGTCCTTCAACGATCCTCGCCTGCGCGATCTGCACATCGGTGTCCAGCTGATCGGGGACGACGGCGCCAACTCGCCGCCCGTCGAGGCGCTTGGCCGTCGCGGCATCGTCGGCCATCTCATCGGTTTCCCCGTCTATGGCGACTATTCGGCGCCGAACCCGCCAGCACGCATCGTCGAGGCGGTCGCGAATGGCGACATCGATATGGCCGTGGTCTGGGGACCGCTGGCCGGCTACTTCGCGTCCAGGCAGAAGGTGGCGCTGCGGATCACGCCGGTCTCCCCGCGCGTGGACGGCCCGCAACTGCCGATGATCTACGACATCTCGATGGGCGTGCGCCGTGGCGACGATACGCTGCGCAGCGAGGTGAACGCCGCCCTGACCAGACACCGCGCCGATATCGACGCGATCCTGGCGGCCTACCAGGTGCCCCGCTTCGACCCTGTCGGAGCGCCTTGAAATGAAGCGCGGTCTTCCCTTGCTGGTGTTCGCAATCCTCGCGGTTGCCGGGTGCCAGCGTGAAGAACGCGACACGCGTCCACAGTCGGCGCTCGGCTCGGGCGACCAGCCGGCAGCCGTGACGGCCCTCGAGCCGGGCGGCCAACGGCCGGCCTCGTCCGACACCAAGGCCGGCGTGTTCGAGGCCAACGCCTTCCACCTCAGCGAGGGCAAGCGTCTGTTCAACTGGTTCAACTGTTCCGGCTGCCATGCCAATGGCGGTGGCGGCATGGGTCCGGCCCTCATGGACCAGAAGTGGCTCTATGGCAGCTCGATCGAAAGCATCCACGCCACGATCAGAGACGGCCGGCCGAACGGAATGCCGAGCTTCCGTGACAAGATCCCGGACGACCAGATCTGGGAGCTTGCCGCCTTCGTCCGCGCGCTGAGCGGCAACGCATCGAAATCGGCCGCGCCGAGCCGCGACGACGACATGATGCCCCATCCGTCCGAAAATCGCCTGCCGGATGCCGCCACGCTGGGGAAGTCGCCGTGAACCGCCTTGTTTGCAGGGTGTGCTGCGGCGCAGCCTGCATGCTGCTCCTTGCAGGATGCAGCGGCTGGCAATCCGCGCTCGACCCGAAAGGGTCGGCCGCGGGCGAGCTTGCATGGCTGATCTGGTTTTTCACCGCGCTGTGCACGGTGGTCTGGCTTCTGGTGATGGCCATGCTGATCGTGCCATTGGCCCGGCGCGCGGCGCCCGTCGGCGATCCGCTTGTCCTCGATGCTGCCGCCGAGCGCAGCAAGATGCGAATTGTCGTCGCCGCACTCGCCGCAACCGCCCTGATCCTGGTCGGCCTGACGCTGCTGAGCTACTTCTCTAACCGGACGCTCGCCGCCATCGGCTCGAACACGGCGCTGACGATCCGCGTGACCGGGCATCAATGGTGGTGGGAGGTTCGCTACGAAAACGATCAGCCGAACCGCATCCTGACGACCGCCAATGAAATCCACATCCCGGCGGGCGAGCCGGTGCGGCTCGTAGTGACCTCGACGGACGTCATCCATTCCTTCTGGGTGCCGAACCTCTCGGGCAAGCTGGACCTCATTCCTGGCCACGAGAACGTTCTCGACCTCAGGGCGGACAAGCCCGGCGTCTATCGCGGCCAGTGCGCCGAGTTCTGCGGCGCGCAGCATGCCAATATGAGCACCTTCATCGTCGCCGAACCCCGGCCCGTCTTCGACGCGTGGCTGAACGACCAGCTGCGGCCGGCGGCCGCCCCCGTATCCGCTGAAGCCAAAGCCGGCCACGACCTGTTCCTCAAGCGGCCATGCGTGATGTGCCACAAGATCGGCGGCACTATCGCCGGCGGTACGGTCGCTCCCGACCTCACCCATGTAGCAAGCCGGCGGACGCTCGCTGCCGGAACGCTGGCTATGAGCCGCGGCAATCTCGCGGCCTGGATAGCCGATCCGCAAGGGATCAAGCCAGGTGCCCACATGCCCGTCGTTGGACTGAACGGGGACGAATTGAATGCGATCGTAGCCTATCTCGAGGGCCTGAAATGAGCAGCGCCGACCTGGCCCATGAGCGGGACCTCGCCAAGCAGCGCGAGGCGACACAAAAGGGCGACCTGGCTCCCGAGCGCGATGGTCCTCGCGATACCGGCCTCGACGACGCAAGCCTTGAGCGTCGGCTGGCGCGGACATGGCGGACGGCTCCGGGCATCATCGGTGCGCTGTCGAGCGTCGACCACAAGATCGTTGCGCGCCGCTATTTGATCACCGCTTTCGTGTTCCTGTGCCTCGCTGGCCTCAGCGCCGTTGCCATGCGCGTCCAGCTGTCGGGGCCGGAGCGCGGGCTGATCGGGCCCGACCGTTACAACCAGCTGTTCACCATGCATGGCGTGACCATGATGTTCCTGTTTGCAGTGCCGATCGTTCAGGCGACCGGCATTTACCTCGTTCCGCTGATGGTCGGCACCCGCAACATCGCCTTTCCGCGCCTCAATGCATTCAGCTTCTGGATTTATCTCTCGGGTGGCCTCTTCGCCTGGGTGTCGTTTGCACTCGACATGGCACCCGACGTCGGCTGGTTCTCCTACGTGCCGCTGTCCGGTCCTGAATTCGGGCCAGGCAAGCGCTCCGACGTGTGGGCGCAGATGATCACCTATACCGAAGTTTCATCGTTGGCGGTCGCGGTCGCCACCATCGTCACCGTGCTGAAGCAACGCGCGCCGGGCATGTCCCTGGATAAGATTCCGCTCTACGTCTGGGCGATGCTGGTCACCTCTTTCGTGATCGTATTCGCTATGCCGGCGGTCATGATCACGTCGACGTTCCTGATCCTCGACCGCCTGGTCGGCACCCATATCTTCAATCCCGCCGAGGGCGGCGACGTACTGCTCTTCCAGCACCTGTTCTGGTTCTTCGGCCACCCCGAAGTCTATATCATTTTCCTCCCGGCCACCGGCATGGTGTCCTCGATCATTGCCGCTTTCGCCCGGCGTCCGGTATTCGGCTATCTAGGCATGGTTCTGTCGCTGATTGCGGTCGGGTTTCTGTCGTTCGGCCTGTGGGTCCATCACATGTTCGCAACCGGCCTGCCAAAGCTCGGCGCGAGCTTCTTCACGGCATCGAGCATGCTGATTGCCATCCCGAACGGGCTGCAGATCTTCTGCTGGCTGGCGACATTGTGGGACGGAAAGCCGATAGTCAGGACGCCGCTGCTGTTCGTGTTCGGCTTCTTCTTCACGTTCGTCGCGGGCGGCCTGACCGGCGTGATGCTGGCGTCGGTGCCATTGGACCTGCAAGTGCACGACACCTATTTCGTGGTCGCGCATCTCCATTACGTGCTGATCGGCGGGTCGGTATTCCCGCTGCTCGGCGCGACCTATTTCTGGTTCCCCAAAATGACCGGCCGGATGATGAGCGAACGTCTCGGACGCTGGCACTTCTGGCTTGCCTTCATAGGCTTCAATGCGGCGTTCTTTCCGATGCACATTGTCGGCCTGTGGGGCATGCCGCGCCGGGTCTACACCTATCCGGTTGAGCTCGGCTGGGGCAACATCAACCTGTTCATCACAGCCGGCGCTGTCGTCCTGTTCCTGAGCTTCGTTCTGTTCACTATAAACCTGGTGTACAGCGCCTCGAGGGGCGCCCCGGCCGGGGACAATCCCTGGAATGCAGGCACGCTAGAATGGGCGACGAGCTCTCCGCCGCCGAGCTATAATTTCGCTCGGATTCCGGTGGTTAGCAACGCCGAGCCGCTCTGGGCCGAACGTGACACGCTGCCTGTCGCGACCGGGCTTCGCGTCGACGCGCGCGAACTTGTTATTTCGACCGTGGCTGAGGCGCATCCCGATGTGCGCGAGAAGTCGGCGACGCCGTCGATCTGGCCATTGTTCGCTGCGCTCGCGATCGGCGCCACCTTTCTCTATTCAATCTTCAGCCCTTGGGCAGTGGTCTGGGGAGCCGGGCCGATCGCCATCACTTTGATCGGTTGGTTCTGGCCGAAAGGCGATCCGGAGGATGAGGAATGAAACAGCGTTCTGCCGCCGATCTTTCCGACCTCCCGACCTTCGGACTCGGACCGCGCAGCCCGACCTGGTGGGGCACTCTCGCCTTCATGGCGCTGGAGGGCACCGGCTTCGCGCTCGCCGCAGGCACCTATCTTTACCTCGCCTATCTGTCGCCCAAATGGCCATTGGGCGTGCCGCCGCCCAACCATTGGCCGGGTACCATCGTCACGCTGTTGCTGCTCGCAAGCGTGGTGCCCAACCACATACTGAACCGCTACGCGGAAGCCTGTGCCATGGTGCCCGTGCGCATCGGCCTGATCGTCATGTCGCTGCTCGGTATGGCGCCGCTTGTCGTGCGGTGGTTCGAATTTCCGGCCCTCAACATCTATTGGGACACCAATGCGTACGGCTCAATGCTGTGGGTGCTGCTCGGCCTTCACACAACGCATCTGATTACCGACGTCGGCGACACGCTGGTGCTGACGGCCCTGATGTTCACGCGCCATGGCTATAGCGGCCGGCGTTTCGGGGACGTTGGCGACAACGTCTTCTACTGGGACTTCGTGGTCGCAACCTGGATCCCGATCTATCTTTTGATCTACTGGATGCCGAGGCTTGACTGAGATGCGTGCGCTTCGCTTGGGCACATCATGGGGCGGGCTGTTGTCCGGGCCCTTGGCCTGGGCGGTGTCGACGCAGCTGAATTATGCGTTCGTGGAGTGGCAGTGCGCGCACGGCATTCCCCTCATACCGGTCATTGCGCTGGTGCTGACAGTGCTGGCCTTGCTTGGCGGCGTGCTGTCGTGGCGGGCGCGCCAGCAAGGCGGTGCCGCCTTTAAACCGGATCGTACGCGCGCCACGGAGGATTTCGTCGCCAATATCGGCATTCTCAGCGCGGTGCTGTTTGCACTGGTAATCATCATGCAAGGCGCCGCCTCTCTCATTCTTGACGGCTGCCTGCGATGAGCTTCGACGCGCTGTTCTCGACATCGATCTGCTACGGTGCCGGCGCCCCGCAGGCCGGCTGGACGCTGGCGTTGCCGATCACGCTGCCGCTGACCGTCGCCGTACTGCTTTACGCGGCAGGCGCCTTTCGGCTGTGGCGGCGGAGCGCCCGCAGCCGGCCGTTGCGGCTACGGCAGGCTATGCTGTTCGCGGCCGGCTGGGCCATCTTGGCGGCCGCACTGGTCAGTCCGCTCCATGCATTGGGCGAGCGCATCTTCACCGCCCACATGATCGAGCACGAGCTGTTGATGGCGGTGGCGGCGCCCCTGCTGGTCGCCTCCTGCCCGGCGGCGGCGATGATGTGGGCATTGCCGACCAAGCTGCGGCTGGCATTTGGCGCAGCCGGGCACGCGAAGGTGCTTCGAACCGTGTGGGCCGCCGTCAGCCGCCCTGTAGCCGCGACCTTCCTGCACGGCGTCGCGATATGGGCATGGCACGTTCCGGCGCTGTTCGAGGCGGCGCTTGCACGGGGTGTCCTGCATTATGCGCAACATACGAGCTTCTTCGGTACGGGGCTGCTGTTCTGGTGGGTGCTGCTGCCGCGCTCAGGCCGCGAACAAGCCTATGGCAGCGCAGTCATGCACCTTTTCTTCACCTCGCTGCACACCGGCCTGCTCGGGGTACTGCTGCTGGTCTCGCCAAGGCTGTGGTATCCGGCAAACGACGCCGGCGCGGAATTGTGGAACCTTAGCGCGCTGGAGGACCAGCAGCTCGCCGGCTTGGTGATGTGGGTTCCTGCCGGTCTGATTTATGGCGGAGCCGCGTTGCTGCTGGCCGGTCTGTGGATTCGCGCAAGTGGACAGAGAAGATGGGAGGTGTCGCATGCGCTCCGCGCTGTCTAAGCTGGTCATTGGTGCTGGGGCGGTAATTGCCGTGCTGGCCGCAGCTTGGGCGGCGCTGACGTTTTGGCCGGAGCGCCTCGGCCAGGTTGCTTATGAGACTGACAATGCCACCAGCAGCATTGGCGTGCGCGCCACACCGCGCTTCACTCCGTCCGGGTCCATCCTCGGCGCCGCGGCAATTGTCGTGCTCGTTGCAGTTCTGGCCGGGATCGCGTTGTACTTCGAGCAAAGCCGTCGAGTGGAGCAGAAGGCCGACAATGCAACCGGCGGTGTTGGCGCCCGCGCCATACCCATCATGATGGCCAATGGCTGTGCTGGATGCCACACGATCAGCGGCGTTCCCGGCGCGCAAGGGTTGGTCGGGCCGCGCCTGGATGCCGACTTGGCTACCCGGGTCTATATCGGCGGCGTCTTGCGCAATAAGCCGGAGAACCTGGTCCGTTGGATACGCGCCGCAAGGGAGGTCAATCCGCACACGGCAATGCCCTCGACCAGAATTTCCGAGCAGGAGGCGCGGGATATCGCGGCCTACCTCTATTCGCTGAAATGACACGATTGCAGCATTTCTTGAAGAGCAGGGTTAACTGCAACACCTCGCCAGGAACAAATCGGCATAGCCACGGTTTGGTTCTACACGTCAAATCGCGAGGAAGTCCTATGGATACCGATGTCAATTCCGAAACCCGCTCGATCTTCATTGTCGGGCTGCGCAACGCTCACGCCATGGAGAACCAGGCACTGTCGATCATGAAACCTCAGGTCAAGCGGATCGAGAACTATCCGCAGGTCGCCGACCGCCTGCAGCAGCATATCACGGAGACCGAAGGGCAGATCGCCCGCCTGGAATCCATTCTGGATGGCCTCGGTGAGGACCATTCCACATTGAAGGATACGGCTATGTCGATGGTCGGCAGCATGGCCGCGATGGGACATTCCGTAGCCGGCGACGAAATCCTCAAGAACAGCTTCGCCAACTTTGCATTCGAAAATTACGAGATCGCCGCTTACAACTCGTTGCTCGTACTCGCCGAGGCCGGAGGGTTTAGTCAGGCAACCAGCTCTCTTCAGCAGAATCTCCGCGAAGAAGAGAAAATGGCCGACTGGTTGAAGCAGAATCTGCGCGGCGTCACTTTGCAATACGGCAGGCTGCGTGAGGCGGGAGAGACCGCCAAGAGTTAGGCCGCCCCGCTGGCCGAGAGGAATTCCTGGCAACCACCCAGTCGAATTGACGGGGTGGTTGTTTTTTTCAGAATGGAGAGTGCTGCTGAGACTGTGCGCTTTGCCGTTGGCCAGACACGCTTCATAGAGCCCGAAGAACCGAACGGATTCAGAGCGAAGAAGCGGAACGAACCGGAGCGCCTACGTTCTAATAACTTGAGTGTCGCGACCACATTTGTGTGCGGAACGTTGCGGACTCCTAGCCGACTTCGATGTTCCAACCGCGACGCAACCCGCGGTCGGAATAGCCACGAACGACCGCAGCGCTATCAGGTCGTTTCGGGAGACTCGTTCGATTTGGGAACCTCGTCGGTCTCCGGCAAACGATCGCGAATGGCTTCCTCGGTTTTGCTTGCCGTCTTTTTCACGACTTTCTCGACGCGGTCGACCAACGTCTCGGCGTCGCCGCTGGAACCCTGTCGGTCAGCCTCTTCCTTTACAGTCTCATATGCTTCGGCGGCTACCTGCTTGGCTTGCTCCACCCCTTCTTCAAGGAGATCCTCAGCACTGTCGCGAAGCTTGTCGCGGTAGGGGCCGAGTTGCTCGTCTT
The DNA here is from genome assembly GCF_040317515.1 of Mesorhizobium sp. M1428. NCBI lineage: Bacteria > Pseudomonadati > Pseudomonadota > Alphaproteobacteria > Hyphomicrobiales > Phyllobacteriaceae > Mesorhizobium > Mesorhizobium sp. M1428. The sequence continues at coordinate 308,628 of NZ_JAMYKT010000006.1, forward strand.
CCGCGGCGGTGTGAGGCAGCATCACGCCGATGGCTGTGCCCACGGCAAGGCCCACCACGGCCATTGCCAGAGGTTCGCGCTGGAACAGGTCCTGCGCCGACTGCCGCACCCGCCCCGACATATCGGTGGCGGCCGAGCCGACCTGCCCGGCTGTGCTTCTCAATCTTTCTTTGGCGCC